>JBJTMA010000075.1:0-26703 GCA_046063295.1 Novosphingobium sp.
TCGCCACGCCCTTCTTGTTGAAGGGTTCGATCAGCGCGGCAATCTTGGCGGCGGTTTCGGCGCGGTCCATTGGAACAAGGTCTCCTAAACTGTGCCGGCGCATTGGCCGACGAATGGGGCAGAATCGGGGCGAGCGTTGTCTTCAGGCGGCCGGTCGTTCCACCAGCCCCTTCACCGCCGCCATGAATGGTCCGATCGACACCGGCTTGGCGAGATACCCCTCGGCCCCCGCATCCCTGATCCGCTCCTCGTCGCCCTTGCCGGCGTCGGCGGTGACCGCGAGCACGGGGATTGCGCGCAAAGTGGCGTCCTTCTTCGCCGCCTCGATCAGGTCGAGGCCCGAGACGTTGGGCAGCTGGATGTCCATGATGATCAGGTTGGGAACGAAGTCGCGCGCCTTGCCCAGGGCTTCCAGCCCGTCGGCGCAGGGTTCGACCGCGTAGCCCTGGCTCTTGAGGACGTCGCAGAACAGCTTGCGGTTGAGGTCGTTGTCCTCGACAACAAGGATGCGCTTTGCCATGAGCCAGCCCTACCTTGTGCCGGAGTCCCTGACAATTCTTCGCGAGCCCAAATCCGCAGCGCCCGATCCGCAGGCCCTGGCGCTGGGCGCGCTCGGCTGGGTGGTGTCGGACGAGGATCGCGCATCGCGGTTGCTCGCGCTGACCGGCATGGACGCCGATGCCCTGCGCGCCGGGCTGGGCGATCCGGCGGTGCTAGGTGCGGTGCTCGATTTCCTGGCGCAGCACGAGCCTGACCTGGTGGGTGCGGCCGAGGCACTTGGCGTGGGCCCGGCCGAACTGATGGCCGCGAGAGAGAAACTGTAATGACAAGACCGCTGATCATCAGTGATTGCGACGAAGTGCTGCTGCACATGATCGTGCCGTTCGGGCAGTGGCTCGACGAGACGCAGGACGTGTCGTTCAAGCTGATCGGCAACGATTTCGCCCACGCGATCCGCTCCAAGGAGACCGGCGAACCGGTCGCTCCGGAAGAAATCTGGCGGTTGCTCGGGCTGTTCTTCGATAACGAGATGCACCGCCAGACGCCGATCGCGGGCGCGGTCGAGGCGATCAACACATTGCAGAGCCATGCCGACGTGGTGATCCTTACAAACCTTGGCGATCGCCACAATGAACTGCGGCGGCAGCAACTGCTCGCCCACGGGATCGATGCGCCGGTGTTCACGAACCAGGGGCCGAAGGGACCGGCGCTGCAGAAGATTCTTGAGCAGTACCAGCCATCGAAGGCGATCTTCATCGACGATCTTGCCCAGCATCATGGCTCGGCGGCGGACATGGTGCCGCATATCGACCGGCTGCACCTGTGCGGCGAGGCGACGCTGGCGCCGCATATCACCTGTGCGTTCGAGGCGGGCCACGCCCACGCGCGGATCGACAATTGGGAGCATGCCCTGCCGTGGCTGCTCGAACGAATCGAAGGAGTGGATGCATGAGCGCCGAATCGAAACTGGCCGAACTGGGCCTGACCCTGCCCGAAGCCGCCGCACCGGTCGCGGCCTATGTGCCTGTAGTGGAAGCCGGCGGTCTCGCTTACGTTTCGGGGCAGGTTTCGTTCGTGGGTGGAACGCTGGTCAAGGGCCGGCTGGGCGAGGACCTGACGCTCGAGCAGGGGATTGCAGCGGCGCAGGGCTGCGGGCTGCTGATCCTCGCGCAATTGAAGGCCGCGTTGGGTTCGCTCGACCGGGTCGAGCGGGTGGTCAAGCTCGGCGCCTTCGTCAATTCGACGGGCGACTTCACCGACCAGCCCAAGGTTGCCAACGGCGCTTCGGAACTGATGGTCGCGGTGTTCGGCGATGCCGGCAAGCATGCCCGTGCCGCGGTGGGCGTACCGGTGCTGCCGCTCGGCTGCGCGGTCGAAGTGGATGCGATCGTTGCCTTGAGAACCATATCCAGCCCTACGAGCGCATCGTGATCACCCAGCCAGATCCGCTGACTAGGAACGAGCTGCAGCACGGGCCGGTGGTCCGTGCCAGGCGAGTGACGACGATCAGCGGGTCTGGCTGGGTGACCGCTTCGCGGCGGGCAAAAATTCGCCAATTGCGGCGTCATTCGTCATTCACGATGCTTCGGCATCGCTCATTCCTCATTCCTTGCACTTGGCGAATTTTTGCTCCGTCACGATGTGCTCGAAGGGTTGGATATGGTTCTCAGCCTCTTTGATCGCTGGCTTTCGCCGCCGCCCAAGCCCGAGCGGGTTCGGTGGCTGCGCGCGAGCGAGTACGCCCACCGTGGGCTGCATCTGGCCGGTGTTCCAGAAAACTCGCCCAGCGCCTTTGCCGGTGCAATCGCGCGCGGCATGGGGATCGAATGCGATGTCCAGCGCAGCCGCGATGGGCAAGCGGTGGTTTTCCACGATGCCGATCTGGACCGGCTAACCGCCGAAAGCGGCAAATTATCCGCTCGGACCGCCGCCGAACTCGGCAAGATAACGATTTCAGGCAGTGATGACACGATCCCGACCCTGGCGCAGCTGCTTGCCCAGATCGGCGGCAAGGTGCCGTTACTGATCGAGATAAAGTCACCCCGGCGGGCCAAGCGCGAAATCGGAGTGCTGTGTCTTGCCGTGAAGCGTGCATTGGAGGGTTACCTTGGCCCGCACGCGATCATGAGCTTCGATCCGCGCGCGGTGCGGTGGTTCAGGCAACATTCGCCGCTGACCGTACGCGGTCTGGTGGTGACCGAAGAGAACGAAAAGACCCTGCTGGGAATGATCAAGCGGCGGCTGTCGCTGTGGGCCGCGAAGCCCGATTTTCTTGCCTACGATATCCGGGACCTGCCAAGCCGGTTCGCGGCGGCACAGCAGCGCCGCGGACTGCCGTTGCTGACCTGGACCGTGCGCAGTGAAGAACTGCGCGAGCGGGCGCTTGTCCATGCCGATGCACCGATTGCCGAAGGAGCAGGGGTGGCGTGATCGAGGCTCGGCTGGGGGCCAGCGTCGGTGAACTTCCCGGCCCCGAATGGGATGCGCTTGCGGGCGGCAATCCGTTCATGCGCCACGCCTTCCTCACGGCGCTGGAAGATTCGGGAAGCGTCGGCCCGGGCACTGGATGGAGCCCGGCGCCGATTACGATTACCGGTGCCGATGGCAAGCTGATCGCTGCTCTGCCCGCCTATCTCAAGGCGCACAGCCAGGGTGAGTATGTGTTCGACCATTCGTGGGCCGATGCGTGGCAGCGTGCGGGCGGGAGCTATTACCCCAAGCTGCAAATAGCCGCGCCGTTTACCCCGGCGAGCGGGCCGCGGCTGTTGGTGGCCGATGGCGCACTTTCAGGGCCCCTGCTGCGCGCGGCGGAGCAATTGTGCGAGGCGAACGGTCTATCTTCGGCGCACGCGACGTTCATTGAGCCCGCTCAGCTTCCGCTCTTCGAAAGCGCGGGTTGGCTGCTTCGCAGCGACCTCCAGTTCCACTGGATAAACCGGGGCTATGCCAGCTTCGATGACTTTCTTGGAGCGCTGTCGTCACGCAAGCGCAAGGACATCCGCAAGGAACGCGCAGCGGCGCAGGACGGGGTGACAATCCGGCAGCTGCGCGGGAGCGCAATTCGCGAGGTGCACTGGGATGCCTTCTGGCTGTTCTATCAGGATACCGGGGCGCGCAAATGGGGGCACCCCTACCTGACCCGCGAAGCCTTTTCGCTGTTCAGCGAGCGAATGGGTGAGGAGGTGCTGCTGGTTTTAGCGTTCGATGGCGATCAGCCGATCGCGGGCGCGCTGAACTTCATCGGCCCGGATGCGCTCTATGGCCGCTATTGGGGTGCGACCGTCGACAAGCCGTTCCTGCATTTCGAGCTGTGCTACTACCAGGCAATCGATGCCGCGATCGAACTGGGCCTGTCGCGGGTCGAGGCGGGAGCGCAGGGCGGCCACAAGCTGGCCCGTGGTTACGAACCGTTGCAGACCTGGTCGGCGCACTACATCGTCCATCCCGGCTTTCGGGAAGCGGTCGCAGACTTTCTGCAAAGGGAGCGCGCCCGGGTCGCTTCCGACCAGCTCCATCTGGCCGAACGGACCCCGTTCAGGAAGGCTTGAGCGTCAGGCCGCGCGGCGCTGCGAAGCCGCGATCCATTCGCGTGCGCGGCGCTGGGCTTCAGCGATTTCGCGGGCAGTCATTTCCTCGGAAATGTCGGCCCGGCACATCTGGGCTTCGCCGTGTCCATTGACCGCGGCAAGATTGAACCACTTGTGCGCTTCGATGAGATCGCAATCCACGCCGTGGCTACCGGTCGAATAGGCGACGCCAAGGTCGTAATATGCGCTGATGTCACCTTGCGCCGCAGCGGCAAGGCAGCTGGCGACCAGCAGGTCTTCGTTGGCTTCGTGGCTCACGGGAACCGCGCCATTCTGAATCCAGGCAATGCTCATCTCGATCTACCCCCAATTGGGCAAGCCCCCGAGCCTGCCGACAGGTCCGAAACTTCCCGAACATGCTCAACAAAAGGTTAACGCGGGGAGCAGAAATGTTTCAATGCGGGATCCTCGATGCGGAGCAACCGAGAAAAATCCTGAATTCGCAGGGGTTTCACCGTTCATCCGCCCCTAATCCCCCGCAATGTATCGGGCTCGCTCATTGGCGCTTGTGCGGGAATCTACCCAAGCCTATAGGCGCGCTCGGAACGGCACCGCAGGGCTATCGGGAACACTCGAAGCCGCAGGACTTGGGGACGGTCCGCATCTTGTGTGGAGAGTTTATGGCGACGGTTCTCGGTGATGAGATTGACGTCCTGGCCAAGGCCAAACGCGCAATCGCGGGCGATTATGCGCCTAGCGAGGGCGAGGAGTACATGTCCGAGCCGCAGCTCGACTATTACCGCCGGCTGCTGCTTGAATGGAAAAAGCTGATCCATGTCGCCGCGCAGGACACATTGCAGCAGCTTCAGGACGGCCCAATCCGCGAACCCGATCTCAACGACCGGGCGTCGAGTGAGACCGACTGGGGCATCGAACTTCGCACCCGCGACCGTCAGCGCAAGCTCATTTCAAAGATCGATTCGGCGCTGCGCCGGATTGAAGAAGGTGAATACGGGTACTGCGAAGTGACGGGTGAGCCGATCGGACTTGGACGGTTGTGCGCGACCGATTGCCACCATGACGGTCGAGGCCCAGGAAGCACACGAGCGCCGCGAAAAAATTTCTCGCGACGACTGAAAAACCCTGCAGCCGCGTTAACCGCTTTTTTGCCAGTGCGCTTTAGGGTGCGGTCAGATTGCAGGACTTACAGGGCTTAGGCGCTGCGGTTTTGCAACTGACGCGCCAGGAGAGACCGCAAGACCATGTCCGCAAACGACCACCGGCAGATCACTCGTGACAGCCTGTTCGTCATGGCTGATTTGCGGATCGACGGAATCGAGGGCGATCACCGGATCCGTGTGCGCAACCTTTCGGCTGGCGGTCTGATGGCCGAAGGCGGCCCGATCGTGCAGCGCGGACAGGTTGCGTGGGTCAATGTTCGCAACATCGGCTGGGTCGAAGGTTCGGTTGCCTGGGTGCAGGACAATCGATTCGGCATTGCATTCCGCGAAGATATCGATCCGCGTGTTGCCCGCGCCCCGGTCGAAGCCGGCGAATCGACTCCGCGCTACGTCCGCCCGCCACTGGCGACCGTCGAACCGGGCGCGCTGCGGAAGCTTTGAAAGATGTGATTTGGCCGGCCGCTGCAAAGCGACTGGGCCGCCAGGGCAATTTCCGTTAAGACCCGGCGCAATGCCGCCGTTTCGCCTCCTGCCCACCCTCAGCGTGCTGGCCGCCACGCTCGCGCTGGGCGGCTGCTTCGGCGATGACGACCGTCCGGTCGAAGTTCTCGCTATCGGCGAGCCAGGCTCGACATTCGCGAGCGGGGCGCAATTGCCGTTGGCTGCGCAATTGCTCCGTGCGGCGACGACCGAGGGCCTTGTCGCCTTTGACGAGCAGGGTCGCGTGGTGCCCGCGCTTGCCGATCGCTGGATCGTTACCGACGACGGTCTGAGCTACATATTCCGTTTGCGCGACGGAACCTGGCCTGACGGCTCGCCGATCCAGGCCGATGCAGCAAGAACCGCCTTGCTGCAGGCAATCCGCGGCCAGTCGGGCCAACCGCTCGGCGCGGATCTGAACGCGATCGAAGAAGTGAAGGCCATGGCTGGCCGGGTGATCGAGATCCGCCTGAGCCGCCAGATGCCCGATTTTCTGCAGGTACTCGCCCAGCCAGAGCTTGGCATGACCTATGCCGGGCGTGGGGCTGGTCCGATGAAGGCCAGGCGGGACAGCGATAAGGAGCGCCAGTTGAGCGGCGTGCTGCTGCGCGCAATTCCGCCGGAAGACAGGGGCCTGCCGCCTCAGGAAGACTGGTCGAAACGGGTCCGGTCACTCCGCCTTTCAGCCGTTCCGGCCGCACGTGCGGTTGAGCTGTTCAACCAGGGGAAGATCGACCTGGTTCTTGGCGGGGGCTTTGCCGATTTCCCGCGGCTCGACGTTGCGGGTATCGGGCGCGGCTCGATCCGTCTCGATCCGGTCGCCGGGCTGTTCGGCCTGGCCGTCGTGCACGACGATGGTTTCCTGGCAAAGCCGGAGAACCGTGAAGCAATCGCCATGGCCGTGGATCGCGATGCCTTGATCGGCGCTTTCAACATCGGCGGTTGGACCGCAACCACGCGCGTACTTAATCCTGGCCTTGAAGGCGATAACGGCACTGTGGGCGAACGCTGGGCCGGCCGTTCCATGGATGAGCGGCGCGCGCAGGCTTCTGCGCGGGTCGCGCAGTGGAAGTCAGGGCATGGCCCGGTTTTGCTGAGGATCGCGCTGCCAGCGGGTCCGGGCGCGGACCTGTTGTTTGATCGTCTGTCTGCTGACTTCAAGGCGGCCGGGATGGATCTGCGGCGGGTCGGAGCCGGTGCCGACGCCGACCTGCGGCTGCTTGACCGGGTGGCGCGGTACGATCGCCCTGCTTGGTTCTTCAATCAGCTGAGCTGCACTAATGCGCGCGCCCTGTGCAGCCTCGCTGCCGACAAGCTGGTTGGCGAAGCCCAGGCTCAACCCGATATGGCCAAGCGGGCCGATCTCTATGCGCAGGCCGAAGCCCAGCTGACCACGGCAAATGCCTATATTCCGTTCGGTGCGCCGATCCGCTGGTCGCTGATTGGCGGGATCAACGGGTTCGCCCCGAATCGTTGGGGCATGCATCCCTTGATGCCGATGGCCTTCATTCCCAAATGAATGGGGCGGGCGCCCCGTCCGCGACAGGGTGCCGCGAAAATGCCTATCAAGCCTCAGCCGATTACTCCGCAGCTCGCTTTGGGCACCGATCCCCAGTCGGTGCGTCAGCGTATCGAGGCCTTGGAAAAGATACTTGAAGGGCTGTTCGAAGTTCCTGGACTGCCCGGCCGCCGGGTCGGGCTCGATTCGATCGTGGGGCTCATCCCGGTTGCAGGCGACCTGATTACCGCGGCGATGGGCCTCTATATGGTATGGGAGGCTCGCAATCTCGGTATGCCCCGCTGGCAGTTGTGGCGCATGGCGGGCAACGTCGGGATCGACAGCCTGGTTGGCGCTGTCCCGGTGGCAGGTGATCTGTTCGACTTTGCCTTTCGTTCGAACACCCGCAACCTCCGGATCATCCGTAAACACCTCGACAAGCACCATCCCGAAACGCGGGTCATTGAAGGCTAGGCAAACGACTCGCGCGATTCCGCCGTTTACGAGAAATTAACCTTTCATCTTCATTGGTCATATGGTTAATGGAAGGCAATGACCCTTACCAAGGGGTTATTCGCCGAAACGGGGCAAAAGGGGACAACCCATGCGTGTGTTGCTGATCGAGGACGAGCCGACTACGGCCCGGGCCATCGAACTGATGCTGACTACCGAGGGCTTCAACGTCTATTCGACCGATCTCGGCGAAGAGGGCTTGGACCTGGGCAAGCTGTATGATTACGACATCATCCTCCTGGACCTCAACCTGCCCGACATGCACGGTTACGATGTGCTCAAGAAGCTCCGCGTCGCCAAGGTGCAGACCCCGGTGCTGATCCTTTCGGGCATTTCGGAAATGGATTCCAAGGTCCGCAGCTTCGGCTTCGGCGCCGACGACTACGTGACCAAGCCTTTCCACCGCGAAGAGCTGGTTGCCCGCATCCACGCCGTCGTGCGCCGTTCGAAAGGCCACTCGCAGTCGGTCATCCGCACCGGCAAGCTGGCGGTCAACCTCGATGCCAAGACGGTCGAAGTCGATGGTGCCCGCGTGCACCTGACCGGCAAGGAATATGCGATGCTCGAGCTGCTTTCGCTGCGCAAGGGCACCACGCTGACCAAGGAAATGTTCCTCAACCACCTGTATGGCGGGATGGACGAACCCGAACTTAAGATCATCGACGTGTTCATCTGCAAGCTGCGCAAAAAGCTTGCCCATGCCTGCAGCGGTGAAAACTACATCGAAACCGTCTGGGGCCGCGGCTATGTGCTGCGGGATCCGGGCGAAGAGGCGCAGGCCGCCTGATTCTTTGCACGATCTGATTGCCCGAAAGCGGCCCGTCTCGCCAGAGACGGGCCGTTTTCGTGTTGGCCTTGGACCGCATGGACCACTGCCCTGCTCCAAAAATTGGTACAGCCGCAAATCGGCCCTGCCGCAGGTGGGGCGGCGGCGTCCCGGAATGTTGGTTGTGGCGGCGCGGGGCATCAAGGCAGCGTTCTATCAAGCCGCCGCCATGTAGGAAAATCGCGGTGGCCGAAGCGGCAGTCACGCATGGGGAACCGCAGCAGACAGGCGCGCGTTCGGCGCATATGACCAAGCATCTCAAAAAAGGCGATCACGTCAGCTGGAAAAGCCATGCGGGCACCGCCCACGGCAAAGTCGTGCGCAGGGTGACCGAGCCGATGGAGATCAAGGGCCACCACGTCGCCGCCTCGATGGACAACCCGGAATTCCTGGTAGAGACCGCTGAAGGCAAGCGGGCCGCGCACAAGGCGTCGGCTTTGCGCAAGGCCTGATCCT
Source organism: Novosphingobium sp. (assembly GCA_046063295.1). Classification (GTDB taxonomy): domain Bacteria; phylum Pseudomonadota; class Alphaproteobacteria; order Sphingomonadales; family Sphingomonadaceae; genus Novosphingobium. The sequence goes on from JBJTMA010000075.1 coordinate 8,983, forward strand.
TTCCTGGATAAAGGGGCCAGCCGGCGGCCGGCCCATCAAATGATGCGCCTTGGATCAACCAACCCGGTTGAAGTAGGTTGTCTCCAGTCCGGGCAAGGCGTCGGCTGCCCAGATGATCGTCTCGGTCATCGACTTGCGATCGTTCGATACGGTGTAGACCCGCGTCGAAACCGGCTTGCCGTTCTTGCCCAGGGTCATCACGATCGTGCCGGGTTCGGGCTGGCGCAGCTTGACCGTGTCGATGAAGTCCATCGTTCCGGTAATCGGCACAGCCGCGCCGCCGGGCATGGCGGTTGATTCCGCGGTGCGCACGCTGCCATCGGGAGCGACGATTTCCACCTTGGTGTACCATTGGTCGCCCGGTGCCGCGGTGAAGGTTATCGTCACCGCACGAGGACGCTCCTCGGCAGGTATTTTGGACGTATCGAGCGCCCAGCGGCCTGCCAGCGGCGATTGGCGCACAGCCGCTGCCGCAGCTGCATGTGGAACCGCGGCCGGCCCGGCATCGCCGCGCGTTAGCGCCATGGTGCTTGCAGCAAGGGTCAAGGCAATAAGCATGAGTATCGGTCCTTTCGGCGTTTGACGCCCCACAGCGCGGGGCTGAACCGGACCGTCGGCAGTGCTGATCGAAGCCGCCAGATCGATTTTTCTGTCACGATTTATTTGGGCGTCGAGCAGGCGGGCGAGTTCGCGGCTGCTGCCGATCCCGGTCTTGCGCCGCGCCTCGCGCAGCCGTTCGTTGATTGAGGCTTCGGACCGGCCGAGCTGCGCGGCGATGCTCTTCACCGTGTGCCCTGCGGTAAGCAGGCGCAGCACTTCCCGTTCTTTCGCGTTAAGGCGCGACAGCGCAACTGACGCAGGCGGGAGATAGGACATGGCCCCCTGATCACCACAGCAAACCACCAGCGGCAATCACAATTTTCTTGTCCGTCGCCCCGCCTGCTGCCATCGCGCCGCGCCATGACCGCGCACAAACCCGGGGATCCGACCACGCTCAATCGGCTTTATGGCCGCTCGAAGGGCAAACCGCTGCGTGCCGGACAGCAAGGGCTGGTTGATACCCTGCTGCCGCGCATCGCGATGCCCGAAACCGGTGCCGTCACGTCGCTCGCCTTGTTCGGCGACGAACGTCCGCTGCATTTCGAGATCGGTTTCGGGGGCGGGGAGCATATGGCGGCGCGTGCCGACATGTTGCCCGATCACGGCTTCATCGGGGCCGAGCCTTTCCTCAACGGGGTGGCGCAGGCGCTGGTCCATGTCGACGGGGATGGCGGCGCACATCCGCCACTGGGCAATGTGCGGATTCATCACGGCGACGCGCTGGAGGTGTTGCAGCGCATTCCCGATGGCGCGCTGAGTTTCATCTACCTGCTGCATCCCGACCCATGGCCGAAGGCCCGGCACGCCAAGCGCCGGATGATGAATGATGGTCCGGTTGATCTGTTCGCGGCAAAGCTGCGCCCGGGCGGGGAGTTTCGCTTTGGCACCGACCATGCGGTCTATTTACGCCACGCCTTGATGGTGATGCGGCGCCATACCGAGCAGTTCGATTGGCTGTGCGACCATCCCGCCCAGTTCCAGAACCGTCCCGCCGGCTGGCCCGAAACCCGCTACGAGGTCAAGGCGCGTACGGTTTATGGGCATGAGGTCTGGTACTTCCGCTACCGCCGATTGCCCTGAGCGCCGATGCTGGCATAAGCGTGTGTCTGGGGAGAACCACATGACATCGCTGCTGCGCCGTAAGACCATTCCCGCCGCTCACGAGCTGCCCGAACACCACCGCCTCGCGCGGACGATGACCTGGCCGCACCTGATGGCGATGGGAGTGGGCGCGATCGTTGGCACCGGGATCCTCACCCTGATCGGCGTCGGCGCGGACCGTGCCGGCCCGGCGGTGCTGTGGTCGTTCGTGGTCGCCGGCGTGATCTGCGCCTGTGCCGCGTTGGCCTATGCCGAAATGGCAACCACCATTCCGGCATCGGGCAGCGCCTACACCTATAGCTACGCAGTGCTGGGTGAGGTCTTTGCCTGGGTCGTCGGATGGTCCCTGATCCTTGAATATTCGCTGGTGGTGTCGACCGTTGCGGTGGGTTGGTCAGGCTATGCGAACGGGTTCCTCACCGGGCTGGGCATCCATTTGCCCGATGTGCTGACGCACGGCCCTACGGTGGCAGCAGGAAAGATTACGAGTTTCGGCATCAACCTGCCGGCCGTATTTATCATCGCAGTGGTTGCCGCGCTGCTGGCACGCGGCACGCATGAAAGCGCACGGGTCAATTCGGCGCTGGTCGTGCTGAAGTTGGTCACACTGGCGCTCTTCGTCGCCGTGGCCGCGCCGCATTTCGATCCGGCCAATCTCCAGCCATTCGCTCCGCATGGCTATGGCAGCACACCGGGCGAGGGCGGGGTAAAGTATGGCATGCTCGGAGCCGCGGCGATCATCTTCTTCGCCTTTTATGGCTTCGATGCGATCTCGACGGCGGCGGAGGAAACCAGGAACCCCGACCGCGACCTGCCTATCGCGATCGTCGGTTCGATGGCTGTCTGCACGTTGATCTATATCGTCGTTGCAGCGGCGGCAGTGGGAGCGGTGCATTACACCGAATTCGGCAAGAGCGACGAGCCTTTGGCATTGATCCTGCGCACGATAGGCAGTCCGACGGTTGCAACGATCGTCGCCGGTGCCGCAGTGATCGCGCTGCCAACCGTGATTCTCGCCTTCCTTTATGGGCAAAGTCGCATTTTCATGGTGATGGCGCGCGACGGCTTCCTGCCCGAAAGCCTGGCGCGGGTTTCCGCGCGCGGCGTCCCGGCACGGATTACGTCGGTCACCGCCATCTTTGTCGCACTTCTGGCGGCGGCGCTCCCGCTCGACCTGATCGCAAGCCTGGCCAATGCCGGCACGCTCTGCGCCTTTATCGCGGTTGCCGCCTGCGTGCTGGTCATGCGGCGGCGTGCGCCCGACGCGAAACGAGCGTTCAGCACGCCCTTGGCATGGCTGGTCTGCCCGTTTGCGATCGTGGGCTGCATTTACCTGTTCACGGGGCTTCAGGCGATTACCCAGAAGTCGTTCTTCGTCTGGAATGCAGTCGGCCTGCTGATCTATTTCTTCTACGCCCGGCGTCGCAGCCTGGCATGAAATTGCTCGGCATGATCGGCGGTATGAGCTGGGAAAGCTCTGCCCAATATTACCGCCTGATCAATGAAGCGTACCGCGGTGCAAAGGGGGCGGCTGCCTCGGCGCCCTGCCTGCTGTGGTCGTTCGACTTCGCGAGAATCGAAGAACTTCAGCGCGCCGGCGACTGGGACCGCTTGACCGAGATCATGGAGGACGCGGCCCGCAGGCTGGTGCTTGCCGGTGCCGATGGGCTGATCATCTGCACCAACACGATGCACTTGATGGCCGATGCCGTGGAACACGCGGCAGGGGTGCCGCTGCTGCACATTGCCGATCCGACCGGCCAAGCCATCCGGGCTGCGGGCCTGGGCAAGATTGGCCTGCTTGGCACTGCTTTTACGATGGAGCAGGCATTCTACCGCGAACGCCTGCGGATGCGCCACGATCTTGAAGTGATCGTTCCCGACGATGCGGACCGCGCCTTGGTCCACGCTGTGATCTATGACGAGCTCATTGCGGGGGTGGTGAGCGAGACGTCGCAAGATGCCTATCGCGGCGTGATCGCGCGGATGGTCGAGCGCGGCGCACAGGCGGTGATCCTTGGCTGCACCGAAATCATGCTGCTGATCGGGCAGGAGCACAGCGACGTCCCGCTGTTCGACACCACGACTCTTCACGCTGCCGCCGCGGCAAGGGCCCTGACCCAGTCTGATTGAAGCCGGGAACCTTGTTCGCCTCTGCCGGTTGAATCGGCGAGGAGCACGCGGAAATGAGCCTGGTTGCCTATACGTTGCTGATGTTCGGCTGTGCCGATGACGGCACCGCCTGCGAAAGGATCGCTGCGCCCGAGCAGGTCTATGCCGCTCCGGCGCAATGCCAGGCTCAGGTCGATTCCGCGCTAGGCAGCGATCTTGCCCTGCGCGCCGATTACCCGGTGGTAGAGGTTCGCTGCGTCAAGGTCTCGCGCAAGGCGCTGGCCCGCGGATCATCCGCTCACTCGATCGCGGTCCGTTGAATCTCGGGACGCAGCCGCGGGGCCCGGCCGCGTATTGATTTCCATTTGCCGTAGCCCACGAATTTCTTTCTCGCAGGGGTGCATGCAGCAAAGTATCTGCTGAAGTGAACGCTAGGTAGAGGGGCAGCTGTGCTGGAGATTTCGCACTTCAATCTGGAAGCGCTGCTGCCGTTTATCGGTGTCGGGTTCGCGGCCCAGTTGGTGGACGGTGCGCTGGGCATGGCCTTTGGCGTGATTTCGAACACCTTGCTTGTCGCGGTATTGGGAGTGCCCCCGGCACTGGCCTCGCAGCGGGTCCACATTGTCGAATGCTTCACCACCGCGGTTTCCGGGATCAGCCATCTGCTCCACGGCAATATCGACAAGCGCCTGTTCGTTCGGCTGCTGGTGCCCGGGTTGATCGGCGGCATTCTTGGCGCCTACGTCCTCACCTCGATCGACGCCGCAGTGGTCAAACCCTACGTCCTGATCTACCTTTCGGCCATCGGTTTCTACATCCTGTGGCGCGGGCTGTTTTATCCGCCCAAGCTGCGCGAGGCCAGGCTAATTGCGCCGCTCGGCCTGTTCGGCGGCTTCCTCGATGCGGCCGGTGGCGGGGGCTGGGGGCCAGTGGTGACCTCGAACCTGCTGATCCAGGGGGCCGATCCGCGCAAGGTCGTCGGCACGGTAAATTCGGTCGAATTCTTCCTGACGCTTGCGGTCTCCGCTGCTTTCATCTGGAACCTTGGCATCGCCGATGTCGCCGGCGCCACGCTCGGATTGCTGATCGGTGGATTGCTCGCCGCACCGCTGGGCGCGTGGGTCGCCAAGCGGTTCGATCCCAAGTTCATGCTCATCCTGGTCGGTGTGGTCCTGACCGTAACCAGCCTCTACGGCGCTTACCGCGCCTGGAGTTAGGCGATAGCGGCGGCGATCGCGAGAGTCCGCCGTGCCTGGTCGAGGTGGAGGAGCTCGGCCATCTTGCCCTCGACGCGGATTGCGCCCTTCCCCGCATTTGCAGGATCGGCAAACGCCGCCACGATAGCCTCTGCCATTGCGATTTCGGCTGCGCTTGGCGTGAATACGGCGTTGACTGGCGCAATCTGATCGGGATGGATCAGCGACTTGCCGTCAAAGCCGAATTCGCGTCCCTGCTCGGCCTCGCGGCGAACGACTTCGCTATCTCGAAATTCGTTGCAGACGCCGTCGATGACCACCAGGCCATTGGCGCGCGCCGCGCATATTGCCGCGGTGAATACCGGCAGGAACGGTGCACGGCCGGGCCTGATCTGCGCGCGCATGTCCTTGGCGAGATCGTTGGTGCCCAGCACAAAGGCGGAAAGCCGGGTTGAACCTTGGAGTTCCGCCAATGCGGGGAGCACAGGCAGGACGGCGCAGGTTTCGATCATCGTCCACAGCCGCGTGCCTGCAGGGGCGGCGGCGAGTGCGGCATCGTAAGCGCGCAGATCGTCGCAGGTGCTCACCTTGGGGACGAGCACCGCGTCAGGTCCAGCGGCGGCAACTGCTTCAAGATCGCGCGCGCCCCAAGCGGTATCAAGACCATTGACCCGGATTACCAGTTCACGGCGCCCGAACCCGCCATCCTTGACTGCCTGAACAGCAGCAATGCGCGCCTCGTCCTTGGCCTCTGGAGCGACGGCGTCCTCAAGATCGAGGATCACCACATCGGCTTCAAGATCGCGCGCCTTTCCGATTGCCTTGGGGTTCGAGGCGGGCAGGAACAGCGCACTGCGGCGCGGGCGCAGGTCCATCAGGTCAGCCCGCCACGCCCGCTGCCGCCAGCACTGCCAGCGTCAGCACGTCGGGCGCGATCGCAGTCATCGGGGCGATCTGCACCGGCTTTTCCATGCCCAGCAGCATCGGCCCGATCGTTGCGTTTCCGGCCAGTTCGCGCAGCAGCTTGGCTGAAATGTTGGCCGATTGCAGCCCAGGCATGACCAGCACGTTGGCCGGGCCCGACAAGCGGCTGAACGGATAATTCTTCATCACCGACGGATTGAGCGCCGCATCGGGCGCCAGTTCGCCCTCGTATTCGAACCCAGGCTGTTCGGCGTCGAGGATTGCCACCGCATCGCGAATGTTTTCCAGATAGCGCCCAGGCGGGTTGCCGAAGGTCGAGTAAGACAGGAAGGCAACGCGCGGTTCGTGCCCAAGTCGCCGTGCAACCGCGGCTGTTTCCCTGGCTATCACCGCAAGGTCAGCGGCGCTGGGCCGTTCGTTCACCGTCGTATCGGCAAGGAAAACCGTGTAGTTCTTGCCGATCATCAGGTGGATGCCGAAGGGCAGGCGGCCTTCCTGGGGGTCGAGCACCTGGCGCACTTCGCGCATGGTCTGCGCAAAGGTCCGGGTCATGCCGGTGACCATCGCATCGCCTATGCCCATCTTGAGCAGCAGCGAGGCAAAGACGTTGCGGTCCTGGTTGACCATCCGGCGCACGTCCCGCTCCATGAAGCCGCGCCGCTTCAGCCGCTCGTAAAGCAGCTCGACCATCGCGGGGACATAGATGCTGACCGCCGAATTCTCGATCTGGAAAGCTTCGGGCTGTTCGACGCCGAGTTCAACCAGTTTGGCGCGGACGGCTTCGGTCCGGCCCACCAGCACCGGCTCGCCATAGCCGAAATCGCGGTACTGGATCGCTGCGCGCAGGACGATTTCGTTTTCGGCTTCGGCGAAAATCATCCGCTTGGGATTGGCCTTTACGCGATCGTAGACTTCGGTCAGCACCGAGGTGGTCGGGTTGAGCCGCGACTTGAGCTCGGTACGGTAGGCGTCGAAATCCTCGATGGGCTTCTGCGCTACGCCCGAATCCATCGCCGCCTTGGCGACCGCCGAGGAAACGACTTCCATCAGCCGCGGATCGAACGGGGCGGGAATGATGTAATCGGGACCGAAATGGTACTTCTGCCCATAGGCCGCGGCGACTTCCTCGGGTACCTGTTCGCGCGCCAGCTCGGCGATGGCATAGGCCGCGGCAATTTTCATCTCCTCGTTGATCGCGGTTGCGCGCACATCGAGCGCGCCGCGGAAGATGAAGGGAAAGCCGAGCACGTTGTTGACCTGGTTGGGATAGTCGCTGCGCCCGGTCGCGATAATCGCATCGGGTCGCACCGCCTTGGCATCGGGCGGGGTAATTTCGGGATCGGGGTTGGCCATCGCGAAGATGATCGGGGCGGGGGCCATGTCCTTGACCATGTCCTGCGTCACCGCACCGGCGGCTGACAGGCCGAGGAAGATATCAGCGCCCACCAGCGCTTCCTTCAGTGTGCGCCTGTCGGTCACGACTGCATGGGCAGACTTGAACTGGTCGACGTTCTCGCGGCCCGGGTAGATCACGCCCTTGGTATCGCAGACCAGCACGTTTTCATGGCGCACCCCCATCGACTTGATCAGCGCGGTGCAGGCCAGCGCCGAGGCACCGGCGCCGTTAACCACCACCTTGACCTCGTCGAACTTGCGTCCGGTCAGGTGGCAGGCATTGACCAGCCCGGCAGCGGCGATGATCGCAGTGCCGTGCTGGTCGTCGTGCATCACCGGGATATTCATCCGGTCGCGCAGGGCCTGCTCAATGATGAAGCATTCGGGAGCCTTGATGTCTTCCAGATTGATGCCGCCGAAGCTCGGCTCCATCATCGCGATCGCCTCGATCAGCGCATCGGTGTCTTCGCTGGCAAGCTCGATGTCGATGGAATCGACGTCGGCGAAGCGCTTGAACAGCACCGCTTTGCCTTCCATCACAGGCTTGGATGCCAGCGCGCCGAGGTTGCCCATGCCAAGGATCGCGGTGCCGTTCGAAACCACCGCCACGAGGTTGCCCTTCGCAGTATATTCGTAGGCGTCTGCCGGGTTGTCGGCGATGGCCTGGACCGGCACTGCAACCCCTGGCGAATAAGCGAGGCTCAAGTCGCGCTGTGTTGCCATCGGCTTGGAGGCGATGATCTCGATCTTACCGGGGCGAATGGTCTTGTGATAAAACAGCGCCTCGCGCTCGGTGAAGCGGACGCTGCCGGCTTCGCGTGGGGCTTCTTCCCTGTGGGTTTTGTCTGACACTGGTATCTCCCGCAATGGCCTTCGCCCTAACGGAAGCCGCCGTGACGCGATAGGGGAAAGCTTGCCTACAATGCCTCCCGAATCGCCAGCAGGACGGCTAGACCCGCACCATGCACGCCCCCGCAGCCAGTACCGCGGCAACTCCGATGATGACCCAATACCTCGCCTTGAAGGCGGAGGCGCCGGACTGCCTGCTGTTCTACCGCATGGGTGATTTCTTCGAGCTGTTTTTTGACGACGCCCGGGCCGCTGCCCAGATTCTCGACATCGCACTGACCAGCCGGGGCGAGCATATGGGGGTGCCGATCCCGATGTGCGGTGTCCCGGTTCACTCGGCTGAGGGCTATCTGGCCCGTCTGATCAAAGCCGGGTGCCGGGTCGCGATTGCCGAGCAGACCGAAAGCCCCGAAGAGGCGAAAAAGCGCGGTGGTTCCAAGGCGTTGGTGACGCGCGACATCGTCCGCTTCGTGACGGCGGGCACGCTCACCGAGGAAGCATTGCTCGAGCCGCGCCGCGCGAACCTGCTTGCGGCGGTGTGCGAAATACGCGGCACTTGCGGGATCGCCTCCTGCGATATCTCGACCGGGCGGATGGAGCTCGAGGAATGTTCGCCAGATCGGTTGGGGGCGGCGCTGGCGCGTCTCGGCGCAAGCGAAGTGGTGGTCGATGATGGACTTGCCGAAGCTCCCCCTGAAGCGATAACCCGCCCGGCTCGCGAATTTTCGAGCGAAGAGGGAGACCGCCGGCTGAAGGCACTGCACGATGTGGCAACGCTCGATGGGTTCGGTGCCTTCACGCGCCCGATGCTGGCAGCTGCAGCCGGCCTGGTTGCCTATCTTGATCACGTCGGACGCGGCACATTGCCGTTACTTTTGCCGCCAATCGCGCGATCGGGCGAATCGCACCTGGCAATGGACGAAGCAACCCGGGCCAGCCTTGAAATCATGAGTTCGAGCCAGGTCGGCAGGCGGGGTAGCCTGATCGAGGCGGTCGATCGCTGCGTGACCGGCGCGGGCGCGCGGCAGCTTGCCGAGGACCTGTCTGCCCCGCTCACCGACGCGGCACAGATCGAAGCGCGGCTTGCTCTGGTCCAGTGGCTCCACAACGATCCTTTGCTGCGCGGTGACCTGCGCACGGTCCTGCGCGCCCTTCCTGACCTTGGCCGCGCGCTGGGCCGGATCGTTGCCGGACGCGGCAGCCCGCGCGACCTTGGCCAGCTGCGAGACGGTCTCTCTGAAGCGCGGCGCATCCACGATCACTTGCAGGCACGGAAGGATCGTCCTGCCTTTCTCGATTTGCTGCTACCCAGCCTGACCGGGCACGCGGCGCTCACCGATCACTTCAGCCGCGCGCTGGTTCCGGCCCCGCCAACCGAACGCAGCATGGGTGGTTACATCGCTGCTGGCTATGATCACGCGCTCGACGAACTTCGCGATATTTCGGGCAATGCCCGCCGTGCGATCGCCGCGCTGGAAGCGAAGTACCGCGACTCCACGGGCATCCAGTCGCTCAAGGTCAAGCACAACGGCGTGCTGGGTTATTTCATCGAGGTGCCGGCGCGTCAGGCCGACGCGCTGATGGGCCCCGACAGCGAGTTTACACACCGCCAGACGATGGCCGGCGCGGTGCGCTTCAACTCGCTGCCATTGCATGAGGAAGCGAGCCGGATCGCGCAAGCCAGCGCCCACGCCCTGGCTGCCGAAGAAGCGCACTTCGAAGAATTATGCGAACGCGCGGCCGCCGATCGGCACAAAATCGCCCGCACCGCCGATGTGCTGGCACGGATCGACGTTGCGGCGGGCCAGGCGGAGCGCGCAGCCGAAGGCGGCTGGTGCAGGCCAGAGATCGTGGCCGAACCGGTTATCGAGATTGCCGGCGGGCGCCACCCGGTGGTGGAAGCCGCACTCGCGCTACGCGGCGATCGCTTCGTGGCCAATGACTGCAACCTGTCGCAAGCAGATCGGCTGTGGTTGATCGGCGGCCCCAACATGGGCGGGAAGAGCACCTTCCTGCGGCAAAACGCGCTGATCGTACTGCTTGCTCAAGCTGGCGGCTTCGTCCCCGCCACATCCGCGCGGATCGGCCTGGTGGACCGGCTGTTCAGCCGGGTGGGGGCATCCGATAATCTGGCGCGCGGCCGTTCGACTTTCATGGTCGAAATGGTGGAGACTGCATCGATCCTGGCCCAGGCGACCGAGCGGTCATTCGTGATCCTCGATGAAGTCGGGCGGGGAACGTCGACTTACGATGGGCTGGCGCTTGCCTGGGCAGTGGTTGAGGCGGTGCATGGTTCAAACCGCTGTCGGTGCCTTTTCGCAACGCACTACCACGAATTGGCCCGGCTGGCCGAGAGCTGCGAAGCCCTGTCGCTCCATCATGTCCGCGCGCGTGAGTGGCAAGGCGACCTGGTTCTTCTGCATGAACTGGCAGAGGGGCCCGCTGACCGAAGTTACGGGCTTGCCGTCGCCAAGCTCGCGGGTGTTCCAGCACCAGTCATAGCGCGGGCGCGCTCGGTGCTTGACCGACTTGAGAAAGGCCGGGCCGAGACCGGCGGTATCGCGGCCGGTCTGGGCGACCTGCCATTGTTCGCGGCGGCAGCGGAAGTGCAGGAAGAAGTCTGCGACGTATTGCGCGAGCGGCTGCAGGCGCTCGATGTCGATGCGCTCACGCCGCGTGAAGCGCTTGATCTGCTATATGAGCTTCAGCGCGAGGCGGGAAAGCTTCCTTAACCTCACTGCGCTAATGTAACCGGCATGTTTGGTTTCGGCACCAAGATCAATCAGGTATTCGCCAGCCGCTGGAAAGCGGTCACCTGGTCGCTCGGCATATTGCTGACCGCCTATTGCACCGTTCCTTCTGCCGAACAGACCCAGCAGAAGGAACAGGCCAAGGCGGCTGCAGCGGCCTCGCACAAGTCGCCTTGGGCCAAGGGCTGATCAACCGAGCCTTGCTAGGGCGCCGGCAATGATAGCCGGCTTGGACCAGCGCTCTCTTGCCCGATCGGCCGCTTCACGGCCCAGGGCTTCGCGCCTCTCTGGATCATCGGCAAGCCGGGCAATAGCCTGGGCCAGCGCCGCGGCGTCTCCGGGCGGCGTGATCGCTCCGCAGCCCTCGACTTCGGCAAAAAGTCCCGTCCCGGGGTCGGTCGTCGCCACCACCGGCCGCCCCGACGCGAGCATGTTGGTCAGTTTCGATGGAAGGACCAGGTCAGCTGCCCCGGCGATCTGCGGCAGCAGATGCAGGTCGGCCATGGTCAGCATCGCCCCCATCTTTTCGGCTGGTTGCAGATCATGCAGCTGCACATTGTCGAGGCCTTGCGCCAACCTTTCAAGCTCGGCGCGATTAGGACCTTCGCCGCAGATCACAAAAGCAATATCCCGGCGATCTTTCAACAGGTGTGCTGCCTCGACAAGGATCTCGATCCCCTGCTTGCGGGCGATGTTCCCCGAATAGAGCGCCACCACCTTGCCGGTCAGGCCCCAATCGGCCCGAATCCGTGCGGCTCCCTCGGGGTCGGATGCAAAGCGGGCGTCGGACCAGTTACGCATCTCGAACACGCGTTCGGGTGCCACGCCCTTGTCGACCAGCTTGGCGCACATTTGCGGACTGATGGTCGAAACGCGATCGCCGAGCTTCAGCAGGTGGTTCTCAGTCCACCGCGCAAGCCGCGCGGCGACACCGCTCTGCGCCATCAGGTCAGTGGCAAGCGCTGCCTCTACCTCGAAATCCTGAACGTGGACCCATAGTTTCGCGCCAGTAAGCTTGGCCGCGAGCCACGCGGTCGGCACCCCCAGCAGGGCGGGAGCTACGGTAAACACGACATCTGGTTTTTCGCCTCGCAATGCCACGCGCAGCGCCGGAAAAAGCGCCGAAAGCATGAAACTGGCCAGATGGACGATCCGCTTCAATCCACCGGGTTCAGCCGGTACGTAAATCGGGCACCGGATCACGCGTACCGCGCCATCCCATTCGCTCCGCCAGCCACCGCCGGAATAGGGTTCGGCGACGCGCCACTGCGGGTAATAGGGCTTGGCTACCACGGCAGTGACCTCTGCGCCTGCTTCGACCAGCGCCTGGGCAAAGCCTTGCGTATAGGGGCCAATTCCCACCGGCTCGGGCGCGTAATTGAGCCCGACGATCAGCACCTTTCGGGGAATCATCGATCGAGCCAGGTGCTCAGCGCGGCGAGCTGGCGCGACTGGCGGCGCACATCGGCGCGGGAAAGCTCGGTCAGGCTGCGCCAGGCGCGCGATCCGGCCCAGCCGATCATCCCGCCTTCGTGCGCCATGTCGCGGGTCACTTCCGGCTCGCCGCGCGCGCTGCGCCGCCCACGTATCCGCTGGATGAGCTTGGCGGGGCCCGCCTTGATCGCTGCCGCCGCAAGGCCCGCGCTGCGCCGCGTTTCAAGGTCTTGCAGCAAGAGATCGGGGGCACCTTCGAGCAGTTCCGCCGGCGGCGGCGGGCCTTGATCCTGCGCGAAGTCGATCGGCGCGTCCGGCCGGTAGGTGTTGACCAGTTCGAGCACCAGCCGCGCCCCGCTGCGCCATCCCTCACGGTTAGCCCTTGCCCAGAAGTTCGACCAGTCGATGGAGGCCGCCCGCAAAAGATAATCAATGTCCGGCAAGAGCAGCGGGCCGCAATCAAGGCGGTGGCTGTAGACCGCATGGACGATAAGATGCGCCAGGGTCTCGGTCGGCGCCAGATAGGCTATCCCGTCAGTATCGCGCCAGATCCCGTGCCTGGTCCCCTCGACCGGACTGGCATGGTCAAGCCGCCCGTCAGGTTCCCACAGCCGGTGATGAAGCTCAACCACGGTGCCGCGCGGTGCAACCAGCGGGGGGAGGTGCTTGTCCAGCAGCACGATCTGGTCGAGCGGCATTTCGGCCGGGCCCGCTTCAGTGTAACCTGCGGCCTGCAGCGCGGCGTAAGCGTCGAGCACCCGTGATTGCGGGACCAGCAGGTCGATATCGCGCATCGGGCGCAGCGCAGGCGAAGGGTAGGCGTGAGCGGAAAGCCAGGCGCCTTTGAGCGCGACGGCCTCGATCCCTGCGTCTGCCAGCACATGCACGCACTCACCAAGTTCTTGCCTGGTCTGCATCGCCTGCAAGGCTGCATGCCTGTGGGAATTGCGCCAGCCGGTTCGCACCTCTGCCGGAACACAATCATCTCCGCCGTGCTGCGCGTGGAGCAGCGGCCTTAGCCGGTGCTGTGCGGCGAGCACGTCCAGCCTGGCCCAGTCCGAACTCGACAAGTGGTCAAGGTTTGAAATCTTGCCGGTCCCGACCAGGGCCAGCAGTGTGCGCCGAAGAGCTTGCAATTCCACGGCGCGAGCGGGGTCAGTTGGTCTTCTTGGGTACGGTGAAGGTGCCGGTGATCCGACCGCCGCGCGGGCTGCTGCCGGGCGTGCCCAGCGCAGAGGAGCCGCCGCCCACGTTCCCGTCGACGCTCGACAGCCCGGTGTTGAGGTCGATCACCAGCCGCCCCCCGCTGAGCCGGTCCGAACCGCGGCGCAAGGTGACGCCGCCAGCCATGGTAATGATCCGCCGGTCGAAGTCGTAAATCGCAACATCGCCGCTTGCGCTCTGGTCGCCGCGGGTCACGGTAACCCCGCCGGTCGCGTCGAGCCGGTGGATCTTGAATCCGCCCCCGCTTGAGAAGGCGATGGTGGTCCGCGCCGCACGCAAAGTCAGCCCGGCCTGCGTGATCACGACGTTACCCGCCAGCGTCGCGCGGTCCTGTTTGCCAAGGAGCTCGCCATGATCGGCCGCGACGCTGACGGGTGCATCGGAATCCTGCCCGGCGAAAACCTGTGCCTCGGAAGGCGCCAGCGCAAGCAACGCGGCCGTGCCGATCGCAAACCCTGCGAGCTGCGAGCGAAGGGCGGTCGCGCGGAGGGGCGCAGGGATCACATTCATCGCGGCATCCTCATCTGGCCAAGCTGCAAGTTCATCCGCACGTTACCGTCAAGGTTGACGATCCGCTGGTCGAGGTCGGCGCTTACCCGGTCGGCCCGGAATGTTCCAGCCGGAACCGCGCCGCTCACCCCGCCGCTGCCGCCGACCTTGCGGCCCCTGAGGTCGATCGCAACGTTGTCGGTGGTCATCCGATAACCATCCGCAGCGGTAAAAACCACTGGCCCAGCGACCGAGACGGTTTCGTCCTGATAATTGTACGCGCCGTTCTGGGCGATGAGTTCGGCGGGGCCGTCGTTGAGCCTGAGCCGGGCGGCGAGCATGTCCATCTTGACCACCGGATCCTTGATCGAGACCTGCACCGCATTCCCCGCAGTAACAGTGAACGGCCGGCCGTCGTTGTCTATCCCGCGGTACATCGCATTGGCAACGCGCACACGGTCCTCGGTGAGGGCAACCTTGTTACGATCGAGCAGGAAACTCAGCTCGCGCCGCGCGAACAGCGGACCGATGATCATCGCAGCCAGAACCACGCCGACCGCGCCGGGCAGCCACACCGCCAGGATACGGATCTTGCGATCATGCCAGCCCCCGGGCGCGGCCCAGTGCTGGCGCTTGTCACGGACGATGTCTGCTTGCCGGCTCACCGCCTCACGCCTCGTGGCTGAAGATGTCTTTGTCCGCCCAGCCCATCAGGTCGAGCCGCGCGCGGTGCGGCAGGTAATCGAACGCCGCCTGCGCCGCTTCGCTGCGGTGCTCGCGCGCCAGCCGTTCGGCCAGGATCGCGTGCATCGCATGGAGGTAACGAACGTCCGAGGCGGCATATTCGCGCTGCGCATCGCTCAGTTCCGGACCGCCCCAGTCGCTCGACTGCTGCTGCTTTGACAGTTCCTTTCCAAGCAGCTCGCGCACCAGGTCCTTCAGCCCGTGGCGATCGGTGTAGGTGCGCACCAGCTTGCTGGCGATCTTGGTGCAGAACACCGGACCGGCCTCCACCCCCAGGTAATACTCGATCGCAGCGAGGTCGAACCGCGCGAAATGATAGAGCTTGAGCCGCGAGCGGTCGGCCAACACTGCCTTCAGGTTAGGCGCGGCGTAATCGGATCCGGGCCCGAAACGGACCAGATGCTCGTCACCACTGCCATCGGAAAGCTGGACCAGGCAAAGCCGGTCGCGGTGGGTGTGAAGCCCCATGGTTTCGGTATCGACCGCGATCGGGCCGGCCGCCAGCACGCCTTCGGGCAGATCTTCTTCATGCAGATGGACAGTCATATGTTCAGGTGCTTAGGCTCAAGTGCGCGGGGTGGGAAGCCCCGGCTTTTCCCTTCTTCGTCATGCCGAACCCTTCGACAGGCTCAGGCCATGCTTGTTTCAGCATCCATTTCGCCCCACTCAGGAAACCGGACTTGGGGCACGATGGACCCTGAAACGAGTTCAGGGTGACGAATATGGGTTCGAGCGACATGGTTCCTGATAGCTGGAAGGCCGCGCTTGAACCGGTGCTGACCAGTGCCAAGTCGCGCGCACTGGGCGGGTTCCTGATTGCCGAGGAAGCGGCGGGCAAGGCGATCTACCCCCCGCGCGGAACCCGGCTCGCCGCACTGGAGATGACCCCGCTGGATAGCGTCAAGGTGGTGATCCTCGGGCAGGATCCGTACCATGGAGCAGGGCAGGCGCACGGGCTGTCGTTCTCGGTTCAGCCGGGGGTGCGAGTGCCGCCGAGCCTGGTGAACATCTACAAGGAACTGGAGCGCGACCTCAGCCTTCCGCGCCCGGCGCACGGCGATCTTTCGGCATGGGCGAAGCAGGGCGTGCTGCTGCTCAACAACGCGCTCACAGTAGAGGACGGCAAAGCCGCCTCGCACCAGGGCAAGGGCTGGGAGGAGATCACCGACGCGATCATCGCCGCGGTCGCCGCCAAGGCGGAACCCTGCGTGTTCATGCTGTGGGGCAGCCACGCCCGCAGGAAGGCCGAGCGGGTGCCGGGGCTGATGGACAGCCACCACCTGATCCTCACCGCACCGCACCCCAGCCCGCTCTCCGCCCACACCGGCTGGTTCGGCAGCGGGCATTTTTCGAAGGCCAACGCGTTTCTTGAGCAGCAGGGGCGCGGTTCAGTGAACTGGAGGGTCTGAGTTGCTTTAGATGTTAGAGCGCTGCAGCAACGCATCCGCCAGCCGGCCACCAAACTCCGGTCCTTGCTCCGGATACAGATACGGCTCGATCAGTTCCGCCTCGATCACCGCGAGCTGGCCGCTTTCCAGCCGCACCATGTCGATCCGCGCGTAGGTCGGCGCTTCGGCGAAGGGCAGCGCGGCCATTACCGCTTCAGCGGCCTTACGGTCTGCATGGGTGGGCTCAAGCGGGACTTCGCTACCGCCGTAAAGCGACTGGATGCGGTAGTCGCCCGCTGCGGCGCGCTTGACGAGCGCGTGGCTCAGCGCGCCGCCGATGAAGATGAAGCTCAGCTCGCCCTCGCTTTGGATCGCGGGGAGAAAGGGCTGGATCATCGCCGGTTGGTCCATCCGCCACGTGTCGATCGCCGGATCGCCGCGGCGGAAGCTGTCCTGCCCGATCGCGCCCGCACCGACGCGGCGCTTCACCACCACGCGGTCACAGCCAAAGTGTTCGAAAGCGCCGCGAATGTCGGCCGGTGTGGGCGCCTCGGGCCAAAGCGTCGGGATCGAAGGGCAGCTGCGCGCTTCCAGTTCCTTAAGGTAAAGCTTGTCGCTGTTCCACCGGATCACGGCCGGGTCGTTGCATACCCCGACATCCGCTCCCTGCAGCGCATCGAGCCGCGCAAGGAACTCGTCCTTCGCCTCAGTGTAGTTCCACGGCGTGCCGAGGTAGGCAACGTCGAACCGCGCCAGCTCCTCCAGCGGCGCGCGCCAGTCGATGTCGATCACCTCGGCGCGGGCGCCACAGCCTTCACGCAGCGCGGCGAGTAGCAGGTCATGCTCGAAGGCATCTGGGCGGCGCGTGGGCGATCCGGGCAGTGTGTCAGGGCAGGCGAGGAAGGCGATCTTCATGCGCGGGCCCTAGCAGAGGCGGGCTCTTGAGCAAGCGGGCGCGGCGTGGTCTACTTCGCCGCGATGCTTCGTCACACGCTCATCTACGGCGCGGCGCTCGCCGCACTCGCGCTTGCTGCCGAAGCGCTCGAGATGGGCAATGCGCTTGGCGTCCTTCCGGGTAGTCTGTTCGTCCTGGGGGTGGCGCTGCTGTTCGCCGCGCTGGGGGTATGGCTCGGGGTACGGCTGGTGCCGCGGGCCGTGCCCTCGCCGTTCCAGCGCAACGAGCAGGCCTTGAAGGCGCTGGGAATCAGCCAACGCGAGTGCGACGTGCTCGACCTCGTCGCCGAGGGCGCCTCGAACAAAGTGATCGCGCGCAAGCTCGATATCTCGCCCAACACCGTGAAGACGCACCTCGCACGGCTGTTCGAAAAGCTCGACGCGCAGAGCCGCACCCAGCTGGTGCGCAACGCGCGGAGCCTGCGGGTCCTCCCGTAAATCAGGATGAGCGGGGCCAAATCACCCATCCGGGTGATGGATTCTGCGTTCGATCGGACCTAGCCAATGCCCATTGAACCGCATGAGGAGAGGCACGATGCAACGCATCATTCTGGTTTACGG
>JBJTMA010000076.1:0-16319 GCA_046063295.1 Novosphingobium sp.
ATCCGGCGACCGGGGAGAAAGCCTATTACGGCGAATGGCTGGTCAACGCGCAGGGAGAAGATGTCGTAGCGGGCATCCGCACCCCGCAGTACCTGACCAAGGCATCGCGCGAGCGCGCCGGGGCCAAGCCGCTTTCGATGGAAGAGGCGATGCCCTCAGCCTACACCCAGCTCGCCGAAGTGTTCGAACTGCTCGAAGCGCACTACCGCGACATGCAGGACATCGAGTTCACCGTCGAACGCGGCCACCTGTGGATGCTGCAGACCCGCAGCGGCAAGCGCACCGCCAAGGCAGCGCTCAAGATGGCGGTCGACATGGTTGGCGAGGGGTTGATCGACGAGAAGGCGGCGATCCTGCGCGTCGATCCGATGGCGCTCGATCAGCTGCTCCACCCGACGCTCGATCCGGAAGCCCCGCGCGATGTGCTCACCAAGGGCCTTCCCGCCAGCCCCGGCGCGGCTTCGGGCGCGATCGTGCTGGATGCCGATACGGCAGAGAAGCGCGCCGAACGCGGCGAGGCGGTGGTGCTGGTCCGGGTCGAGACTTCGCCTGAGGACATTCACGGCATGCACGCCGCCAAAGGCGTGCTCACCGCGCGCGGCGGCATGACGTCACATGCCGCTGTGGTCGCACGCGGAATGGGGCGTCCGTGCGTTTCGGGAGCGGGCGCGGTCTCGATCGACCTTGCCAGCCGCACGCTGCGGATCGGGACGCGCGAGCTTAAGGAAGGCGACCTGATCACGCTCGACGGCTCGACCGGCGAGGTGATGGCCGGACACGTGCCCACGATCGAACCCGAACTTGTGGGCGACTTCGGTACCCTGATGGGCTGGGCCGACAATCACCGCCGGATGAAGGTGCGCACCAATGCGGAAACCCCGGCCGATTGCCGCACCGCGCGCCAATTCGGCGCGGAAGGCGTGGGTCTGTGCCGCACCGAGCACATGTTCTTCGATGCCACCCGCATCGCCGCGGTGCGCCAGATGATCCTGGCCGAAGACGAGGCCGGTCGCCGTGCCGCGCTAGCCAAGTTGCTGCCGGAACAGCGCGCGGACTTTCACGGGATTTTCGATGCGATGGCCGGCCTGCCCGTCACGATCCGCCTGCTCGATCCGCCGCTGCACGAATTCCTGCCGCACGAGGACGGCGAGTTTGCCGAGCTTTCCGAGACGATCGGGATCGGCGTCGAGACGCTCAAGCGCCGCGCGGCAGAACTGCATGAATTCAACCCGATGCTCGGCCATCGCGGCTGCCGCCTGGGGATTACCTTCCCCGAAATCTACGAGATGCAGGCCCGAGCGATCTTCGAGGCGGCGTGTGACGTTGCTGCAGGCGGCGAGGCTCCTGTGCCCGAGGTGATGATCCCGCTGGTCGCCACGCGCAAGGAGCTGGCGATCCTCAAGGCGCTGGTGGACCGCGTGGCGGGCGAGGTTTTCGCTGAGAAGGGCCGCACTCTTACTTATCATGTCGGCACTATGATCGAACTGCCTCGCGCTGCACTGATGGCAGGTGAAATCGCCGAGGTTGGCGAGTTCTTCTCCTTCGGTACCAACGATTTGACCCAGACAACTCTGGGCGTTTCGCGCGACGATGCGGGTAAGTTCCTGGGAGCCTATGTCGAACAGGGCATCTTCCCGCGCGATCCGTTCGTCAGCCTCGACATTGAAGGCGTCGGACAGCTGGTGTCGCTCGCCGCCGAGCGGGGCAGGGCGACCCGGCCCGAAATCAAGCTAGGCATTTGCGGTGAGCATGGTGGCGATCCGGCGAGCATCGCCTTTTGCGAAGCCCAGAAGCTCGATTACGTCAGCGCCAGCCCGTATCGCGTCCCCATCGCGAGACTCGCGGCGGCGCAGGCGGCGCTGGGCTAGCGCCTGCCGGTCAGGGTCAAAATTTCGAAAGTTTCTACGGTTCCAGGCTCAAACTGCTCTCGGATAACAGAGATCTGAGATCTTGTCAGGGCGGGGCCGGGCCTTGCCAGGGCATTGGTGAGCCCCTGCGCACGCAAGTCGTTCACCAGGCTATCCAGGCCCGAATAACGCACCTGCAGCGAGCGCACGTCGACTACCGGATCGCGCCATCCTGCACGCTGAAGCAGTTGCCCGGCCGCCCGGACGTCGACCACCGGGTGCATCCGCGGGGCCGGGCGGTCGCCGTCCGCCGCCAGCATCGCCGCGCGCAGGTTCTCAAGGCTTCCTGCCGCGACGAAGCTGGCCAGCAGCAATCCGTCCGCCGTTGCCGCCTGCCGCAAGTGGATCAGGGCGCCGGGCAAGTCGTTCGCGGTGTCGAGCGTGCCGAGGCTGACGATCGTGTCGAACCCGCCTATCGGATAGGGTTGCTCCTGGTCGAAGCCGGTGGCGGGATCGTGCCCGGTTACCGTGCAATCGGGCGAGGCAAGCGCCGCGCCGACCATCCCAAGGTCTCCGATAGCGAGTACGTTTCGCGGTTCATGGCGCAGGAACGCTATCCGCTCGGCAACGTCCACGACCATGTCTTCCAGCAAATAGCGCGGCGCGTCGGCGGCGAGCTGCATGCGCAGCATCCGCCGCCTTACCGCCACTCGGCGCGAGGGTGAGAAGATCAGCGGGGGAGCGCTGGAAGCCATTCGGCGGCAGTGCCTTGCCGAGCGGCGGCAGGCAAGCAATAGTCGGCCGCGATGGAGGTTCACCCGCTCCTTGCCCCGGTCGTAGACCTGGTCTTCCCGCCGCGCTGCCCACTGTGCGGGGCGGGGCTGGCGGCACAGAGCGGTCTGTGCGCGACCTGCTGGGGCGGGCTCGCAGTGCCGGGCGATCCCGCTTGCGCTGCATGTCAGCGTCCGCTGGAAGATGATGCGCAAGGGGGCACGCACTGCGCGCCCTGCCTTGCCAGCCCACCGCGCCATGACGGGATCGCCGCGGGAACGCTTTACAACGAGACATCGCGCAAGCTGGTCCTGGCGCTCAAGCACGGTCACCGAATCGCACTGGCTCCGCTTCTCGCGCGGATGATCGCGGCGCGGCTTCCCGAGGGGGTTGGAGCGGACTGGCTGGTAGTGCCCGTGCCGCTGCATCGCTGGAGACTGTGGAGCCGAGGGTTCAATCAGTCCGCGTTGATCGCGCGAGAGATTGCCGGGAAATCCGGAGCCGAACTGATCGTCGATGGTTTAATCCGCACCAAGCGAACGCCAACGCTCGGCGGGCTTGGTCGAAGCGCACGGGCCCGCGCCTTGAGCGGGGCTATTGCGGTCAATCCTGCCCGGGCGAATCGGATCGTCGGCGCCAATGTCGTTCTGGTCGATGATGTCCTGACCAGTGGCGCCACAAGCGATGCTTGCGTTGGCGTGCTCAAGCGTGGCGGCGCGGGAAACGTGGTGATCTCCTGCTTCGCACGCGTCCTGGACGAAGCACTGCATTTGGCGTGAGGCAATGGAAAACGAAAACGCCCGGAACCGAAGCTCCGGGCGTCCTCGTGACGAAACTCTAACAGGCGCCGCTTTCGCGGTTTGGCAGCTCCCCCTTTGGGCTGCCGCGCCCGATCCCTCATGCGGTCGGTGTCCCTGAACCGGGCCGTTGCCTTGCCGCACGGGTTGAATCACCGAATTTGCACTCGATTGAAAGCGGCAAGCGTGTCACAGCCGATTTTTGACTCCGGTATGTGGTTATCTTGCAACAAGGTTTCCGATGATGACGACTGACAATCAGGTGGTTGAGCATGGTTCCGACTTCATGCCGAAGTTCGATTCAGCCGGTTTGCTGACCGCCGTGGCAGTGGATGCCGAATCCCGTGAGGTGTTGATGGTTGCCTTCATGGATCGTGAGGCCCTCGATCGCACAATCGAAACCGGGCTCGCGCATTTCCATTCGAGGTCACGCGGACGGCTGTGGATGAAGGGTGAAAGTTCAGGCCACGTCCTGCGAGTTGAGGAGATCCGCGTGGACTGCGATCAAGACGCGCTGGTCCTGGTCGCACATCCTGCCGGGCCGGCTTGTCACACGGGTGCGCGGAGCTGTTTCTATCGTCGCATCGAACAGGGACGCCTTGTCCGATTCGATTGACGCTTACGTAAAGGGAAGTTACAATCGCGGCATGGAAAACCTCGCCGCCAATCCATCAAGCCATGATGGCGCGCACCTTGAGACGCCTGACGCTTTGCAGCGCGAGCAGTTCTCTATTTCGGATCTGACCGTCGAATTCGATGTTACCGCGAGGGCCTTGCGGTTCTATGAGGACGAGGGGCTGATCGCGCCGGCCCGCATTGGTTTGACCAGGGTCTATTCAAAGCGTGACCGCGCCCGCCTGGCTTGGATCCTCCGTGCGAAGAATGTCGGTTTCAGCCTGACCGAAATCAAGGAAATGATTGACCTTTACGATCTGGGCGATGGCCGGGTCGAGCAGCGCCGTGTCACGATCGAACGGTGCCGCGCGAAGGCCGAGCGGCTGCGCCAGCAACGCGACGACCTTGACGCGGCGATTACCGAACTGTCGCAATTCATCGAGCTTGTTGAAAATATTGATCGGCCGGTCGCCAAGGCCTGAGCTCCACCAACCAGGATATTGCTATGCCCGTCTATCAAGCGCCAACCCGCGATACCCGGTTCGTTATCAACGAAGTTCTCAAGCTGGAGAGCTACGGAAACCTGCCTGGTTTTGCTTCCGCCACGCCAGACTTGGTCGACACCGTAGTCGATGAATTCGGGAAGTTTGTGTCCGAAGTCCTGGCACCGCTGAACGCAGTTGGTGACCGTGAGGGATGCACGCGGCATCCCGATGGATCGGTGACTACTCCGACCGGGTTCAAGGAAGCATTCGACCAGTTCCGCGAATCGGGCTGGGGCACGCTGTCGGCGCCCGAAGAGTTCGGTGGGCAGGGCCTGCCGCATGTTCTTGGCTTCGTGGCGCAGGAATTCATCGCCACGGCAAACCAGGGCTTCGGGATGTACCCAGGGCTGACCGACGGCGCTATTTCGGCGATTCTCGCCAAGGGCTCGCCCGAGCAGCAGGCCAAGTATCTGCCCAAGATGATCAGTCACGAATGGCTCGGCACGATGAACCTGACCGAGCCGCAATGCGGCACCGATCTGGGCCTGATCCGCACCCGCGCCGTGCCCAACGCAAATGGTTCTTACGCCATCACCGGGACCAAGATCTTCATTTCGGCGGGCGAGCATGACCTAACCGAAAACATCATCCACCTCGTCCTGGCCAAGACCCCTGGTGCTCCCGAAAGTAGCAAGGGGATTTCGCTGTTCATCGTGCCCAAGTTCATGGTGAATGACGATGGTTCGCTGGGAGCGCGCAATGCCGTCTCGTGCGGCAGCCTCGAGCACAAGATGGGCATCCACGGCAATGCCACCTGCGTCATGAATTACGACGGGGCGACCGGGTTCATGGTGGGCGAGGAGAACAAGGGCCTTGCCGCCATGTTCGTGATGATGAACGCCGCACGCCTCGGGGTCGGGGTGCAGGGCCTCGGCCAGGCCGAAGTCGCTTACCAGAACGCGGTCAAGTATGCGCACGAGCGCCGCCAGGGCCGGGCTCTCACAGGTCCGGTAGAGCCCCAGGAAAAGGCCGATACACTGTTCGTCCATCCCGATGTGCGCCGCATGCTGATGGATGCCAAGGCGTTCACCGAGGGCATGCGGGCGCTCTGCCTGTGGGGCGCCCTTCAGGTCGACCTTACGCACAAGGCCGAGACCGAGGAAGAGCGTGCCCGCGCCGACCTGCTGATCAGCCTCCTAACCCCGGTGATCAAGGGGTACGGCACCGACAAGGGTTTCGACACATGCGTGCAGATGCAGCAGGTGTTCGGCGGTCACGGCTACATCGAGGAATGGGGGATGAGCCAGTTCGTCCGCGATGCCCGTATCACCCAGATCTACGAAGGGGCCAACGGCGTGCAGGCGATGGACCTTGTCGGCCGCAAGCTCGCGCAGGGCGGCGGGGCAGGGGTGCAAGCCTTCTTCGCGCTGGTCGATGAAGAATGCGCGGCGGCAAAGGCCAAGCCCGAACTTGCCGATTTCGCCGAGCGGGTCGAGAAGGCGAATGGCGAGCTAAAGGCCGCGACCATGTGGCTGATGCAGAACGCGATGACGAACCCCAACAACGCCGGAGCGGGCGCGCATCATTACATGCACATCATGGGCATCGTTGCGCTGGGCCTGATGTGGCTGCGCATGGGCGAGGTCGCCGTCACGCGGTTGGCAGCTGGAGACGGCGACAAGGCGTTTTATGAAGCCAAACTGGTCACCGCGCGCTACTTCGGAGAGCGGTTCACCCCGGACGCCGGCGCCCTGCGCCGCAAGATCGAGGCGGGCAGCGCGAGCATGATGGAACTGCCGGTTGAGGCATTCGCCACTGCTTGACCGCGTCGGGGGGCTTACCTAAGCGCGGTGCATGTCAACTGTACCCGCCGCAGCCACCTTTCGCGAACGCCATCATGGGCTGATTTGGTCGCTGCTCTGGCCCGTGCGGGCGTGGTTCACTAGTTTTCCCATCGATCGCGGCAAGGGCTTGCTCTTTCGCCATGTAATCCTGCCCGCTCTGCCTCCCGAACCGGCGAGCTTCACTTACCGGTTGCCGCACGGTGAAACGGTTGACCTGCGTTACCGCGAGGACCTTGGCACACTGGTGCTTTTCCACGGTGGTTACGAAGACCGTGAAATCGGTGAGCTGTGCAAATACGTTCCCGAAGGTGGAACTGTGTTCGATGTGGGCGCCAACATCGGGCTTTCAGCGATCGAGTTCGCCCGGAGCGCCGGTCCGGCTGGCAAGGTCATCGCCTTTGAGCCGCATCCCGATACGGCCGCCCGCTTGCGCGCCAATCTGGAGCGTAACCGTATCGGCAATGTCGAAATCGTCCAATCGGCGGTTGGAGCCAGCGCGGGAACGGTGACTTTCAACGAGAGCGCGGATGCCACGCTGAGCTCCGCAAGCCTGGTACCGCGCAATCTTGTGCGCTCGTTCGATGTACCCTTGACTACGGTCGATCTCGCCTGGAATGCGGCGGGCAAGCCCAAGGTTGCGGCGCTGAAAATCGATGTGGAAGGCGGCGAATTAGCTGTCCTGCAAGGTGCGAGTGAGCTCCTTGCCCGCGATCATCCTGTCATATTGCTGGAAGCCTGGGGAGCGGACCAACTGGACCCGATCCAGGCATTGCTGCATGCGGCAGGTTACGAACGACGCCAGCCCGCCGGGTTTGAGCCGCGCAATTATCTCTTCCTTGAAAGAGCTTAGCCCAGCATCTCATCGAACAGACTGAGCATCGCTGCCCAGCTTTGCCGATCTGCGCTCGCATCGTAGCCAAGCGCCGGAATGCCGTGACTATCAGCTTCGGGATCGGTGAAGCCATGGCGTACCCCGGAATAGATATGCAAGTGCCAGTTCGCTTCCGCGGCATCCATTTCATCTTGGAAAGCGGTGACCTGTTCGCGCGGAACCAGTGGATCCCTGTCTCCGTGGCAAACCAGCACGCGGGGTTTGATAGTGGTACCTGCACGGGCCGGTGCGTCACTGGAAAGTATGCCGTGAAAGCTTGCCACGGCAAACAGGTCAAGGTTCATCCGGGCCGCTTCAAGGACTGCCTGCCCGCCCATGCAGTATCCGATCGCGGCGATTGGCAGGCCGTGGCTTGCTGGATGCGCTGCAATTGCTTCGATGGCAGCGGCGATCCGCCTGCGGTAGGTCCGCACGTCAGAACGCAGCTCGGTACCCAGCGCATGGGCCTGTGCACGGTCGCTGACAGTCTGGCCATAGAGGTCCGCCATGAAGGCCAGGTATCCTGCGTCGGCCAGCATCGGCATTCGCCGCAGCACATTGGGTGCCTGGTTCATTATCGTCGGGAACAGGACAACGGCGGCCCTTGCCGGTCCGCCGGCGCGCGCCAGCAGTCCGGTCAGCGCTGTGTCACCATCCCGATAAGCGATCCGTTCAAGATCGCTCATTCGGGCAGGAAGTCCGGTACCGACAGATAGCGTTCGCCGGTATCGTAGTTGAAGCCGAGGACACGCGAGCCAGCTGGCAGCTCCTTGAGCTTCTGCGCGATCGCTGCGAGCGTTGCGCCAGAACTGATCCCCACCAGCATTCCTTCTTCGCGTGCGCAGCGGCGAGCCATTTCCTTGGCATCAGCCGGATCGACCTGGATCGCACCGTCAATGGCCTGGGTATGCAGGTTTGCTGGAATGAACCCCGCGCCGATGCCCTGAATGGGGTGCGGCGCGGGTTGGCCGCCGGAAATGACCGGTGACAACGTGGGTTCGACCGCCCAGGCTGTCATTTTGGGCCACTTGGCCTTGAGCACCTCGGCGCAGCCGGTGAGATGTCCGCCGGTACCGACCCCGGTGATCAGCGCATCGATCGGCGTATCGGCAAAGTCGGACAGGATCTCTTGCGCGGTGGTCTTGTGATGGATCGCGATGTTAGCAGGATTCTCGAATTGCTGCGGCATCCAGGAACCGGGCGTGCTGGCAATCAGTTCATGTGCCCGTTCGATCGCGCCTTTCATGCCTTTTTCGCGCGGGGTGAGATCGAAGGTCGCGCCGTAGGCGAGCATCAGCCGGCGCCGTTCGATCGACATCGATTCTGGCATCACCAGGATCAGTTTATATCCCTTGACCGCTGCAGCCATCGCAAGCCCGATACCGGTGTTGCCGCTGGTTGGCTCAACAATCGTGCCGCCGGGTTTCAAGCTGCCGTCGGCTTCGGCCGCCTCGATCATGGCGAGGCCGATGCGGTCCTTGATCGAGCCGCCCGGATTCGATCGCTCGGATTTCACCCAAACCTCGTGATCGGGGAACATCCGTGCCAGCCTGATGTGCGGGGTGTTGCCGATGGTTGCGAGAACGCTGTCAGCCTTCATGTCACGAGTTCCTTGTTGCGGTATTGCGGGGCGAAAGTCCTGGCGCGCTTGAGTTCGGGGAACAGGACGGACCAGATCGCGGTTATGATGATAGCTCCAGCACCGCCCAGCGCAACCGCGCCAACCGGGCCAAGAAACGCAGCGGCGAGCCCAGACTGCATTTCACCGAGTTCGTTTGATGCGGATATGGCCAGCCCCGAAATTGAAGAAACGCGACCCCGCATTTCATCGGGAGTGTTGAGCTGGACCAATGTGTTGCGGACAAACACCGAAATCGCGTCCGCCGCGCCGAGCAGTGCCAGTGTACCAAGCGAGAGTACGAAACTTGTCGACAGGCCGAAGACGAGCGTTGCCAGGCCGTAGCCAGCGACTGACCACAGCATCTTGGCGCCGACGTTGCGTGCAATCGGCCGAAAGCCCAGATAGATGGCAACTAGCGATGCCCCCAACGCCGGTGCGGCGCGCATCAAGCCCAGTCCTGCGTCCCCCACGTGCAGCACGTCATAAGCGAACGCGGGCAGCATCGCGGTCGCCCCGCCAAGCAGCACCGCAAACAGGTCCAGCGTGACGCAGCCAAGCAGGAAGCGTTCACGCCAGACAAATTTTGCGCCATCACCCATCAGCTTGAGCGGCGGTTCTTTTGCGGCCGCTGGAGGCGCGCGATGCCGGATAGCGAGCAGGGCACCGATTGCCAGCAGCAGCATCGCCGCCGAAAACCAATAGGGCAAGGCTCCACTCCGGGCGAGCAAGAAGCCGCCGAGCGCAGGCCCTAGCACCGCCGCAGATTGCCATGCGACCGAACTGATCGCGATGGCCCTGGGCAACAACTCTGCCGGGACGACATTCGGCACGATTGCCCCCAGCGACGGCCCGATAAACACGCGCGCGGCACCATAGAGTGCGGCGAGTCCGAACAAGAGTGGAAGGGTCAGGAATTGCCCGGCATTCGCAGCGGCAAGCGCCAATGCGATCAGCAGATCGACCGCCGTGGCAGTTGCGGCAACATAACGCCGGTCCAGACGGTCAGCGACCACCCCGGCAAGCGGGGTCAGGATAAGAAATGGCACAAATTGGGTGAGGCCGAGCACGCCGAGCATGAACGAGGCTTGCTGCTCGTCCATATGGTATTGCATGCGGGCGATCTGGTAGGTCTGCGCACCGATCACTACGACCATTGCGGTCGTCGCCGCCACCGAAATAAACCGGGCGAGCCAGATCAGGCGATAGTCACGAACTTGCAGTGGATGGGTTGGGCCGCTCACAGACCAGCAATGACAGTGGCAACCGCACTTGCCAAGGCAGGTGTTGCTTTCGAAGCCCAAACGCGCGCTTTAACGGGAACGGCGAAGCCGCGGGTTCGGTTGAAGGGCATCGATCATGCGCATGAAGTCTTCAAGCCGGACAATCCGTTCGAACTGGAATCCGGCACGGCCTTCGGCAACCCAGATCAGGTGCGCTTCGATTCGACCGACTTCGGGCAGGCGGATCACCACGCGTTCGCCGCGCGTGAGTTCAAGATCGCCTTCAACCATGAAGCCATGCGCTGAAACGTTCACGACGTGCAGGTGCACATCTCCAAGGCGGCGGTGCTCGCCGATGACATTGTAATCGACCGGATGCCGCGCCGCACGGCGCAGATCGGTTACCGTCAGTTGAGCTCCAGCGCCCATGCCCGCAATGCCTCCATCAAACTCGAACCCGGACAGTGAGGCACAAAGGCAAACATTGCGTAAATGGCGGCAAGATTTTGCCCCACCCCGCGTCAGGCCGGCCGGATTATGCCGTGCTTCTTCTTGCCCGAAGACAAGCGGTACTCCGTTCCGCCAGCAATATGCGTGCTCTCGTCGGTAATCGCGGCGCCGTCGAGTCGTGCTCCGCCGCCAGCGATCAATCGCTTTGCCTCACCCCGGCTCGTGGCGAAGCCGATGCCGACCAATGCATCTATGATGCCTATGCCCTCGGCCGGGAGCGTAAGAACCGGAAGGTCCTCACCAACCCCGCCGCCAGCGAAGGTCGCCGCGGCGGTTGCGGCGGCGGCTTGCGCAGCAGCCTCGCCGCGGCACAGCCGGGTGACTTCGTTCGCCAGAATCACCTTGGCCGAATTGATCTCGCCGCCTTCAAGCAGTTCGAGCCTGGCAACTTCATCAAGCGGCAGATCGGTGAACAGCCGCAAGAAGCGGCCGACGTCCCGGTCATCCGCATTGCGCCAATATTGCCAGAAATCGTAGGCCGGCAGCTGCTCCTCGTTGAGCCACACCGCACCTGCTGCGGTCTTGCCCATTTTGGCGCCATCCGCAGTGGTAAGCAGCGGCGTGGTCAGGCCGAACACTTCCTTGTTTTCCATCCGGCGGGTCAGTTCGATCCCGTTGACGATGTTCCCCCACTGGTCGCTGCCGCCCATCTGCAGGCGGCAGCCGTGCAGCAGCGCCAGCTCACGGAAGTCATACGCCTGTAGGATCATGTAGTTGAATTCGAGGAAGGTCAGCGGCTGTTCGCGATCGAGCCGCAGCTTGACCGAATCGAAGGTCAGCATGCGGTTGATCGTGAAATGCGGACCGACATCGCGCAGCAGGTCGACATAGCCGAGCTTGCTGAGCCACTCTTCGTTGTTGACCATTACCGCGTCTGTGGGGCCATCGCCGAAGGTCAAGTAGCGTTCAAACACCCGGCGGATCGAGGCGATGTTGGCATCGATCGTCTCGCTGGTCAGAAGCTTGCGGCTTTCATCCTTGCCCGATGGATCGCCCACCTTGGTGGTTCCGCCGCCCATCAGCACGATCGGCTTGTGCCCGGCCTGCTGCAGCCGCCGCAGCATCATGATCTGGACCAGGCTGCCGACATGGAGCGATGGCGCGGTTGCATCGAAACCGATATACCCTGGTACGACCTGCGTGTTGGCCAGGGCATCAAGCCCCGATGCGTCGGTAGCTGGTGAATGTAGCCGCGCTCGTCTAGCAGGCGGAGCAGGGAAGAGGTGTAAGTCATGGCAGCCTTCTTGGTTGCCGGCGCGCCTAGCACGGGGAGGGTTTCTTGCAAACGCACAGTCTGACCGCGCATCAGGCCTTCGCGCCGGAGCGGGCCAGCAAGGTCACTGCGCGTTGGGGCCGGGTCAAAGGCGGCAGGATCATGCTGCGCTTCCGCGTCGACGGCGCGGATTGCTTGGTCGTGCCGCAGGCAGGACGACCGGAGCGCGCGGATGATCTGTGGAAGACAACCTGCTTCGAATTGTTCTTGGCCTACGGGGACGGAGGGTACCGCGAGTTCAACTTCTCCCCCTCGGGGCAGTGGGCGGCCTATGCCTTTTCGGGCTATCGCAATCGCTGCGGAAATTTCGATCCGGTAACGGAGCCGGAAATCGTGGTCGACAAAGGCAATGCGGTCTTTACGCTGACAGTCTTCCTCGCCGAGCAGGAACTGAGCAACGCGAGCCGCGCAGCGCTGAGCGCGGTTATCGAGGAGCGCAAAGGCCGAAAATCATACTGGGCGGCGCGGCATAGCAAGCTGCAGCCCGATTTTCATGAGCCCACTTGCTTCGTCCTGCCTGTGCCGTAAGCAAGTGTGATGTTTCAAAATGGTATTGACCGACTGCTTGCCGAAGGTGACCTGCGCCGGCCGCTCGAAGGCAAGCGTGTGGCTCTTGTTGCCCATCCGGCATCGGTGACGACGAACCTGACGCATGCGCTGGACGCGCTGATTGCAAGCGGGCTCAACGTCACTTCCGCATTCGGGCCGCAGCATGGCCTCAAAGGCGACAAGCAAGACAATATGGTTGAGACCATGGACGAGGTCGATCCGGTCTACGGCATTCCGGTGTTCAGCCTTTACGGCGAAATGCGCCGCCCGAGCGGGCAGATGATGAGCACCGCCGATGTATTCTTGTTCGACCTTCAGGATCTCGGCTGCCGGATCTACACCTTCGTCACTACGCTGCTCTACCTGCTCGAAGCGGCGAGCGGCACGGGCAAAGCGGTCTGGGTACTCGACCGGCCAAATCCCGCTGGTCGGCCGATCGAAGGGACCACCTTGCTGCCCGGTCAGGAGAGCTTCGTCGGCGCCGGACCGATGCCAATGCGCCACGGGCTCACCCTCGGCGAAATGGGCCGCTGGTTCGTGGATCACTTCAAGCTCGACGTCGATTACCGGGTGATCGATATGGAGGGCTGGCAGCCCGAGGGACCGGGCTTCGGGTGGCCCGAAAGCCGGATCTGGATCAACCCCAGCCCGAATGCCGCTAACGTCAATATGGCGCGCGCCTATGCAGGCACCGTCATGCTCGAAGGTGCAACGCTCAGTGAGGGCAGGGGGACCACCCGTCCGCTCGAAGTGCTCTTCGGCGCGCCCGATCTCGATGCTGCGGCGGTCCACGCCGAGATGCGGCGGATCGCGCCGCAATGGCTTAGCGGGGCGGCTCTGCGCGAGTGCTGGTTCTCGCCCACATTCCACAAGCACGCGGGCGAATTGTGCAGTGCTTTGATGATCCACGCAGAGGGCGCGTTTTACGGCCATCACGCATTCCGCCCGTGGCGCATGCAGGCGCTGGCCTTCAAGGCGATCCGCAATTTACGCCCCGACTACGAGTTGTGGCGCGATTTCCCCTATGAGTACGAGTTCGAGCGGCTTGCCATTGACGTCATCAACGGCGGTCCGGTGCTGCGCGAATGGGTAGATGACAGCGCGTCCGAGCCAGGCGATCTTGAAGCTATTGCAGGTGCTGATGAGGCGGCCTGGGCCGAAGAGGTCAGGCCGCTGCTGCTGTATTGATTTGAACAAAGGGGAGTGGAGATGGATCGCCGCACGTTGTTCAAGGGCGCTGCCTCCGCAGGCATTGCTGCCGCTGTGCCGCTTCCCGTGATGAGCGCCGAGCCGCCTGCCCTGGTGGACCTCGCTGCGGCGGCCAAGCCGATCACCCGGGCCGAACGGATCGACCGGATCAGCCGACTGCAAGCGCAGCTGCGCAAGAGCGGGATCGGCGCGATCCTGATCGAGGCGGGGTCGAGCCTCGATTATTTCACCGGTGTGCAATGGTGGCGCAGCGAGCGGATGACCGCGGCAGTGATTCCCGCCGACGGCGATCCGATTGTCGTCACGCCGTTTTTCGAAGCCCCTTCGATCAAGGAGACGCTGGGCGTTCCCGCGAGCATCCGGACCTGGGACGAGCACGAGAGCCCGATGGTTCTGGTCGCGGGCTGGCTGCGCGAGCGCAAACTGGCGACGCGCCCGTTGGCGCTTGAAGAAACGGTGCGCGAATTCATCCGCGACGGCCTCCAGAAAGCGATGCCCCACGCGTCTATCGTATCCGGCGCGGCGCAAGTCAGGGCAGTGCGGATGCGCAAGACTGCGGCAGAACTGGCGCTGATGCAGGTCGCGAACACGATCACGCTCAACGCGATGAACCATGCAGCATCGCAACTGCAAAAGGGGATGACCCCAGCGGATATTGTCGCGCTTATCGTTGCGGCAACGCGCAAGCAGGGTGCCGACGCCGATGGCGGGCTGGTCCTGCTTGGCGAAGCCGCAGCGTACCCGCATGGCTCGCACCAGAAACAGGAGGTGCGTGAAGGTGAAGTCGTGCTGATGGACTGCGGCTGCCAGGTTCACGGTTACTCGTCGGACATTTCGCGCACTGTGGTGCTGGGAGAGCCGGACCCCGAAGTACGTAAGGTTTGGAAGCACGTCCGCGAGGGCCAACAGATCGTGATGGAGACGGCCAAAGTCGGCGTCGAATGCGGCGCAGTCGATGATGCGGTGCGGCGGCATTACGAGAGCCTCGGTTATGGCCCGGGCTACAAGCTCCCCGGTCTCTCGCACCGCACCGGTCACGGGATCGGGATGGACGGACACGAGCCGGTGAACCTGGTTCACCTTGAGAAGACGCGCATGGACATCGGCATGTGCTTTTCGAACGAGCCCGGGATTTACCTTCCGGGCAAGTTCGGGGTTCGGCTGGAAGACTGCTTCTACATCACCGCCGACGGGCCGCGATCATTTACATCGCTGTCGCGCGGGATCGGGGTGAGCGAAGCCTTCAGTTGATCCCGGCGAGCAGCGAGGTATCACCGATCAGGTAAGCGGTCATCGAAAGTGCGCCGTCAATCGTGTCATTGAATACGCCCACCTCGTCTCCGGGCAGGCGCGCGCCCACCGGATAAAGCAATGGCAGGTAGTGTTCGGCGCTGTTGATCGCCGCTGCGGCAGCTTCGTCTCCCGGCGCAAAGCGGGTCAAGGCGGCATGATCTCCTGCGATCACCGCAGCATTGGTGCGCCGCTGGAAGTCTACTGCCCAGTCGGGCCGGGTGCCGGCGAACTGGCGCCACAAGCCGAGATTATGGACCACGTTCCCGCTCCCGACGATCAGTACGCCTTCGTCGCGCATCGGAGCAAGCTTGGCTGCAACATCGAGATGCTGAGCGGGCGACAGCGAGCGATCAAGGCTCATCTCGACCATCGGGATGTCTGCAGCTGGATACATCGGCTGGATCACACCCCAGGCGCCGCGATCGAAACTCCAATCCTCGAAATGCTCGGTCGTCCCGTCGCCCAGCAATTCGCCAATGCGTGCTATCAGGCTTGCCGACCCGGGGGCGGGATATTGCAGGTCGAACAGCTCCTGCGGGAATCCCCGGAAGTCATGAATGGTCCGCGGATGCTCTCCGGCGCTCAGGTGGATGGCACCTTGCGTTTCCCAATGCGCGGAAATCACCAGGATCGCCCGGGGCCGCGGCAGGGCCTTGGCCAGTGCCTGCCAGGCGCGGCGTTCCGGAACGTCGGTGATCGTGGTCATCGGCGAACCATGACCGAGGAACAGGGTAGGGAGGCGCTGAGTCATGCTGCCTAGTTGGGACTGGCGTGCGTGGGCCGCAACAAATCAATGCTTCTTGCGGGTCAACTCTCGCATCGCGTCGTCAAGTCCCGCCAGTGTCAGCGGATACATCGACCCACCGACCAGTTCGCGGATCATCTTGGTCGACTGCGAATACCCCCACTGCTTTTCGGGCACCGGATTGATCCATACAGTCGCGGGATAGACGTGCGCGACACGCTTTACCCATTCGGCGCCCGATTCCTCGTTGAAATGCTCGACCGAGCCGCCTGGATGGGTGATCTCATAGGGGCTCATCGCTGCATCGCCGACGAACACAACCTTGTAGTCGTGACCGTACTTGTGGAGGATGTCCCAGGTGTTGGTCCGGTCCGACCAGCGCCGCTTGTTGTCCTTCCACACGCCTTCGTAAAGGCAGTTGTGGAAGTAGAAGAATTCAAGGTTCTTGAACTCCGCCGTCGCCGCGCTGAACAGCTCTTCGACCAGCTTGATGAACGGGTCCATCGAGCCACCGACATCGAGGAACAGCAGCAACTTGACCGCATTGTGCCGCTCGGGCCGCATCACGATGTCGAGCCAGCCCTGGCGTGCGGTGCCTTCGATCGTGCCGTCGAGATCGAGCTCGTCGGCGTTGCCCTCACGCGCAAAGCGGCGGAGGCGGCGCAGCGC
>JBJTMA010000077.1:0-17002 GCA_046063295.1 Novosphingobium sp.
TCGTGCGTGCCGCCTTTCCTGCTCGCAAATGGTTGGAGCTATATCGTCAACGGCGCCCGAGACGGGGTATTGAGCCTGATGCTGGTGCTCCCCATTCTGATCGGTGCAGTGGCGGGCTTCCTCTATCATCGCAGCGCGGGATATGAGATCGACGGCGACGATGTCGAAGCGCTTGCTGCGAAAGTTTCGGAAGGTGCGGCGCACCCCGATGCGCTATCCGCAGCTACAACTGATGCCGGGCAATTTGGCAGAAAGCCGAGCTTGCCCGCCCATGTCGCCACCGAAACCGCTGAATATTATAGCGGCCCACTTCAGGTTGGCAGCTCCCCAGGCGCGCGACTGATCGCCGCGTTCTGCGGCTCGTCACTCCATGTCTTCATCCAGACGATGGGGATGCTGGGCGACAACTTCTATTTCCCCATCCGCAAGGAATGGGACAATCCCGCCCTGATCATCGGCCTTGGCGTAGTCGGGGGGACCGTCAGCTACTACATTTTCATCAAGCTCGTCGCATCGATCCTGCGCAAGTTCGACAAGACGTCACTGCTGTCATTCACCGTTGCCGGGGTGCTCACCCCGTGGATATTCGGCCTGCCGCTGGGCCCCGCGGGCTGGTTCATGGCTCTGGGTCTGTTCATCCCATTCGGCTTTGCGATGACGGTATTCCACATCCTTGCCGGCTATGAGCCGAAGTCGCTTCCCGACGACATCGTTGTCACGGACCGGCGGACGCTCATCGGCGCGGATCACGCCCGGCGGCGCATGGCGCGGGTTATCGATAGCAGCGACTGACGGGCCAGCTTGCCCTTGTGCGCTTAGCTTGGCAAAGCGCGCGCATGACCGATACCCCGCTCAAGCTGTTCAACAGCCTGACCCGCCAACTGGAAGAGTTCAAACCCGTCCACCCGGGAGTTTCAGGCGATCCGGCTCAGCCGCCGGAGGCGCGGGTCTATACCTGCGGGCCGACGGTCTACAATTATCCGCACATCGGCAACATGCGCGCCTACGTCTTCGCCGACGTGCTCGGCCGCGCGCTGAGCTTCAAGGGCTACAAGCTCACCCACGTGATCAACATCACCGACGTCGGCCACCTGACCGACGATGCCGACGCTGGCGAGGACAAGCTGGAGAAGGCCGCGGCCGAGAACGCGCAGTCGATCTGGGACATCGCACGGCACTATACCGAGGCTTATTGGGCGGACATCAAGGCGCTCAACATCCGCCAGCCGGCCAAGTGGTCGATCGCCACCGACTACGTGCCGCAGATGATCGAGTTCGCCAAGAGTATCGCCGACAAGCATTGCTACGAACTGGATAGCGGCCTCTACTTCGACGTCTCGACCGTTGCCGACTATGGCCGCCTCGCCCGCGCCCAGACCGATGAGGGCGAAAGCCGGATCGATCCGGTCGACGGCAAGCGCAACGCCGCCGACTTCGCGATCTGGCGCAAGACCCCGCCGGGCGAGAAGCGCCAGATGGAATGGGATTCGCCGTGGGGCCGCGGCGCGCCCGGTTGGCATCTCGAATGCTCGGTGATGAGCGGCGACCTCCTGGGCTTCCCGTTCGATATCCACACCGGCGGGATCGATCACCGCGAGATCCACCACCCCAACGAGATCGCGCAGAATCAGGCGCATTGTTGCACAAACGGGCTCGACGTGGCGGCCAATTCCGGCGCCAACGTGTGGATGCACAACAACTTCCTGGTCGAGCGTAGCGGCAAGATGTCGAAGTCGAGCGGCGAGTTTCTGCGGCTTCAGCTGCTGATCGACAAGGGGTACCATCCGCTCGCTTACCGGATGATGTGCCTTCAGGCGCATTACCGCAGCGAGCTGGAGTTCAGCTGGGAAGGGCTGGGGGCGGCGCTGGTGCGGTTGAACCGACTGTTGATGGCGGTCGCGAACCTGCGTGCGCAAGCAGAGCCGGCAGTGGAGATTGGCGCGCGCTTTGGTGATCACCTTGCGCGGTTTGAGGCAGCCATTTCGGACGACCTCAACACGGCCGTGGCGTTGACCACGCTTGAAGAGGTGGTGGCGATGAAGAAGGCCGATGCGGGCGAGAAACTCGCCGCGCTGGCAGCTATGGACGACGTGCTCGGTTTTGGATTGCTTGACCTTGCACGTACCGACCTCCGCATCCGCCCCAAGGCCGCAACCGTCTCTGAAGCAGAAATCGAAGCGATCCTCGCCCAGCGCAAGCTCGCCCGCGCCGCGAAGGACTTCGCTACCTCGGATCGACTGCGCGACGAACTCGCCGCCGCCGGGGTCGAGGTGATGGACGGCGATCCGCTCGGCTGGGACTGGAGGCTGGGGTGAAGCTCTGGCGGCTCACCCGTGCGCCTTTCGTGGCGCTCGACGGGAAGGGGGCCGAGCTTAATGGCGCGCGCTATGCGCCGGCGGGGTACCCGGTTGTCAGCCTCGCCAGTGAGGCAGGGCTCGCGGTGCTGGTGGCGCTACGCTACCAGCCCAAGAACGCTCTGGGCGACCTGCAAGGCATCCCCGATGACTTCGTGCTCGGCTGGACCGAGGTCGATTGCCTGCCCGAACGCGTGCCCGATCCAGACGAGGAAACGATCCGCGCCTTCGTCGGCGAGTGGCTCAAAACGAAACGCTCGCTCTGCGCCGCGATCCGCTCGCGGGTATTGCCCGAGGCCGACGTCATTTACCTCAACCCCGCGCATCCCGACGCCGCGCGGGTCGCCCCGCTGACCATCCGGCCATTCAGCTTTGCCGAATGCTTGCATACCCCGCCAATGCTCGCGCGCTTTAACGCGCCTAATTAGTCGCGCGAGCGGTGCAGCCAGCAATTCACCGCAAAGCGGTAATCCTCGAAACGACCGCTGGGGCACTTGATCGGCAGCACCTCGTGCGGGGCGATTGATGCGAAGGCGGCCAGGCGGTTGTCGGCGGGCTCGATCCGCTCTGCCAGCCCGCCGCCAAAGCGATGCATCTGCAGGTCGCCCCCGACAAAGCCCTTGGGCTGGCGGTGAAAATAATAGACCGCCGAAATGGCGCGGTCAGTATCCGCTGCCAGCCGCGCATCCTGCGTAAAGGTGTCGAGATGCACCTTGTAGAACCCTCCATCGCCGTGCGCGGCGAGTTCGAGTTCGGTCTTGGCGATTTCGAAAGGACTGACGCCGAGGGCTCGGCATAATTCGGGCAGACGGGCATGAACCGCTGCGGTGAACGGCCCCTCGAATGGTCCGAGCCCACCTTGGCGGCGCAGCGATTGCCGGACCGCTTGATCCTCCACCCCATCCTTGCCCCGGCGAATGGTAGTGGGCTTGAACGCGTCCTGCTCACCAAGCGCAAAGGCCAACAGGGCGTCGTGCAGGTCATCCCCCAGGAAGGGGTCGATGATAAGGCACTTGGGTGCGGGGCTGGCAGTCATAGCCGCGGCCTAGCCAGCGCCCTTGGCGCTGGCAAGCCGTGCAGTTCAGGCTTCGTCGAGCAGCAGCAATTGCACTTCCACTTCCAACTTCGGCTCCGGCAAGGCGGTGTGTTCGACCCTGATCACCGCGGCATCGGCCACCAGTTGTCGGGGGATCGCAAACTCGTGATCGGGCAGCGCGTCGATAAAGCGCTCGCCCGCCTCGACCGGTCCGGCACCGTTGAATGCCAGGACCACGGTATGCCGGGTGCCGGAAAAGGTCACGCTGGCCCAGGCACGCTCAGCGTGCCGGATAAGCTCAGCCTGCCCCTCGCCAATTTCCAGAAGTGCCGACAAAAGCGGCATCCAGGGAGTGCCGCGGCTGGCGCGCCGGCTGGCGGAGAGCATTGCTGCGTCTGCGGTAAGGTCAATTTGCACGGGCATCCTCGCGATAAATGTTCATGAAATGTTCCACACGTTTCGTGGTTGCAACACGAGGTGAGCGGCCGTTGCGCAGATCCTGGACAAAGCGCGGGTCATGGGCGGCGAGCCGCCCGAACTTGGTCCAGGGCATTCCGGTTTCGCGCAGGAAGCGCTCGATCCGGGTAATCAGCATCTTGGTTTGCCTCCGAGTTGGGGCCTGGTTGCATGAGGCGAATCGTCATAGGAAGAATCCTGTTCTTTCCCGTGAAATCCTACTTGTCTAGGAAAAATACATCGTGTAGGCCATTTTCATGGTAAACACCGATCCCCGCGCCAGACTGGTCCAGTTAGCCGCGCAGCATGGTGCCAGCTTGGCTGGCTTGTCAGAGCTTATCGGGCGTAATGCCACGTATTTGCAGCAGTTTATTCGCAAAGGCAGCCCGCGCAAGCTGGAGGAAAACGATCGTCACACGCTCGCGCAGTTCTTTGGTGTCGACGAATCGGAGCTGCGCGACGCTGAGGAAAATTCCTCGCTTCCGCCGACTTCGCGGCTGCGTAGCGATTGGGTCGACGTGCCGCGCCTGGCGCTTGGCGCATCGGCCGGCGCCGGACAGTTCGCTGGCGAGGAGGCTCCGATCGGCGCATTCCGGTTCGGCGCGCGCTGGTTGCGCGAACAGGGCCTCGATCCGGCGCAGCTCTCGGCGATCCGGGTGGAAGGCGATTCGATGGAGGGAACCCTGCGCGATGGCGACGAGATCCTGGTCGACCGAACACCGCGGCCATTGCGAGATGGCATTCATGTGGTGCGGGTGGGGGAGGCCTTGCTGGTAAAGCGGCTCGACTTGGCCAGACCGGGCCGGATTGCGCTGGTCAGCGACAACCCGGCCTACCGCACGATCGAACTCGCGCCCGACGAAGTTGTGTTGATCGGCCGCGTAGTGTGGAAGAGCGGGCGACTCTAGTTCAAAGCGATGACAGCGCCGCCAAAGCGGCGTCGAAACGGCATTCGATTTCGGCATTGCGCAGGAACAGCACGCGTTGGGTCAAGACTTCACTGCCCGGCGTCCCGGCGGCGAAGGGCGCCATCGTCTCGTCGATGTACTCCTCTAGCGGCATATAATCTTCGCGCGCCGATTGGCCGGGGGACAACTCGGTACGCACTGCCGGCGGAGCGATCTCGATCACCTCGATTTCGCCTTCCAGGACGGCGCGAAGGGAAACCGTGTACGAGTGCAGCGCAGCCTTGGTGGCCGAATAGGTCGCAGCGCGCGGCAATGGCACGAAAGCAAGGCCGGAGGTCACATTGATGATCGCCGCGTCGTCCTGCCTGCGCAAGTGATCGATCAGCGCGTCGGTCATGCGGATCGGGCCTAGCAGGTTGGTGGTGATCACCGCCTCGGTATCGCGCAGATCGCGGCGACGCGTCAGATCTTCGGTAGGCATGATGCCGGCATTGTTGACCAGCACATTGAGTGCAGGGTGCTCGGCCACGATCTTTGCTGCAAAGTCCAGGATCGCACGCGGATCGCTTACATCAAGGACATAGGGATGGATGTGCGCGTGGCCTGATGCAGTCTCGGCCAGGCTGGCTGCGCTGCGCCCGGTTATTAGCACGGTATTGCCCAGCTCGTGCCAGCGGCGGGCCAGCTCGCGCCCGATGCCTGAACCGCCACCTGTAATGAGGATGGTGTTGCCCGAGATATTCATGAGGGAGGTCCTTTCGCTTTCGACACCGTTGAATTAATCAGTACGCAGCCTCAGGAAAGTAGGCACAAATTCGGGCGATACTTACCAAAAGGGAAGATATGGGAATTCCGCCACATACGAGCTATTCGAACAACCCGAAGGTCGACGAATTGGTGAGCGAACTGATCGGGCGGGTTGCTGAAAAATGGACGTTCCTAATTATCGAGGCGCTTGAAGAGCATGCTGTCGCGCGCTTCAGTCAGCTTCACCGAATCGTCCCGGGCATCAGCCAGAAGATGCTCACCCAGACGCTCCGCCAGCTTGAGCGCGACGGGATGGTGAAGCGCACCGTGCACCCGGTTATCCCGCCGCACGTCGATTATGAGCTGACGGGTTTGGGCCACAGCCTGGCAGAAGCCTTTTGTCCGGTGTGGACCTGGGCCGAGGCTAACCTAGCTCTGGTCGAAGCAAATCGTGCTGCCTTCGGGGAAGGCAACAGGCAAACTTAGCCCAGCTCGTGCGAACAGCAGGCGAAATGGCATTGCCGCCTCGCCGCTGGCTCGCCATGTAGGCGGCATGACCCAGACCAACGAACCCTCGATGCGCGTCGGTATTATCCCGGTGACGCCGCTGCAGCAGAACTGCTCACTCATCTGGTGCACCAATACCATGCGCGGAGCGGTGATCGATGCAGGCGGAGAGCTCGACAAGATCAAGGGGGCGGTGGAGAAGGTGGGAGTCACCCTCGAAAAGCTGCTCGTCACCCACGGCCATCTCGATCATTGCGGGCAGACCGGGCTCCTGGCGAAGGAATTGGGCCTGCCGATCGAAGGCCCGCACGAGGACGACCGCTTCTGGATCGACAAGCTGGGCGAGGACGGCGGAAAATACGGAATGCACGCCGAAAGTTTTGAGCCGGACCGCTGGCTCAAGGATGGCGACAAGGTTACGGTGGGCGCGCTTGAACTCGATGTGATCCACTGCCCGGGGCATACTCCGGGGCATGTGGTGTTCTACCACGCTCCATCACACTTTGCCGTGGTCGGAGACGTCCTTTTTGCTGGCTCGATCGGCAGGACCGATTTCCCGCGCGGCAATCACCAGGACCTTATCGATTCCATCACCCGGAAGCTCTGGCCGCTGGGCAACGATGTGACCTTCCTTCCCGGCCATGGGCCAACCAGCACATTCGGCCGGGAAAGACAGGTCAACGGTTTCGTCAGCGATTACCTGCTGAGCTGAAGGATCAAAGCTTGCCGAGGCTTGCGCCCACGGCAACGATGATGATGCCAAGCTGGAGTATCATGCCGGTCAGCATCCCGATCCCGCGGCCCGGCTTGAAATTGCCGTCCATGCCGATGCCGTGGCAGATGCGGCCGATCAGGAACAGCGCTCCCAGCGGCGCAAGCCACATCCCCCCGCGGCCAGCCAGTTCGACCAAGCCGACGCCCATCAGCGTCAGCGGCGTCTGTTCGGCAAAGTTGAGCTGCGCGCGCATGCGGCGGCCCAGAAGTTCATGGCCGCCATCGCCAACCGAGATCCCTTCCTTGCCGCGAAGCTGCGCACAGCGCATGCCCAGCCAGAAGTTGATCAGCAAGGCCGCGGCCACGAGGCAGATTGTCGTCGGTAACAGCATTTCCCACTCCCCTGTGTGTTCAGCCGGTGCCGGGGATGACGGCGCTTGCATGCTCCGCCAAATTCGCTATAGGCCCGCCTTCGCGAGCCGCCGACCCCCGGTCCTGGCGCGGCTTACTTAGACGTTTTGATTATTTGCAGGAACAGGTGCCGCAATGGCTGTCCCCAAGAGAAAAACTACGCCGTCCCGCCGGGGCATGCGCCGCAGCCATGACGCGCTGAAGGTCGAAGCATTCCATGAATGCTCGAATTGTGGTGAACTGAAGCGCCCGCACAACCTGTGCCCGGCCTGCGGTCACTACAACGGGCGCGAAGTCATCGCGGTCGGACTCTAAGCCCGCAAATCAAGTGGATAGTCGCTCATGAGCCTGCCGCGTATCGCCGTTGATGCGATGGGCGGAGACGAAGGCGTGCGCGTGATGATCGAAGGTGCGGCGCTCGCCCGGCGCCGCCACGATCGTTTCAAGTTCCTGCTCGTTGGCGATGAAGAGCGGATCAAGGCCGCGCTCGATGAGCACCCGAACCTGCGCGCAGCTTCCGAAATACTGCACTCGCCCGATGTGGTGAGCGGCGAGGAGAAGCCGACTCAGGCACTGCGCCGGGCCAAGACCACGTCAATGGGCATGGCGATCAATGCCGTGAAGGAAGGCAAGGCCGGTGCCGCTGTGAGCGCGGGCAACACTGGCGCGCTCATGGCTATGGCCAAGCTGGCGCTGCGGACCATGCCCGGGATCGACCGGCCGGCACTTTCGGCACTATTGCCAACGCTTGGCGATAACGATCTCGTCATGCTCGATCTTGGCGCCAACACCGAATGCGATGCGCGCAACCTGGTCCAGTTCGCGATCATGGGCGCGGCCTATTCGCGGATCGTGACCGGCCGCGATGCACCGCGGGTGCGGCTCCTCAATATCGGCACCGAGGAAGCCAAGGGAACCGAGGACCTGCAGCTTGCCGCGGCGCAGCTCCGTGCTGCGGCAGCGGATCTGTCGATTGCGTTCGATGGCTATGCCGAGGCTGACAAGCTCAACCGGGGTGAAATCGACGTCGTTGTCTCGGACGGCTTCTCGGGGAATATTGCGCTAAAGGCCGTCGAAGGCACCGCGCGCTTTGTCGCCGACTTGCTGCGCCGGGCCTTTGCTTCGTCGCTGCGTTCGAAATTCGGATTTCTGGTTTCGCGTCCGGCTACCGAAATCCTTAAGCACCACCTCGATCCCAATAACCACAACGGTGCGGTATTCCTCGGCCTCAATGGCGTTGTTGTGAAGAGCCACGGGTCGGCGAGCGCGATCGGCGTTGCCAATGCTGTCGCCGTCACGGCTCGATTGCTTGAGGAAAACATCACCGAACGCATTGCCGCTGACCTGGCGCGGCTTGGCACCGGCTCGCTCTCCGCTAAAGCAGCGCAATGACGTTGCGATCGGTTCTTGTCGGCACGGGCTCGGCGCTGCCCAAGCGCGTTGTTACCAATGCCGAATTGGCCGAAACCGTGGATACCAGCGACCAATGGATCGTTGAGCGAACCGGTATCCGCACGCGCTATATAGCAGGTGAGGGCGAAACGACCTCGACCCTGGCCACTGCCGCCGCACGCGCCGCTCTCGCCTCGGCGGGGCTTGAAGCTGGCGATATCGGCCTGATTGTGCTGGCTACCGCGACCCCCGATCAGACGTTCCCGGCGACCGCCACACAGGTTCAACATAATCTCGGCTGCAATGGCGGGGTCGCCTTCGATGTCGCGGCGGTCTGCTCCGGTTTCCTCTACGCGGTCGGGGTGGCCGATTCGCTGCTCCGCACCGGGATGGCCAAGCGCGCGCTGGTCATCGGGGCCGAGACATTCAGCCGCATCCTGAACTGGGAAGACCGGACGACCTGTGTGCTTTTCGGCGACGGCGCGGGTGCCATCGTACTCGAAGCGCGCGAAGTGGCAGAGGACGGGCCTGGCGTCCTCGCGACCCGGCTTCACGCCGATGGTGCGCACAACCAGCTGCTGTATGTCGACGGCGGGCCATCGAGCACCGGGACCGTCGGTCATGTTCACATGAAAGGCCCCGAGGTTTTCCGCCATGCGGTGGTAAACCTTGCCGATGTCTTGCGTGAAGTGTTGACCGATCAGGGGCTTACCGCAGCCGATATCGATTGGGTCGTGCCGCATCAGGCCAACCAGCGGATCCTCGATGCGACGGCGCGGAAGCTGGGTCTGCCCGCCGAGAAGGTTGTCGTTACCGTCGATAAGCACGCCAACACATCGGCGGCGTCAGTCCCCCTGGCGCTCGACACCGCGATGCGCGACGGACGAATTAAGCCGGGTGATCTGGTGATGCTCGAAGCCATGGGCGGCGGCTTTACCTGGGGAGCAAGCCTGATCCGGGTATAACCGGCGACAGAGCGTTTAATTGTTCAATTAGCTGC
Source organism: Novosphingobium sp. (assembly GCA_046063295.1). Classification (GTDB taxonomy): domain Bacteria; phylum Pseudomonadota; class Alphaproteobacteria; order Sphingomonadales; family Sphingomonadaceae; genus Novosphingobium. The sequence continues at coordinate 9,526 of JBJTMA010000077.1, forward strand.
GTTGCAATCGAAAACGATATCGGTATGGTCCCGCGCCAAGGTCGCTAACTGCAGCTTTGGGGAAGGGGCTGGATGCGTTCCATGACTACACTGACGCGGGCCGATCTGGCTGAGGCGCTCAATCGCAAGCTTGGCCTGTCGCGGTCCGATTCGCTCGGCATGGTTGAATCGATCATCGATCACATGACCGGCGCACTCGAAAAGGGCGAAAACGTCAAGATTTCCGGCTTTGGCACTTTCCTGCTGCGCGACAAAGGACAGCGGATCGGGCGCAACCCCAAGACCGGAGTTGAGGTTCCGATCACGCCGCGGCGCGTGCTTACCTTCCGCGCCAGCCAGATGCTCAAGGAACGGATCGCGCGCGGATGAGCGGTGACGCGCCTGGATTTGCCGATGGCAAGGATCCTGGCGCGCTGCGCACGATCGGCGAAGTCGCCAAGGCGCTTGGCATCCGGCAACATGTTTTGCGCTATTGGGAAGAACAATTCCCGATGCTCAGCCCGCTCAAGCGCGGCGGCGGACGGCGTTATTACCGCCCTGAGGACGTGAAACTGGTCGAGACGATCGACCGGCTGGTCCACCGCGAAGGCTACACGCTCAAGGGTGCAAAAATGGCACTCCAGGGTGGGGTGGCCAAGTCGCCCGTCGAAGGCCCTCCGCAGCCGGCCCCAGTTGCCGCTGTGCCGATCACATCCAACTTTGCCTATCGTGCCCGCCTGATTGCGCTGCGCACGACACTGGTAAACGCCCTCCACGAAGCCTAGATCACGTCCTCGCAAATTCGAGGACGATCCATGCAGAATTCTTACGACGCCGACCTCTCTCTGTTCATCGGAGGGAGCTGGAAGATCGGCGAGGGCCGCGACCTGTTTCCGGTTGTCGATCCGGCGAGCGGCAAGGCCATCGGCGAAGTGCCAATGGCGAGCAAAGCAGACCTCGACGAAGCGCTCGATGCCGCGGACAAGGGTTTCAAGGTTTGGCGCGATACCCCGGCTGATCAGCGCGGAGCGGTACTCAAGAAGGCAGCGGCGCTTTTGCGTGAGCGGGTTGAACCAATTGCGCGCCTGCTGACGCTCGAACAGGGTAAGCCAATTGCTGAGGCTCGCGCGGAAGTCCTTTCGAGCGCGCAGCTGTTCGATTGGTGCGGTGAGGAAGCGACCCGCATCTATGGCCGCACCCTGGTCCGTCCGACTGGGCAGCGCGCATTGGTGACAAAGCAACCGATCGGTCCCGTCGCCGCCTTCAGCCCGTGGAACTTTCCGATCTACCTCATGGCAAAGAAGCTCGGCCCAGCTCTGGCCACCGGCTGCTCGGTTGTCGCCAAGCCGCCTGAGGAAACGCCGGGTTGTACCGGCGCACTGGTGCGCAGTCTGGTCGATGCGGGGCTTCCCGCCGGGGTAGTGCAGCTGGTCCACGGTGTGCCCGACGAAGTCAGCCGCCACCTGCTGGCTTCGCCGGTGATTCGGAAGGTCAGCTTCACCGGATCGGTCCCGGTCGGCAAGCATCTGATGCGGCTAGCCGCCGATGGTCTGAAACGCGTGACGATGGAACTTGGCGGCCACGCGCCGGTATTGATTTTCGCGGACTGTGATCTGGACAAGACGCTCGACATGGTGGTCCCGCAAAAGTTCCGCAATGCTGGCCAGGTTTGCGTCTCGCCCACGCGATTCTACGTTCAGGAGGCGATTTACGACAAATTCGTGGAAGGCTTCGCCGCCCGCGCGCGAAGCGTAAAGACCGGGCACGGACTCGAGGCCGAGACCGCAATGGGCCCGCTGGCGAATTCGCGCCGGCCGGGCGCTATCGAGGCACTGGTCGAGGATGCGGCGGCAAAAGGGGCACGCGTCTTGGCCGGCGGCAAGCGCGGGGACAGTGGCTTCTTCTTTGAACCGACCTTGCTGGCCGACGTGCCTGACACCGCGGACATCATGTCGAACGAGCCTTTCGGCCCGGTCGCAGTCACCGCCCCGTTTTCGACACTCGATGATGCGATCGAAAAGGCCAATCGACTGCCCTACGGCCTTGCGGCGTTCGCTTTCACCGAGGGACTCCGCAATGCCAATGTGCTCGGCGACCGGATCGAATCCGGAATGGTCGGAATCAACACCTTTGCGGTCAGCGCTGCCGACGCGCCATTCGGAGGGGTCAAGGATTCAGGCTTCGGCAGCGAAGGCGGGATAGAAGGTATGGACAGCTATCTCGTCACCAAGGCCATCCACATGGCTTAAATGGGAGTTGGTCCCAAGGCCGGATCGAGGTCGCGTGGCCGCATCAGGTGGACAAGGCGCGCGCACTTGTCGCGAAGATCGGACCAGTGGTCGATATCGAGTTCCAGTACTGCATAGCTAGCAGTCGGGAACTTGATTTCGACCACGTCTCGAAGTGGACTGGTGCCATCGTCGGGAACAAGATCGAAGATCAGGTCCTCGAGCCCAGGGTTGTGGCCCACCATCAGTACGGCATCCAGCCGGTCGTCCAACTCGCGCAGCAAGTCGATCAGCGTGACGCTGCTGGCCAGATAGATGCGCCGATCCCATTGCGCTGCAACCGGCTGGCCTGCAGCCTCGCAGGCGATCTCGATCGTTTCTGCGCAGCGAATGGCCGGAGACGCGATCATCCGGTCCCAGCGGATGCCATGATCGAGCACGTGCCGACCCATCAGCGCGGCGCCCTTGCGACCGCGCTCATTAAGCGGGCGGTCGAAATCCCGCGCGCGGGGATCTTGCCAATCGGATTTGGCGTGGCGGAATAGGCCTAGGGTCTTCAAGCGGAAGTCTCGCGCTGAACGGGCGGCTGTGAAACACAGGCTGAGACGCGTTGTAAAGCCTCATCAAGCGTGACCCGTGAAATCATTGTGCCCGCCGGAAAGGCAGAGAGCAGACGGCTGGGGAATGCAGCTGATAGAACAACGAAGATCCCGTGATCGTTTCGGGTACGGATCAAGCGGCCGAATGCCTGGGCAAGGCGCGCACGGATGACACGGTCATCGTAAGCAGCACCGCCGCCGGCCAGGCGCCGTGCGCGGTGCAGGATCGATGGTTTTGGCCACGGAACCTGTTCCATCACAACGAGCCGCAGCGAATTTCCCGGAACGTCGACCCCGTCGCGCAGCGCATCGGTGCCGAGCAGTGATGCGCGCGGATCGTCGCGAAAGATATCGACCAGCGTTCCGGTGTCGATCGGATCGACATGCTGCGCGTAAAGGGGCAGGCCGGCTCGGGCGAGACGGTCTGCAATGCGCCCCTGCACGGCTCGCAGGCGGCGGATCGCGGTGAAGAGCCCCAGGGCGCCGCCGCCTGCCGCTTCGATCAGCCGCGCGTAGGCCCCGGCCAGCTGCGCCATATCGCCTTTGGTCACGTCGGTAACGATCAGTACCTCAGCCTGAGAGCCATAGTCGAATGGACTTTCGAAGCTGGACAGGCGCGGGGTGAGGCCCAGTTCCGGCGCACCGCTGCGCGCAACTGCGCTGTCCCAGTCATCACCGTCCTTCAGGGTCGCCGAAGTAAGCATCACGCCGTGCGCGCCTTGCAGCACAACCTGTGCGAACGGCTTCATCGGGTCGAGCCAGTGACGGTGGAGACCGACATCGAATTCGCGGGCTTCGCTGCGTTCGACAGCGAGCCAATCGACGAATTCAGGGTCCGCTGGGCCACCGATCCGTGCGAGAAGTGCTTCCCATGCAGTGAGCAGGTCGATGCGCCACCCAAGCGAATGGCGCGCACCTTCAATCCGCGCCCGACCAGCACCATCGAGCCAGTCCGGCGGCTCGGCCAGGATTGCCTCCAGCCGCACCCCCAGACGCATCAAGGGGCTGCGAAGTTCGGCGAGAGCGGCCTGTGCCGCAGCGGCAAATTCGACAATCGGGCCGTCAAGCTGGGCGGCCTCAGTTTCAAGCCCGTAACCGCCGTCCTGCGCGCTGCCTTCGTCGCGCGCATAGGTCACCGCGCGAACTGCAGCGAACAGCTCTTCGAGCGGCCCGGACGGGGAGTTCTCTTGCAGTCGCTGCAGCCAGCCATCGCCGGGCAGCGCCTCAGCCGCATGGCGCGCGGCAGAAATCGCCTTGCCGCCCGCCTCATCGTAACTCGCGACATCGGCGAGCCGGGCAGCCAGTCCTCGGCGGCGGCCTTTGGAGCCCCGCTCGGGCCCGATCACCCAGCGTCTGAGTTCGATCGTCTCGGCCCCGGTCAGAGCAGCGGCGAAAGTTGAATCGGCGGCATCGAATACATGGTGCCCTTCGTCGAACACGATCCGCGTCGGACGCTGTGCCGCGTCCCGTCCGCGCGCGGCATTGACCATAACGAGCGCGTGGTTGGCGATAACCAGGTCAGCTTGCGCGCTGGCGCGGCTGGCGCGCTCGATGAAGCACTTCCGGTAATGCGGACAGCCGGCATAGACGCATTCGCCTCGGCGGTCGGTCAGTGCAGCGACGCCGCGTTGGCGGAATAGCGTTGGAAGCCAGCCGGGCAAGTCACCGCCGATCATGTCGCCGTCCTGACTGTATGCCGCCCAGCGCGCCACGAGCTGCGCCATGATTGCGGCCCGGCCGCTGAATCCGCCCTGCAATGCGTCTTCCAGATTGAGCAGGCAGAGATAATTTTCACGCCCTTTGCGAACCACCACAGGTGCGCTGCCATCGGCGCGGCGCGGCGGCCACGCGCGGCGGCTTTCGCTCCGCAGCTGGCGTTGCAGGGCCTTTGTATAGGTCGATACCCAGACAGTGCCCTGCGCCGCCTGGCTCCACAGCGATGCCGGGGCAAGGTAGCCCAGTGTCTTGCCGATCCCGGTTCCGGCCTGCGCCAAAAGCACATGGGGCTGGCCCTGTGCAGTTCGCGGCGCAAAGAGGTGCGCCGCCTCGCCGGCATAGTCGGCCTGCGCCGGACGGGTTTCCGCGCCCTGTCCAGTCAGCTCGGCGAGCCGCGCTGCAACGGCTGGCGCTCCCAGCAGAACCTGCGCCGGTTGAGGCCGCTCCGCCGCTTCTTCCCATTCGGGCAATCTGGCGAAGAGCCAGCGATCCGATTTGGACGGCGTTGCGATTCGTGCGGCGAGCAGCGGCGCCCATGACCAGCGCAGCCTGGTGAGTGATTGCAGCGCAGTCCACGCCCCTTCACGCTGCGGCCAATCGCGCGAAGAGCAGGTCCCAAGCAAGATCTCCGCCGCTTCCTGGAGAAGCTGCGGCACCGCCGCGTCTTCCGCGGGCTCAGGCAGGTCGAGCGCGTGGGCCAGTCCCTTGGGGGTCGGCACCATGAACCGTGCGGGATGCACAAAGGCAAACAGTTCGAGAAGGTCGAGGCCCGAAAGGTCGGGATAGCCCAGTCTGGTTGCGACTAGCGGCGCGTTGAGCAGCAACAGCGGCGTATCGGCGGCGGCGATAATCGCATCGCCTTTGCTAACTCCGCGGTTGGCGCCCGATCCGCTGCGCAGCCAGCAGCCGCCATGGCTCGCATGCAAAGCGGGAAGGGGCAGAGTTTCGGGCATCTGGTCAGCGATAGAACGAAAATGGAACGCTGGGCAAGTATCGTGCTTGCATGTCTGCATCTCTGCTGTAGGCTCCAGAGCCTTGGAGTTATTGTGGTCGTGCGCAATTCTGGGAAATCGGTTCCGCCACCTGAGCGGCTAATCCGGCTCGACCTCGTTTCGGGTCGGGCCGGTTGGCGTCGGTGCGCAAGCGAAGTGGCGGCGGCGCTGATCGCTTTGGCACTGGTGGCGGCACTCCGCACCTTGATCGATATCTGGCTGCCTAACACCGCTCCTTACGCGCTGGCCTATCCGGGCCTGCTGATTGCAACGCTCATGGGGCGGCTGCGTGGCGGGCTGATCGCCTGGGTGCTGATCTTCGGTTTCCTTTGGTGGGTCGGGATTAACCACGGGACCGATTTCCGGTTCGCCGATCCGCAGGATTTGCCGCGTACGATCATCAATCTAGTGGTTGGCCTGATAATCGTAATTTTGACAGAGACTGCCCGCGCCGGTGCCGTTTCGTTGATTGCCGAGCGCGAAAAGCGTGTGGTCGAGCGTGACATGTTGCTGGCCGAATTCGACCATCGCCTCAAAAACAACCTTACGATCCTCAGCAGTCTGATCGGCATGCAGGCCAGGGAGGCGGAAAACCCCGCAGTGGTCGAAGCGCTCGGGAAGACATCGGCGCGCATCGCCAGCCTCGGCAAGACTTATGATCATTTGCGCTACGAATCCGGCGCCATAACCACTGTTGACCTGGGTCAGCTCATGCACAGCCTTTGCATGAGCATTCACGGATCGATACTCGCCGGCAGTCCGATCGAATTTTCCTGCAAGCCGTGTCCTTGTCTGGTCGAGCGGGATCGAGCTTCTGCCTTGGCGCTTCTGATCAACGAGCTAGTCACGAACGCGATCAAGCATGCCTTTATCGGTCGCACCACAGGGAAGATCGACATTACCTTGACGATGGAGGGGCGCGAGGCGCTGCTCTCTGTTGAGGACGACGGGGTCGGAATTCCGACGGAGACTCCGGCCGGAAGGCAGGGGATGCGGCTGCTCAATGCACTCGCCAAGATGGCGCAAGCCGACCTGTTCGTATCGAGCGGGCCCGGCGGGACCCGTTTTGACGTGCGTCTGCGGGATCTGCCGCGCGGTTAGCGGTGCAGCAGACGTTCGATCCAGCTGCGCGGCTGGAGCGGACGCAGTGGACCATAAATTCTCAACCGCATCGATGGGTCCATTGCCGGACGGTTCGCCACGCCACTGGCGGGACTGCTGCTGCGTATAATGTGGAGCGACATAGGCTCTCCATCTATCGGGTTCCCCGCTGCACCAATCCATATTGGCGGGCTTGGTTCCCGCGGCGCGGTTGACCACTGCGCGATGCTGCGTCAGCAAGGCCTGATGACGAATCCCGATGCTCGCGACCAGCTGATCGCCCGGTTGCCCAAGGCCGAATTGCACCTGCATATCGAAGGTTCGTTGGAGCCTGAGCTTCTGTTTGAGCTTGCCGCCCGCAACAAGGTGGCAATACCCTTTGCCAATGTCGAAGCGGTAAGGGCGGCGTACAGCTTTTCGAACCTCCAGGACTTTCTCGACATCTATTATCAGGGGATGTCGGTCCTGATTGCCGAACGCGATTTCTTCGACTTGACCTGGGCGTACTTGCTCCGCGCGCATGCCGACAATGTGCGCCACGTCGAAATCTTTTTCGATCCGCAGGGCCACACCGCGCGCGGGGTGGCATTCGCCGCAATCTTGGACGGCATTGAGCGGGCGTTGAAGCGGGGAGAGGCAGAGCTGGGGATCAGTTACCGCCTGATCATGTGCTTCCTGCGCCATCTGCCCGAGGAGGAAGCCTTCGCAACGCTCGCCGAGGCCGAGCAGCATTTGCCACGAATTCACGGTGTTGGCCTTGATTCGTCCGAACTGGGGCACCCGCCTGCCAAGTTTGAACGGGTGTTCGCCGAGGCGCGTCGGCTGGGCCTTCACGTCACTGCACACGCCGGTGAGGAGGGGC
>JBJTMA010000078.1:0-32469 GCA_046063295.1 Novosphingobium sp.
GGTCGGGCAAGAAGCCGCAGGTCCGCGTCATTCTGGGAGAGAGCTGACCATGCGGCTTACCTCGATCATCGCCATCTATCTGCTGTTCTGGGTGCTCGCGGCATTCTTCGTGATGCCGTTCGGCATTCGCACCCACGACGATGCGAAGGCTGATCTCGTCGAAGGACAGGTCAGCAGCGCCCCCATCAACTTCAACCCGAAGCGGATTGCGCGGCGTGCGACGATCCTCTCACTGCTGATGTTCGGGCTCTATTACGCAAACTACGTCAACGGATGGCTCACGGTCGACGATATCGACGTGACCCAGTGGTCCGGCGCGAAGCAGGACTAGTTCCGCAGGCGCTCGATGGCCTGGGCCAGCGCCACGTAGAGCTTGCCCATATCGGAGGATAACAGCGTCACGCCCAGTGCGTGTCCATCGCGCGTAGAAAGCAGCTGCCGCAGCATTGCTTCGAAATCATGGATGTAGCGACTGACGTGTTCGCGGAAATCGCGATCGGCTTCGTAAAGCTGCGCCACCGCCTTGGCCTCGGCGGTATCGAGCAAGCGCACGGCGCGGCGCGTGAATATGCCGCGGTCGCCCTTCAAGTATGCCGCCCAGGAGGTGTCGGTCACGTCGGTGTCGAGTGCGCGGGCCAGATCGATCGCATTGGAATTGAGGCTTTCGGTGATCAGCGCGACGCGACGCGCGAAATCATTATCAACCTGTTCTTCAGCCCGGCTACGCGCATGCGCGACGCGGCGTTCAAGGTTTCCTGCGAGTTCGTTGACCTTGGCGAGCTGGTCACGCAATTGCATCGCGGCCTCGCGGCTCGCCCCTGCTGCTTTCGCTGAGGCCTCTTCAAGCTGGCCAGCAAGCTGCGCTGCCCGGTCTCGCAAAGCCGCGTCGATGGCGGCGCCGCTTTCTTCGCCGATGAGCCCGGCCAGCGCAGAAATGGAAGCAGCGCTCATCGTTTCAATGCCCATGACGGCGTCACGCGCCGAGGTATTGAGTTCTTCTATCGAGCTGGTCAGTCGATCCTGGGCCTGCTCGGCAATTTCCAGGCTTTGTGCCCGTATCGTGTCCAGCGACTGTTGCAGCTGCGCAAGTGTTTCGCCGTGCTGCGCTTGCCCCTGCGTGACCTGGGCTTGCAAAACTCCCATTTGTTCGGTCGCAGCCGCCAGAACTTCGCGGCTTTGTGCGGCTTGGGCGAGCAAGCTTTCCCCGCGCGACGCTGCTTCACCCGATAGGCTGTGGACCGCGCGAACCCGTTCTTCGATCTTGCTAAGGCGGCCTTCGCTGATGCCGATCGCCTCGGGCAGATTTTCAGTGGTATGCTGGACGCTGGCCTGGATCAGTTCGAGCAATCGAACCGAATTATCCGTGAGCACGGCAACAGCACCCTCGGCCGCGGCAATCGCGCTGTTGCTTGCTTCGAGATGTGTGGAGACCGCCGCCGCTGCGATGCCCAGCCGCGATTCAACGGCGGTGCTCTGTTCGGCAAATTCACCCAGCTGCGATGAAAATGTAGCGAGCTGTTCGCCGATTTGCTTGTGCTTTGCAGCGATGTCCGCAAGATGTGCGTCCTGTGCATCGCGGTGCGTACCTGCGGCTGCATCGAGCAAGCCCATTTGCTCGGAAAGCTTGTCTACGAATGCTGCATGGCGGCTGTCGAACTCGGCTTGGCGTTGTTCGAGCTCCCTTGCGAACAGGCGGTCGCGCTCTGCCAAGCGCTCATCGACCTGCGCCGCCTCGTTTGACAGCTCTGCCAGGCGTGCGCGCGCCGATTCCATCGCTCGGCTGTCGATTTCGCCGACCTTGGCGATGGCGGCTTTCAAGTCTTCTTCAAGCCGAACGATCGCTTCGCGCCAAGCGCCAAGGGCGGTAGCTTCGCCGTCGCGGAGAGACCGGGTCAAGGCCGAGCCCTCATCGCGCACCGAGCTGAGCCTTGCGCGTAGCGAGGTGAGGCTTTCCGCTTCCTGCGCATCCAGGGCAGCACGTGCTTCGGCCAGCTCATCACTCAGCGCCGCTGCGCGGCTGCGGATTGCGGCAAGCGCTTCGACCTCCTGACTATCAAGCTGGGTTCGTGCCTGCTTGCCGCTTTCGGCAAGTGCGGCGAAACGCTGCTCGGCGATGGTGCCGAGCTGCTCGGTCTGGCGGGTGAATTCGGCCAGGCTGTCATTCACCATGTCGCGCAGCGACATCACCTGGCGTTCGCTCGCCTGTCCGAACTCGTTGAGCTTTTTGAAGCCGCTAATCAGCACATCAAGCTGGCCATGCGCCGCACGCCCGGCCTGGCCGATATTGTTGGTTACGTCCTTCGCGGAGCTGGCGATAACCGGCAGCTGGCCGCGCAGCTTTTCCATGTTCTCCAATGCCGCCGTGCTGACATCGCCGATTGCGTCGATCCGGGTTCCGTTGTCCTGGATCAGGCTGGCGAGCTTTTCGGCATGTTGTGAAAGCCGCTCCGTCGCCACGCGGCCTAGCGAATCGATATCGCGCGATTGTGAAGCAATGAATTCGCGGGCCAGGCTCAGTTCGCGATTTACCGTGGTCAACCGTTCTTCGAGCCGGCTTGACTCCTCGCTCAGCATCCGTGCGGTTTCACCAAACCGGATCGCTTCGGCGCGGCTGTTTCGCATCGCAAGCAGCCAGCACATTGCGATAAGGGCAGGGGGGATCGCCCAGTCCCGCAGCCAGACGGTCCACTGCAGTGCCGTCCCGCCAGCGCGCAGTCCATCAAGGTTGGCGACGACGAACAACGCGGTCCAGCCGGCAACAGCGACCACGGCAAGGCTCACCCCCAGTATGAAACCCCAGCGGCGGCGCGGCTTCACGGCCGGTTCTTCCCACCAGTCCTCCTCGGCGGCGACGGTATCGAGGACGAGTTCGTCAGACACGGCTTCGGTCCCGGAATCGGGTTGGTCCATGTCGACAGCGGCGATGGTTCCCCTGCTCATGGCATCTGTTTACCATGAAAGGACAGTGGATAAACCCCGGTTTAACCACTCCGCACTAAAGCCGACGCATGGCTTATGAAGCAGGCACGCTCGATGCGACCCTGGCAGCGGCGGCGGGGACAGACCCGGCGCTGTTTGTCGAGCTGCGCCAGGCTTTTGCCGAAAGCGCAGAACGTCAGCTGGATCTGATGCGGCGCGCACGCTGCGATGGCAACTGGCAGATGGCGTCGCTGCGCCTCAAGGGACTGGCGGCGAGCTTTCACGCCGAACCGCTGATTGCGCTTGCCGAAGAGGCGCTGGATGGTGCGCCGGGCGATCCGAGTGTCTTGCGCCGCATTGCACAGTTTATCGAAGACTTTTCAGCTGTCTGAGACGCGGCTGAGGCACCGCTTGCCGCAATCGCTTGGCACCTCGCACCGCCTCCCCTAAAAGCGCTGATCCTTACCCGAAACGCACGGAGAAAGAGGCTGCGGGTCGCGCTGTTATCCTTTGCCGAAACCGCCGCTGAAAGCCCGGTTCCGCGCGCTTTCCTGCGGGTCGGCGGGCTTACGGTCGCGCGTCAGCAATTGTCGATAGCGCTCGCGCTGGGCTGCGAACGGATTGTTTGCATCGCTCCTTCGCTGACGCCCGACATCGTCCAATTGCAGCACATTGCCGAAGCCCGGGGGGCGCAGTTCAATGTGATTGCGGGTGCGCGTCCACTGCTCGGACTGGTCAGCAGCGCCGACGAGGTCATTTCGCTCGCGGACGGGTTGTTCAGTTCCACCGCCGAAACCGTCGACCTGCTCTCCGAAAGTCAGGGCGTGCTCGTCCAACCGATCGAACAGGGCCTTGCCGCCGGGTTTGAACGGATTGACCTCAATCATGCGGCCGCTGGCGCAATCCGCATTCCCGGGCGTCTTGTCGAGCAGATCGCGACCTTGCCGGCCGATTGCGATCCGGTGTCCGCCTTGCAACGAATTGCCCTGCAAAGTGGCGTGCGCCAGCGCGAAATACCGATGCCGGGTCAAGACGGCCTGTTCTGGGCACTGGTGCGCAGCGATGCCGAGGCGCACACGATCGAGCCCATGTGGATCCGCCAGCGCACGCGCGATACGGTTCCCTTGGGCCCCGCGCGCGGCATCGCGCTTCTGGCGGTCCGCAGCTTTGGCCCGGCCATGCTACATGCTGGAACCGGATCGCGGGCCCTGGTGATCGCAGCGGTGGTTTTGGCGTTGCTTGCGCTGGGGGCAGGGTGGTTTGCCTTGCCCGTGCTGGGTCTGGCCTTGATCGCGCTGGGCTGGATCCTGCGCGAAACAGCCGCACTCCTTGCCCGCATCGAGCATGATGGTCCGCTGCGCTCGCGCGGGATCGATAGCCTCACGGCCTATGGCTGGGCGATCGATGTGGTCATCGTGCTCCTGATGGCCTGGGGCGCGGCCTTCGATCCGGGACACGCGATGATCGACCGGCTCTTTCCCCCGTTCATGCTCATCGCACAATTGCGGATACTGGCGGCGATCCACGACGGGCGGTGGGGCGCCTGGCTCACCGACCGAAGCCTGCTGTCGGCGGCTCTGGCCGGCGCTATCCTGGGCGGTATCGGCAGCGAGGTTGCTCACGGGGGTGCCGTGGTTGCTGCAATTGCAATCCTGGTGCAGCTCGGCGGCAAATCGCGGCTAACGCGACTTTAACCAAGCAGCGCTATGGCCCGGAGGATGGACCACACCAGTTCCCAGATTCCGGCCCCCGGAAACGTAGAAAACGTGCTGCGCGAAGAACTGGCGCACGGTGATGCGCTGATTGCAACGATCGCGCCGATCCTCCGGCACCTACTCGCTAACGACGAGCATTCGGTGTTCAGTGACGAGATCATCGCCCGCGTCCGCGGGATGATCACCGATATTGCCCGGCAGTTACTGGTTGAATACGAAGTTGCGGCTGAAGGTGCCGATCCGCGCGATGTCCCGCCAGACAGGATTGCCGCGATGGTCGAGGGCCTGGTCGGCCACTCAGCGTTTCTCGCCCATATCCACGCACTTGCCCTGGAGTGGCAACTGACCGAACGGATGCAGGCGCGCCTGGCGCTCGACCCGGTCCTGTCACCTCTGCTTCAGGCGCTCGTCGCTTCGACCGAACCGGCTGTCGCATCGGCGGCGATGGCGCTCCTCGCGGCTCAGGCCCGCTTTGCCACCAGCCAGCGCCGCATGCAGCTGCCGCATGCCGAATTGCCGGGAGACCTGCTTCATGCAGCCTTGCTGACATTGCGCGGAATTGCCCCCGACCAGGAATTGGCCAGCCGTGTCGAAGAAAGCCTACGCAGCCGGTACGACGAAAGCCGGAGCCGCCTCGGCCTCATTTCGCGCCTGGTCATGAGCATGGGCGGTGGCGCAACCGCTGCGCTTTCGGTGACGCACGCGGGGGTCGGTATCTTTCTCAGCGCCTTGGCGCTCGCGTCCGGGCAGGACCGAGACATGGCAGTTCTTGCCACCAACGAAGGGCAACTTGCCCGTCTGGCAGTGGCGCTGCGCGCGTCGGGGCTCAAGACGCAGACCATCGAAGAGCAATTCGATTCGCTTCACCCCGAAGTGTCGCTTCCGACGGGCTTCGAGCATCTGGGCAGCGACACCGCCGCCGCGTTGCTCGCCCGCGCGTCCAGCTTCCCCGGCGGTTGATGCGCGATGGGTGAGGCCGCCGCGGTCCTGGCAACAGCGTCCTGCGACGCGGACAGCCGCCTGATCTCTGCGCAAGAGCCGCTTGCCGGGTTACAGCTTGCTTGCGGCGGCGCAATCCCGGGTGTGATCGCCATACCGGCACTGGGTGAGCTGGTTGAAAAGGCCAACAGCTTCGGATTGAAGCTTGCCCGCGTTATCCGCGCTTTCGATGGCCAGGATCAGGTCACTGCCTGGGTCGAGGTTGAGCCAGGAGACGATGGCTGCGTTGTCCGCGTGACCAGCTGGCAGGTCGGTGCAACCCAGCCCGAGGATCCGGCCGTTATCGCGGATCATCGCGCAGCGATCGATCGCAGCCTTGCAGAATTGACCGCGCAGCTGGATGCCGGCCAGGCGTTGCTGAGCGTTGAAAGCACCGCAGCCGACCTCAAGGACCTCAGCGCTGCGATGCGGGCCGGACTCGGCAAACCGTGGACCGATTTCGTCGAGATAGACGGTGCCGCGCACGAGCAGCCGATGCACTGGCGCCTTCTCGATGGCGCGGAAGTTCGCATCGCCGGCTCTGACCGCCGCTGGCGCGCCAATTTGCTCCCCCAGGTCATGCCGGGCGATAATCCGGTGGGGTTCGAACTCTGCCTGACGGCCGATTGCCCGTTGGCGTCACCGATCGAACCGATCGCCCGGGGGGCAGTGCTGCCAAACAACAATCCCGGCCTCGTCGGACGGGATATCGCGCCAGTGCTTCGGCAGCCGATTGCCCGGATCATTGCCAATGCCGAGACGATCCGCACCCGCATGGCCGGGCCACTTGCAGAGGAATATAGTCAGTACGCGGCTGACATTGCCTCTGCAGGCCAGCATTTGCTGGCCCTGGTGGAGGATCTGGCAGACCTGGAAGTGGTCGAAGCGGACCAATTCAATACGGCGCCAGATCGGATCGACCTGGCCGACGTTGCGCGCCGCGCCGCTGGGATTCTCGGGGTCCGCGCCAATGAGCGGGGGATTTCGATAGATGCCCCCAAGATGGGCGAGAGCCTGCCGGCAATCGCCGAATTCCGCCGCGTACTGCAGGTTCTTCTCAACCTTGTGGGCAATGCAATCCGCTATGCTCCAGACAACTCGTCAGTCTGGATCAGACTGGAGGACGCAGGTAACCGCGCACGAATCATCGTGGCTGACCAGGGGCCGGGGCTCACAGACGAGCAGCAGGTCAAGGTTTTCGAAAAGTTCGAGCGCCTGGGCCGCAGCGGAGAAGATGGCGGTTCGGGTCTTGGCCTTTACATCTCGCGCCGCCTCGCCCGTGCCATGGGCGGGGACCTTACGGTTGAAAGCGCGCCCGACCAGGGCGCGCGCTTTGCCCTTGAAGTCCCTGCGGATTTGCTAGCGCACGCTCCCACCACGGCGCACCAGGACGAAAACTAGCAGGCCGACTGCGGCAAGGATTGCACCGTTGTAAGCCCATTGACGATCGGCAAGCATGAAGCTGCTCGCCGGCCACATGATGATGCCGAGCCCTTGTCCGATCCACAGCAGTCCCATCAGTACCGCCAGGATGGCAACGATCGAAACCAGCGTTTTTACCAAGCCCATCGCAAATTCCCCTCGATCGCGCGGGTCAATGCCGCGCGATGGAGAGGTCTCCGCCAATTATCCACGCTTGTCGAGCGAAACGTAGCTCCGTGCGGTCGGTCCGGTGTAAAGCTGACGGGGGCGACCGATCTTCTGGCCCGGATCGCTGATCATTTCGTTCCACTGCGCAACCCACCCAACCGTACGGGCGAGCGCGAACAGCACGGTGAACATGGTGGTCGGGAAGCCAATCGCCGAAAGGATGATGCCCGAGTAGAAATCGACGTTCGGGAACAGCTTCTTTTCGATGAAATACGGGTCGTTTAGCGCCATTTCCTCAAGCTGCAGGGCAACTTCGAAGATGGGGTCGTTGACCTTGAGTTCCGAAAGAACCGCACGCACGGTCTTCTGCATGACGGTCGCGCGCGGATCATAGTTCTTGTAGACGCGGTGGCCGAAGCCCATCAGCCGGAACGGATCGTTCTTGTCCTTCGCGCGCTCGATAAAGTGCGGAATGCGATCAGGGGTTCCGATTTCCTTGAGCATATTCAGCGCGGCTTCGTTCGCCCCGCCGTGAGCCGGGCCCCACAGGCAGGCAATGCCCGCAGCGATGCAGGCGAAGGGGTTGGCGCCCGAAGAGCCAGCAAGCCGCACGGTCGAGGTCGACGCGTTCTGCTCATGGTCGGCGTGCAGAATGAAAATCCGGTCGAGCGCTTTCTCGACGACCGGGTTCACTTCATAGGGTTCAGCCGGAACGCCGAAGGTCATCCGCAGGAAATTGCCGGTGTAGCTCAGCGAGTTGTCCGGATAGACGAACGGCTGGCCGACCGAATACTTGTACGCCGCGGCCGCAATCGTCGGCATCTTGGCGATCAGCCGGTGGCTGCTAATCTTGCGGTGGACCGGATCGGAGATGTCGGTGCTGTCATGGTAGAACGCCGAGAGGGCGCCGACCACGCCGCACATGATCGCCATCGGGTGCGCATCGCGGCGGAAGCCGCGGTAAAAGGTCGCCAGCTGTTCGTGCAGCATGGTGTGCCGGGTGATCGTGTGGCTGAACTCGGCAAGTTCCTGCTTGCCTGGCAGTTCGCCGTTCAGCAGCAGGTAGCTTACTTCCATGAAGCTCGAATGCTCGGACAGCTCCTCGATCGAGTAGCCACGGTGCAGCAATACGCCTTCGTCGCCATCGATATAGGTCAGCGCGCTTTCGCAGCTCGCAGTCGAGGTGAACCCGGGATCGTAAGTGAACATTCCGGTCTGGGCATAAAGCTTGCGGATATCGATCACATCGGGGCCGACCGATCCCGAAAGGACGGGATACGAATACTCGTCGTTGCCTGCGATTAGCCTGGCTTCGTTGCTCAACTTATCGACTCCTTACCAAGTCCGGACCTTGCTGGCGTTCCGCACGCGGCGTGCCTGTGCCGCAAGTCAGCCTCGCGCGCCAGCTATTCCGGCGTCCAATTTCTACCATGGGGAAGAGCAAAACCGGTTAGCAGATCCCTAGGGACTTGCGCCAGTGTTGCAGCGGACGTGCTTGCATCCGCGCGTTCCTTCCTGTCAGGTGTCCACCATGGCCAGCGATGCCTCACCACTGGTCCCGATGGGCGATGAAGCGCCAGACGGCGCTGCACTGCAACATAATCATTGGCGCAAGCTACAGGACTTGTCCAGCGGACTTGCGCGTAGCGAACGTTTCCTTGCCGAATCCCGGTTCGAGCTCGCTAACTGGCTGGTTGTCGCATTTGCTGGTGGAATTGCAGTCTGGTTCGCGGCTGGCAATGCGTGGGAATGGCGGGCAGCGATCGCCGCTGCCCTGGCGCTTAGCTTGGCAGCAGCAGCAATCCTGCAGCCGGAGGGACGATTTCCTTTCCTCCGGCGAAGTGTGATCATTACGGGCTTGGCAGTCGCGCTCGGCTGCGCCTTTGTCTGGTCCAAATCAACGCTTGTCGGGACCACGCCGATCCCGCGGCCAACGGTCGCATCGCTGACCGGGCGGATTCTCGCGCGTGAGGAGCAACCATCTGAAGGCCGCGTCAGGCTTCGACTTGCGGTGCGTGAACCGCAAACGGGCCGCGCGATCCAGGTCCGGGTCAATCTCGATCATGCCGAAGACAAGCCGGAGCTCTCCGAAGGTGCACTGGTCCAATTTCGCGCGCGGCTTGTTCCGCCGGCCCCGCCGATGCTTCCGGGTGGCTATGATTTTGCTCGTGCCGCGTGGTTTTCGGGCATTGCCGGGACGGGTTCGGTCCTTGGACCGGTCAAGGTGATCGAGCCGGGAGATCACGACAGCATCCTTCGCGATCTTCAGCGGAGACTCTCACATCACGTGCGCGAGAATCTGTCGGGTTCCCCGGGTGCACTGGCGGCGGCCTTCGCCAGTGGCGACCGCGGTGCCATCGCGCCTGAAGACGAAGACGCGATGCGCGACGCCGGGCTTACGCACCTGCTTTCGATCAGCGGCCTGCACGTGAGCGCGGTGATCGCAGCTGCCTATTTCATTGCGCTGCGGCTACTTGCCTTGATCCCGTGGCTTGTGCTGCGGATGCGGGTACCAGTGCTGGCAGCCGGCGCTGGGGCTGCGGCAGGGATCGGCTATACGCTGCTTACAGGCGCCGAAGTTCCGACGGTCAGGTCCTGTATCGCCGCGGTCCTGGTCATGCTGGCACTGGTTCTCGGGCGCGAACCACTGAGCATGCGGATGATTGCGGTGGGCGCGCTGCTGGTGCTGCTGGTCTGGCCCGAGGCGGTGATCAACCCGGGGTTCCAGATGAGCTTTGCCTCGGTCATTGCGATCGTGGCGCTGCACGGTTCGGAACCGATGCGGGCCTGGTCTGCTCCCCGCGAGGAGAGCCTGTGGACGCGGTGGGGGCGCCAGCTCGCTTCGCTGCTGGTTACAGGCATTGTCATCGAACTGGCCTTGATGCCCATCGGGCTGTTCCACTTTCACCGCGCTGGGATCTACGGCGCGCTGGCCAATGTGATCGCGATTCCTCTGACCACGCTCGCCTCGATGCCCCTGATCGCGCTGGCTTTGCTGTTCGACACAGTCGGGGCCGGGGCTCCGTTCTGGTGGCTTGCGGGCAAGTCGCTCGAACTTCTGCTGGCACTGGCGCACTGGACCGCGGGCATGCCCGGGGCGGTGACCATGATGCCGGAGATGGGTGAAGGTGCGTTTGCCCTGTTCGTTCTGGGCGGCCTGTGGCTGGCGCTGTGGCGCGGCCGCGTGCGGCTGTTCGGCCTGTTACCGGCGCTTGTCGGACTGACGCTCCTGGCGCAGGTGCGTGCGCCTGACCTTCTAATCTCCGGCGACGGGCGGCATGTCGGCATTACCGGGGAAGCTGCAGGCGAATTGCTCGTTCTGCGCGACAGCAAGAGCGACTACACCCGTGACAACCTGACCGAGACTGCGGGCATGTCGGGCACGCTGCGCACCCTTGATGAATGGCCGGGCGCGCATTGCAGCGAGGGCTACTGCGCGATCAACCTGCGCCGGGGCGGCCGAGACTGGCAGCTGCTCCTTGCGCGGGGGAAGACCATGGTTCCCGCGCGTGCCTTGGCCGCCGCCTGCGAGCGGGCCGATATCGTGGTGTCCGAACGTTACCTGCCGTGGGGCTGCAAGCCGCGCTGGCTAAAGGCTGATCGCGGCATGCTGGAGCAAAGCGGGGGGCTGACCATCGACCTCGAGAAAGGCCGTATCCGCACAGTCGCCGAGGACGAGGGCAAACACGGTTGGTGGAACCCGCCGCAACGTCTGCCCCGCAAACCGCGCGATCCTGAACCTACGGGCAGTCCCGAGGCTGACGCCGCGGCAGCCAGCTTGCCGCCTCAGTGATAGCGGCGCAGCAATCCGGCGAGCTTGCCCTGAACCACCACTTCGCGCGGATCGTAAACCTGCGGTTCGTAGGCTGCATTGGCCGGATCGAGCCGCACCCTGCCATCCTGGCGGCGCAGGTACTTGAGCGTCGCTTCCTCACCCCGCACCAGCGCGACGACGATTTCGCCATCGCGGGCCGTGTCGGTGCGGCGGATCAGGGCGAAGTCACCATCGAGGATACCCGCCTCGATCATCGAATCGCCCGAAACATCGAGGGCATAGTGCTCGCCCGCGCCAAGCAGGGCAGCTGGAACGGGCAAAGTAGCCGAAGTTTCCAGCGCCTCGATCGGCATGCCGGCGGCGATCTTGCCGTGGAGCGGGATCTCGATCACGTCATTGGCCGGAGCAGGCTGGCGTTCCGGCGGGCGGATCACCGCAGCGGCCGGCGCGTTGCTGTTCGCAGCAACGGGAGCCTTGGTCGACACGTCTTCAGGCTGGCGGATCACTTCGAGCGCGCGGGCGCGGTTCGGCAAGCGGCGGATGAACCCCCGTTCTTCCAGCGCCGAAATCAGTCGATGCACCCCTGACTTGGACTTGAGGTCAAGCGCTTCCTTCATTTCCTCGAACGAAGGCGAAACGCCGGATTCCTCGAGCCGGACTTGGATGAAACGGATCAGTTCGTGCTGCTTGCGGGTCAGCATGCGCGTCACTCCCATATGAGCGGGCAGGGCGATGTTCCTGCGCCGTTCAGTGAACGAATGCGGAACAAGTAAGCAACGTTTTCGGACGAGTCAAGCAATCCCGCCATTTTCGAGCAGATAGGCCGAAACGGCACTCCCGGCGGCCGCTTGGCCCGCTCCGGCGGCGCGTTCGATCAGGGCGTTGCTCGCGGACAAAGTTGCCAACGCGCCGCTGTCCTGGTTGATCAGGGGCGTGACCGTGCGGCCGTTCCAAGAACCTCGCACAAATTCCCGCCGCTTGCCAACCGGCGGCAGCCCCGTGTCCAAAACGGTTTCGAACGTCGTCGGCAAAGGCGCCGCGGCACCGGCCAGCGCCCTGATCAGTGGCAGCATGAACAGGTAAGCGGTCACGTGGCTCGATACCGGATTGCCCGGCAGACCGAGGATGATGGTCTTGCCCTTGCGGGCGACCAGCAACGGCTTGCCGGGCTTGATCGCAACCCGCCAGAAGTCGATCTGGGCACCCCAGGCCTTCAGCGCGGGTTGCAGCAGGTCATGATCGCCCACCGAGGCCCCTCCGCTGGTCACGATCAGGTCTGCTCCTTCAGCAGCCCCAAAAGCCGTTACGAGCGAGTCCAGCCGGTCTGGCACCGGAGGACCGTGCTCAACGACCGTCGGCAATCCGGCGACCATTGCCGAAAGCATTGCACCATTGCTCGCTGGGATTTGGTGCAGCGCACACGCCTCAGGATCGGCAGCTAGTTCGTCACCGGTATCGATGATCGCCAGACCGACCTTCCGCCGCACAGCGATCAGGCGGTGTCCGGCGGTCATCGTCAAAGCGACCTGTGCCGCGCCCAGCCGCGTTCCCATTGCAAGCAGTTCTGTGCCCGCAGTGAAATCCATCCCCTGGGCGCGAATATGCCGCGCATCGCCTGGTGCATCGACGAGCTCGAGCCGGTCACCGTCCCGGGAGCAGTCTTCCTGCAAGAGTACGCGGTCCGCCTGATCGGGCTTAAGCGCGCCGGTTGCGATCCGCACTGCTTGACCTGCATCGAGTGAGCCGACGAACGGATGTCCGCATGCACTTTCTCCGATGACCCGCCAAGGACCCGGCATATCGCTGGCGCGCACTGCGTAGCCATCCATCGCCGAAAGATCAGCAGGGGGCTGGGTTCGCCGCGCGACCAGCGGCTCGGCAAGATAGCGGCCGAAAGCTTCGCTGACCGGCATGCGTTCGATCTCAACCGGCTCGGCCAGCGCGAGCAAGCGGGCCTGCGCTGCCTCAAGCTCAAGCGGCGGTGTCATGCGCCGCGCACCCAATCTCCCGACTTCCCGCCGCGCTTCTCAACCAGCATCACTTCACCGATGACCATCGCCTTGTCGATCGCCTTGGCCATGTCGTAGATTGTCAGGAGCGCGACCGAAACCGCCGTCAGCGCTTCCATTTCCACGCCGGTGCGGCCGCTCAGCGATGCGCTGGCGGTTACGCGAACGCCGCTTGGCTCAAGCGCGAAATCGACAGCGACCGCATCGAGCGGCAGGGGGTGGCAAAGCGGGATCAGGTCCGCGGTCTTCTTCGCCGCCATGATTCCGGCAATGCGCGCTGCGGCCAGGACATCGCCTTTGGGCACGGTGCCATCGGAAATGGCACCGACCGCTTGCTCCGACATCTTGATAAAGCCCGACGCGATGGCCAACCGCCGTGTTTCGGCCTTGCTGCCGACATCGACCATCCGCGCCTTGCCCTGTTCGTCGAGATGCGTGAGTCCGCTCATCCGGTTCCTCAATCGTTCGCGCTGTGGACCACGTGGACCACTGTCCTGGTCCAGAAAGCGTTCCGTTCCCCGCCGGGCCGCATCGTGATCAGAGAGTGGCGAGAAAAGCAGTGCACGGCGGACATGTTGCAGAATTCCGGCCTGTAGGACAGCCTAACCGTTCAATAGCGTCCTCGTCGCCTGCATCACATCATCCTGCCGCATCAGACTTTCGCCCACCAGGAACGTGCGGATGCCGCTGCCGGAAAGGCGCACCAGGTCGGCGTGAGTATTGATCCCGCTTTCGCTGACCAGCAGCGTGCCGGCCGGGGCCAGCTCGGCAAGCCGTTCGCTCACGGAAAGGTCGGTGACGAAGCGCTTGAGGTCACGGTTGTTGACGCCGATCAGACGCGAATTGAGCTTCGCGGCGCGCTCCATTTCGTCTCGCCCATGAACTTCGACCAGAACGTCCATCCCGCGCTCGATCGCGGCGGCCTCTATCTCGGCCATCTGGGTGTCATCAAGGGCGGCAACGATGATCAGGATCGCGTCGGCACCGATGCTCCGCGCTTCGGCCACCTGCCACGGATCGACCATGAAGTCCTTGCGCAGAACCGGCAGGTCGCAGGCGGCTCGGGCAGCGATAAGGTAATCTTCGTGGCCCTGGAAATATGGCGCATCAGTCAGAACCGAGAGACAGGCTGCGCCACCGGCCTGGTAATCGGCGGCGTGGCTCGCCGGATCGAAGTCAGCCCGGATCAGGCCTTTCGACGGGCTGGCCTTCTTGACCTCGGCAATCAGTGCGAAGCCGCTCGCCGCGCGACCGCGCAGCGCGGCTTCGAAGCCGCGTGGGGCGCTCTGCTCGGTGGCCACGGCATCGAGTTCCGACATTGAGTGCAGCGCCTTCCGCGCGGCAACTTCACCGCGCTTGGTATCGCAGATTTCTGTAAGCTTGTCAGTCATTTCACCGCTTCAATCCAGCAATCGAGCAGAGCCTTGGCGAGACCCTTGTCGATCGCTTCGGCGGCTTCTTCAACACCTTCGTGCCAGTCCTGGACTTCACCCGCGACGATCAGCGCTGCGGCCGAATTGAGCAGCACGGCATCGCGGTATGGACCTGGCGCACCCATCAGCAGCGCACGCAGTGCGGCCGCGTTATGCGCCGCGTCACCGCCGCGGATTGCCTCGATCGGGGCGTGCTGCAGCCCTGCAGCGGCGCAGTCGAAGCGGTGCATTTCGAATTCGTGTCTGGCAATATCGGCGAGTTCATTCCCGCCGGCGAGGCTGAGCTCGTCGAGGCCTTCGTCACCTGAGACGATCATCGATCGCTCGGTCCCCAGGCTGGCCATCGCCCCGGCGTAGATCGGCACGTAAGCCGGGCGCGCGATGCCGATCAGCTTGCGGCCGACCCGCGCCGGGTTGGCGAGCGGGCCCATCAGGTTGAAGATCGTGCGCCGGCCGATCGCCTTGCGGATGGGCTGGATGCGCCGCATCGCCGGGTGGTGGTTGGCCGCAAAGAGGAAGCAGATGCCAAGGTCGCCCAGCGTTTCCTCCGCGGTGCGGCCCGCCTTTTCCATGTCCAGCCCAAGCGCTTCCAGCGTGTCGGCCGCGCCCGCCTTGCTGCTCGCCGCGCGATTGCCGTGCTTGGCGACCGGAACGCCGCAGGCAGCGACCACCAGCGCCACCGCGGTCGACACGTTGAGCGTATGATGCCCGTCGCCGCCGGTGCCACAGACGTCGATCGCATTGGCCGGGGCGTCGATCGGGATCATCCGCGCGCGCAAGGCCCGCGCGGCGCCGACGATTTCGCTCGACGTCTCGCCGCGTTCAGCCAGATCGATCAGGAAACGGGCGGTCTCTTCTTCCGACACCTCGGCATCGAGGATCGCCGCGAAGGCCGCTTCGGCCTGCGCTTCATCGAGGTGCGGTTCGACCGGGGGCAGCAGGCTCACGCCAGTTCCTTCACCGGCATGCCGCAGATCCGCAGGAAGTTGGCGAGCATCGCGTGACCATGCTCGGTCGCGATGCTTTCGGGGTGGAACTGGACCCCGTGGATCGGCAGGCTCTTGTGCCGGAAGCCCATCACGTGGCCATCGTCCGAAGTGCAGTTGACCACCAGAGCGCCGGGCACGTCGTCGACGATCAGCGAGTGATAGCGCGTGGCTGTAAAGGGTGAGGGGAGGCCGGCGTAGATGCCGGTCCCGTCATGGCTGACCAGCGAAGTCTTCCCGTGCATCAGCCCGCCGCGCACCACCTCGCCCCCGAAGTGCTGCCCGATCGATTGGTGACCAAGGCACACGCCGAGCAGGGGCTTGCCCGCATCGGCGCAGGCGCCGACCAGATCGAGACTGATCCCGGCCTCGTTCGGGGTGCAGGGCCCCGGCGAAATCAGGAAACCCTGCGCACCGCTGGAGATCGCCTGGCCCGCCGACAGCGCATCGTTGCGCACCACTTCGACCTCTGCGCCTAGCTCCATCAGGTAATGGACCAGGTTCCAGGTAAAGCTGTCGTAATTGTCGAGGACCAGGATCATGCCCGGGCCTTTAGGCGGACTTGCGCCGATTAGCCAGCCTTGCCCGCGTACTTGTCGCTTGCTCTTACCAGTCCGTCTGTGATCCCCGGCTCGGTGTAGAGGTGCCCGCCATCAGGCACGATCTGGAGGTCGACCTCCTGCCAGGCCTGCTTCAGCGCCCAGGCCGCCGCCGGCGGAGTGCAGCAATCGTGCCGCCCTTGTACAATCGTGCCGGGAATGTGGCGTATTTTGTGGACACCGCGCAGCAGCTGGCCCTCATCGAGCCAGCAGTCGTGCATGAAGTAGTGGTTCTCGATCCGCGCCACCGCCACCGCGTGATCGTCCGCAGTGAAATCGGCCATCATGTCAGGATCGGGGAGCAGGGTGACCGTGACGCCTTCCCACATCGACCAGATCTTTGCGGCGGCGAGGCGGGTTGCCGGGTCGTCGCTGGTCAGGCGCTTCTGGTACTCGGAAGGGAGGTCGCCGCGTTCCTCTTCCGGAATGTGGCCGGCGAACTCGCTCCAGGCTTCAGGATAGAGTTCGCTCGCGCCGTACTTGTAGAGCCAGTCGGCCTCCTGCTGGCTGGCAAGGAAGATCCCGCGCAGGACCAGTTCGGTGACGCGGTCTGGGTGCGTCTGCGCATAACTTAGGCTGAGCGTCGAGCCCCACGAGCCGCCGAAGACGAGCCACTTATCGTGTCCGGCCATCTCGCGCAGCTTCTCGATATCGGCGACGAGGTGCCAGGTGGTGTTGTTTTCAAGGCTGGCGAACGGCGTCGAGCGACCGCAGCCGCGCTGGTCGAACAGCAACACATCGTAGAGCGCCGGATCGAACTGGCGCCGCTGGCCGGGGCTGATCCCGCTGCCGGGGCCGCCGTGGAGGAACACCGCGGGCTTGCCGCCGGCCGTGCCGACCCGCTCCCAGTAGATCGAATGGCCATCGCCGACATCGAGCATGCCCGAGGCATAGGGCTCGATCGGAGGATAAAGGGTGCGGCGTTCGGTCACGGCTTGGTCTCCATCAATTTGGCGAGATCGGCCTTCCAGAACTTCGCCCAGGTATGCGTTCCGTGGCCCTTGGTGTCCTTGCTCTGCGGGATCAGCACGAAGCGCGCGCGCGGCATCAGTTTTACCTGCTGCTGCGCAAGGCCGAGCTCGGGCGGGTTAATGAAATCGTCCGCCGAGTTGATCCACAGCACCGGCACCTTGATCTTCGCCAGGTTCGGTCGCGGGTTATAATCGCGCGAGGCGTCGAGCTGGTAGATCTGGTCGTTGGCGTCGGGCAACTGCGCCTTACCCATCGCGGCCACGAAGCCCTCGGCCTTTTCGCGAGTGGGATAGTCAAACTGCATCGCCAGCGGGTTCATGCCCGCGATTGCGCCAAGGTCCTGTGCGGTTCGCAGGCCGGAGAGCGGCGGCTGCGTGTAGTTGCCGCCGTTCCACAGCGGGTCGGCTTCGATCGCGTCGATCGACAGCTTGCGCCACACCCGGTTGCGCCCGGCAATCTCCACGGCGTTGCAGGCAAATGGGGCGAGCCGCTTGGCGAAACCGGGGTGTTCGGTACCCCAGACGAAGCTGTGCATGCAGCCCATCGACGTGCCGAGAATCAGTTCGAGGTGCTGAACGCCGAGCCCTTCGGTGAGCATGCGCAGCTGGGCATTGACCATGTCCGAATAGCCGTACTTCGGGAACTTCATGCGCATCCCGTCGCTTGGCTTCGAGCTTTGCCCATGACCGATGTTGTCGGGCAGGATCACATACCAGCGCTTGATGTCGAGCACCTGTCCGGGTCCGTATAGCTCATCGGCGAACTGCGGCCGGAAGAACTGCGCCCCCGTACCGCCGGTGCCGTGAAGCACCATCACCGCATTGTCGATCTGGCCCTTGGCGTCCCGGTGGGGAGTGCCAAGCGTAGTGACGTGGATTTTGACATCCATCGCCTCGCCGGTGGCGAAACGGAAGTCCTTGAGGGTAACGTCCTGCTGCTTGGCCTGAGCGGACCAGTTAACGGGCTCCGCTGCCAAAGGCGCGGCGAAAAGGGTTAGGACAAAGAAGAGGATATTGCGCATGGAGGCTAGGCTAGCCGTGCCTCCGATCAGGTCAAGCTACTGTCCGTATCCCGCTTCTCCGGCCACGCGCACCGCCTCCCTTGCCGCCGCAATCAGCGCGCCGGCCTTGGCCTCGCATTCGCGCTGTTCGTAGGCGGGTTCCGAATCGGCGACGATACCGGCGCCGGCTTGTACATGGAGCACGCCGTCCTTGAGCACCCCGGTACGAAGCACGATGCAGCTGTCGAGGTTGCCGTCGGGCGCGAAGTAGCCGACCCCGCCGGCGTAGGCACCGCGCGTTTCTGGCTCGAGCTCCGCGATGATCTCGGCCGCGCGAACCTTTGGCGCGCCGCTGACCGTGCCCGCAGGGAACCCCGCGAACATCGCATCGATCGCATCGTGCCTGGCGGTGTCGAGCTGGCCGACCACGTTCGACACGATGTGCATCACGTGGCTGTAGCGCTCGACGGTATAGCTCTCGGTCACGGTCACCGAACCGGCTTTGGCAACTCTGCCCACATCATTGCGGCCAAGATCGAGCAGCATCAGATGCTCCGCTCGTTCCTTGGGATCGGCGAGCAGACTTGCTTCGTTGGCGCGATCATCGTCGGGGGTCGCGCCGCGCGGTCTTGTTCCGGCGATCGGGCGGATGGTGACCTCGCCATCGCGCACGCGGACGAGGATTTCCGGACTTGATCCCGTCAGTGCGAAACCGGGGAGGTCCAGGAAATAGAGGAACGGCGAGGGGTTCACCCGCCGCAGCGCACGGTAAAGCGCGAGCGGGGGCAGGGTGAAGGGGCAGGTGAAGCGCTGCGCCAGCACCACCTGGAAGATATCGCCCGCCGCGATGTAGTCCTTCGCGCGCAGCACCATCTGGCGATAGGCACCCTCGGGCAGGACAGGGTGTAGCACGGGTTCGGCCAAGGTCGCATCGAGGACCGGTTGCTCGCTTGGCTCACCAAGGCGGCGCAAGGCCTCATCGATCCGGTCCTGCGCGGCGGCCAGCACGGCTTCTGCACTGCCGCTCTCGGGCCAGACCGGCGCAACCGCGTAAAGTTCATCGCTGAGCCGGTCGAAGATCAGCACTAGCGCCGGTCGCACGAACAGCATGTCGGGCAAGCCGATTGAATTCTCCGCCGGTCGCGGCAGCTTTTCGACCAGGCCGTAGGTCTCGTAGCCGAAATAGCCCACCAGGCAGGCAAGCACCGGGGGCAAGGCGCCGGGTACGTCGAACCGGCACTGTTCGACCAGTGTGCGCAAGGCACCCAGGCTCCCGCCGCTGGCTGGTTCGAAAGCATCGCGGTCGTGCCGCCAGGTCCGATTGATTTCGGCCCTATCGCCCTGCGCGCGGAACACCAGGTCGGGATCGAGTCCGAGCAGGCTGTACCGCCCTAGCACTTCGCCGCCCTGGACCGATTCGAGCAGGTAGTCGCCGCGGCCGGGCTCGATAAGCTTCGCAGCAGCACCCACCGGGGTCTCGCAATCGGCGATCAGGCGCCGCCAGACAACACCTGCGCGCCCGGCCGCGAGCGCGGCTGCAGCAGCATCCCAGTTTTCCGCCCGAGCGCCCGCCACGTGCCCGATCAGTTGTTGCCCGAAAGCTGGGTCTGCAGCTTGCGGAGATTGTCTTCGTTGCGGGTCGAACCCAGTTCCGAACGGAAGCCGCCGCGCAGCTGGTCGCCCAGCTCATTGCCCTGCTGGTCGGCCAGTTCCTTCACGAAGGCCGGGAAATCCGGATCCTGTTCGTTGACCTTGCCCGGGATCACCTCGCTTACCGTAACCACATACCAACCGTGGTTGCGGCCGCCCTGCATCAGGCGAACCTTGCCCTTGGCCATGGCAAACAGCATCAGTAGCGGGCGCGAGGCATTCTTGCCCTGCTTCTGCAGCACCAGGCGGTCCATATCGACATGGTCGACTGGTGGCAGCGCTACGCCGAGCGAGGCAACGGCAACGTCGATAGGCACACCCTTTTCGACCTGAGCCTTGACCTTTTCAGCCGCTGCCTTGGCGGCTGCTTCGCCCTTTGCGACGCGCGCGTCCTCAGCCACTTGCGCGCGGATTGCGCTGAGCGGTGGGGGCGCGGCAGGGGCAATGTTGCCGACGTCGTAAATGACGAAAGTCTTGCCAGCTTCCACTTCAGCCAGCTGCGGCTGTCCCGCGCCATCCATCTGGAAGGCGGCAGGTACGGCCCGCGCCAGTTCAGCCGGGGCGGAAACGCCGTTCTGGCCATAGACCATGCCATTGGCGGTAAGCGCCGGGGTTTCGGAAACCGTGAGCTTGAGCTCCTTGGCCAGATCGCCGATCGTGGCGCCGTTGTCGATTTCCTGCTCGATTTTCTCGCCGTAGCTGGAGATCGCGATCTTCCGCTTTTCCTCGGTCAGCTCCTTGACAAGCTCCGGACGCGCCTGGTCGAGCGTCTTGCCGGGGGAGGTTTCGCGGCCGTCAATTCGTACGATGATCCAGCCAAGCGGGCCTTTCAGTGGACCGACTACCTTGCCGCCGGCCGAAAAGACCGCATTGGCGACTTCCGGAGAGCTCTGCAGGGCGTATGCATCCTTGGTGACGTTGCCGATCGGGGCGACGCTGTAGCCCTTCGCCTGTGCCGCAACTTCAAGGGTCTTCCCCGCCGCGACAGCATTCAGGATGGCCTTGCCGGATGCCTCATCGGGCACGACAAGCTGTGCGATCGTGCGCTTATCGGCCGGGGCATACTTGGCCTTGTTCTCATTGTAGCGTGCGGCAATCTCCGCATCGGTCGGTGCACCAGCGGCCTCGACAACGGCGTCGGTAAACGTGAAGTACCGGATCGTGCGCCGTTCGGGCAAGGTGTAGTCACCCTTGTGCGCGTTATACCAAGTCGTCACTTCGGCATCGGTGGGCGGTGCGGCCGGCGCAAATGCGGCGGGCGGCAGCTGGACAATGGCCCCGCGGCGATGCTCGGTGATTACCGCCACATAATGTGCGGCAAACTTGCGCGGAACTTTGATCCCGATCGAATTGGATGCGGTCAGCAACCGCGCCATCAGGATCTGCGATTGTTCGGTGCGGAACGCCTTGTCGGTGGTGCCCTGGTTGGCCAGCATCGCGCGGTACAGCCCGTTATCGACCTTGCCGTCCGGAGTCTGCAGGTTGGGGAATTCCTTGCCGATCTCGCTGTCGATCAGCCGGTCACCGACATAAATGCCATACTTGGCGCCCCACTGCATCACCGCGCGGCCATCCATTGCATACAGCAGGACCTCGTTGAGGCCGTCGTTCGCAAGGAATTCCTTGATCGAAAGCGCCGGGTTGCGCTGGCGCAGGCGGCCCATAATGGTGTGAACTGCGCATCGAGATCGGTTTCGCTGATCTTTTCCTTCCCGACTGTGGCGATCCTGCTGCCACCGCCAAAGCCGCCGAATGAGGTCCCTGAAACGCTGCCCAAGGCAAATGCGATGCCAAGGATGGCGACGAATGACAGGGTGATGAAGACACCCAACTTGTTGCCGAAGAAGTTGCGGAAAAACTGAAGCATCGTGCCGATCGCCAGATTGAGATTTGGTCCGCGCGCCGCCTTCGGCACGCCGCGTTGCCGCGCTTTAGGGGGCATTCTCGGGACAGGCAATGGGGGGAGGGCACTTGTACATCGGTGCGCGCAATTTGGCGCAAGCGCTTTGACAAGCGGTGCCGCGCTCGCTTAACGGCGGGACATCCGGCTTCAGGGCCGTCATCCAATCGCACAACAGGGAAATCCAATGCCTCACCGGCCTTATATTGTCGGCAACTGGAAGATGAACGGCACGCGTGCATCGCTTGCTGAAGCGCGCGCGATTGATCGTGGCGCCGCGCGGCATCCAGGGGTGCAAGTCGCCATCGCCCCGCCGGCAACCTTGCTGCCGCTCATGGCCGATGCAGTCGAAACGGTCAGTCTGGGCGGTCAGGATTGCCACCACATGCCTTCGGGTGCCTTTACCGGCGACATATCGGCGGGGATGCTGGCCGATGTTGGAGCCGGCTTCGTGATCGTCGGGCACTCCGAGCGCCGGACCCTGCACGGGGAAAGCGATGCACTGGTCAAAGCGAAAGCGGATGCTGCGCTCGCAGCCGGGCTCAACGTGATCGTTTGCGTCGGTGAAACCGAAGCCGATCGCGATGCGGGCAGGGCCGAGCACGTGGTTGGTGCGCAGCTTGACGGATCGCTGCCGGACGAGGCCGGGTCAGCCGGACAGGTCACGGTCGCCTATGAACCTGTATGGGCCATCGGCACGGGGCGGGTACCATCGAACGAAGACGTCAGTGCCATGCACCGCGCAATCCGAAGCAAGTTGGAAGCACGCTTTGGCGCAGCTCACGCGGGAGTGCGAATCCTCTACGGCGGATCGGTAAACGCCGGCAATGCAGCCGATCTGCTGTCCTGCGACGAAGTGGGTGGCGCACTGGTTGGCGGGGCAAGCCTCACCGCGGACAGCTTCCTCACCATTGTTTCGGCTGCGGCTCCCGAAGCTGACTGAGCTTTCCCCGCAATAGCGCCCCTGCCTTGCATAGTAGGCGCAGGGTGACTAGATGCGCGCGAAACCTGATCAAACTGGAATTTTCATGTCGCTGTTCATCTTCCTCACCGTTGTCCAGGCGATCGTCGCCGCTTTGCTGGTTGGCGTAATCCTGGTCCAGAAGTCCGAAGGTGGCGGGCTTGGCACGGGCGGCAGCCCGGCAGGCCTGATGTCGGCACGCGGCGCGGCAGATTTCATCACGCGGCTTACCGCGATCCTGGCGACAATTTTCGTATCGCTGTCGATCATTCTCGCCGCGCTTGCCGTGCGTTCGAGCGGCAACCGTGAGATCGACAATACGCTGAACCGTACCGTTGCTCGGGCCGCGGCGCAGCCGCAGGTTCCGACCGATGCGCTGGGCGGCGCCGCGCAAAATGGCGTTGCCCCGGCCAATCCGGCACTGGTTCCGACCGCTGGCGCAACCCCAGCGCCCACGCCGACCAAGAAGCCCTGATTCTCGTCCACGGCTGAACCGCCTCCCGATCGCCAATGCGGTCGGCGGGGTGTGCAGAGCTGTGGATTGCCGCAATGGGCGCTTGCCCGCATCCCCCACTTCAGCTTAAGGCGCAATTCCCATGGCGCGGTTCATTTTCATTACCGGCGGCGTGGTCTCCTCGCTTGGCAAAGGTCTTATGGCGGCTAGCCTTGCAGCACTGCTGCAGGCGCGCGGATACAAGGTGCGGATCCGCAAGTTCGATCCTTACCTGAACGTCGATCCGGGGACGATGAGTCCTTATCAGCACGGTGAAGTCTACGTCACCGATGACGGGGCCGAGACCGATCTGGATCTGGGGCACTACGAACGCTTCACCGGCGTTTCGGCGCGGCAGGCGGACAATATCACTTCAGGGCGGATATACCGCGACATCATCGCGCGGGAGCGCCGCGGCGACTATCTTGGCGCGACGGTGCAGGTGGTCCCGCACGTGACCGACCAGATCAAGGAATTCGCGCTTACCGATACCGACGATCACGATTTCATCCTGTGCGAAATCGGTGGGACGGTCGGCGACATCGAAAGCCTGCCGTTCATCGAAGCGATCCGCCAGCTGCGAAATGAGCTGGGCCGCGAACGCTTTTGCTCGGTCCACGTTACCCTGGTGCCCTATGTGGCCGCCGCGGGTGAACTCAAGACCAAGCCCACGCAGCATTCGGTGCGTGAACTGACCAGCCTTGGGGTCCAGCCTGATATCCTGCTTTGCCGGTGCGAGCATCCCTTGCCCGAGAATGAGCGCGCCAAGATCGCCCTGTTCTGCAACGTCCGCAAGGAAGCGGTGATCCAGGCGCTGGACGCAAGCAGCATCTATGCGGTGCCGCTGCAATATCACGCTGAAGGACTCGATGCCGAAGTTCTGCATCACTTCGGTCTGGAGAGCCCGAAGCCCGCGCTCGATCGCTGGGAAGATATCGTCGATCGTTACCAGCACCCTGAAGGCGAGGTGACGATCGGCGTAGTCGGCAAGTACGTGGGCTTGCCGGATGCGTACAAGAGCCTCAACGAAGCGCTGGTCCACGGCGGCATGGCCAACCGGGTTAAGGTCAACATCAAGTGGATCGACGCAGAGCTGTTCGAAGCTGGCGACGAGGAAATCGTTACCCGGCTTGAACCGATGCACGGCATCCTGGTGCCTGGCGGCTTTGGGGTGCGCGGGACCGAAGGCAAGATTGCGTCGGTCCGTTTCGCGCGGGAACGCAAAGTGCCGTTCTTCGGCATTTGCCTCGGTATGCAGATGGCTTGCATCGAGGGTGCGCGCGAAGCCGGTATCGACAAGGCCAATTCGACTGAATTTGGCCCGACCGACGAACCGGTTGTAGGCATCATTACCGAGTGGATGAGCCCGGAAGGCCTTCAGACCCGCGGCGCCGATACCGATCTTGGCGGGACGATGCGCCTGGGCGCTTATGAAGCAAAGCTTGCAGGCAATAGCCACGTCTCGGCGCTTTACGGCGGCGCGACGACGATCAGCGAACGCCACCGCCATCGCTATGAAGTGAACGGCGCTTACCGCGACGTTCTGGAAAAGGACGGGCTGGTGTTTTCGGGCATGTCGCCCGACGGGTTGCTTCCCGAAATCGTTGAACGGCCGGACCATCCGTGGTTCGTCGGCGTGCAGTTCCATCCCGAGCTGAAGAGCCGTCCGTTCGAGCCGCATCCATTATTCGCCGGGTTCATAGCTGCGGCCCTGCAGCAGGCGCGCCTCGTCTAACTTCGGTTCAATTGCAGATCAAAACGGGTTTGCACTTGCCATGCCCTGCCATGTGCGGTTAGCCCCTGCGCACCGCGGCCGACTCACGTCAGGGGAAGGCGGAGTCAGGGTTCGCGGCGCACGCTGCCCAGGTCCCGGCCGCAAACGATTGCGGGCAATCCTGTAAGCAAATGCTAGGTTCTTCGGTCTAACCAACCGACTTGCGAGCTTGTCGTTGATGATCGTCTTCTGCGACCCGGACGACCATCAACCGACTTGGCGGTGCCTAAGCACCGCGGGGGTGGAACGAAAGTTCCACCCCCATATTCATGTAACAGGCTAGCCGTCAGGCGGCAGCACTGTCCTTGGTTTCGTCCTTGACCATCTGCAGCGTCTTCTGGGTGCCGACAGGGACCTTCTTGGGCTTCATCGCCTCAGGCACTTCCCGGACCAGATCGATCACCAGCAGGCCATCTTCAAGGTTGGCGCTATCGACGCGGACGTAATCCGCGAGCTCGAAGCGGCGCTCAAACCCGCGCTGTGCGATTCCGACGTGCAGGAACTGGCCAGCCGAAGCTTCGTCGGCTTTCTTGCCCTGGACGACCAGCAGGTTCTGCTGGGCAGTGATTTCGATGTCGGCGGGCTTGAACCCGGCTACCGCCACGGTGATGCGATAGGCATCATCGCCGCGGCGCTCGATGTTGAATGGGGGGTAATTGTCGCCGTTGTTGAAGCTGCGCTGGTTTTCCAGCAGGTCGAACAAGCGGTCGAAGCCGACCATGGTGCGGCGGTAGGGCGTAAAATCGGGACGGTTCATTGCAAAATCCTCTTGTTGAGCAATTAAGCTTGTTTTCGGTTCGGTCCGGGACCCGCGATCGGCATCCCGGCGGCATCGCGGCCCTTGCAGGCCATGACACCGCATCCGATGTATGTTAGCGCGAAACCGTTTCAAGAGGAGCCACGATGAGCACCCCGAAAGTCGAAATCTATACCAAGTGGGGCTGCCCCTACTGCGTGCGGGCCAAGGCGCTGTTGGACAGCAAGGGGGTTGCTTACGAGGAGTACGACGTGACCATGGGCGGCCCCAAGAAGGCCGAGATGGTCGAACGCGTGCCTGGCGCCCGAACCGTCCCGCAAATCCTGATCGGCGGCCAGCCTGTCGGCGGGAGTGACGATCTGGCGGCGCTTGAAAGCGCGGGCAAGCTAGACGCCTTGTTGGCCGGCTGATCGCAATGCACCGCATCGCCGTTCTTCAGATGACCTCGGGGATCGACGCCGCAGCCAATGCGGAAGCGATCGCCCAGGCATCGAATGCGGCGGCGATGGGCGGCGCTTCGATGCTGTTTACGCCCGAAATGTCGATGTTGGTCGATCGCGACCGATCCCGCGCCGCCGAAAGCATCACGGCGGAAGCGGACAGCGCGGCTCTCGATCAGGTACGCGGTGCCGCTGCACGCTCCGGCGTGTGGATTGCGCTCGGGTCGATGGCGGTGCTTCGTGAAGATGGGCGCTGGGCCAATCGCAGCTTCGTCATCGACGGGAGCGGCGCGATCGTCGCGCGCTATGACAAGATACACATGTTCGACGTCGATCTGGCGACAGGCGAAAGCTGGCGTGAATCGAACGCCTATGCGCCGGGCGATCAGGTTGTGACCGTGAATTCGCCGATTGGCAGGTTGGGCTTGGCCATCTGCTATGACTTGCGGTTTCCGGCCCTTTTCGAAGCGCTTGGTCGTGCCGCCTGTGACCTGATCGCAATTCCCGCGGCTTTCACGGTACCAACGGGCAGCGCGCATTGGCATGTGCTCCAGCGCGCCCGCGCGATCGAAGCTACCGCATTCGTTGTCAGCGCAGCACAGGTGGGCGAACATCAGGACGGCCGCCAGACATATGGCCATTCGCTCGTGATCGATCCCTGGGGGGAAGTGCTGCTCGACATGGGCGGCGAAGCGGCGGGTATTGCATTTGCCGAGATCGATCCGGCGCGGATTGCCGAGGTGCGGGCCCAGGTACCGTGTCTCGCCAATAAGCAGCCGATCGGGTGAGGCCCTGGACATGATTGTCTTCGACCTGGTTTGCCGTGCCGGTGGGCACCGCTTTGAAGGCTGGTTCGCCAATTCCGCGGCATTTGAAGATCAAGCGGGCAGGGGGCTCGTCGGCTGTCCGCAGTGCGGCTCCTGCGAAATTGAAAAGGCCGTGATGGCGCCCAGCCTGGGGCGCAAAGGTAACCAGTTGGCCACGGGCACCGATCAGGCGAAAGCTCCAATTGCCAGCAAGTTGCCGCCGCAAGTTCAGGAAGCGCTTGGCAAACTGGCACAGCTGCAAGCACAGGCTTTGAAGCAATCGACCTGGGTGGGCGACCAGTTCGCCGACCAGAGCCGCGCCATCCATTACGGGGAGCGTGCTGACGCGCCGATCCATGGCCAGGCTACGGCGGAGGAAGCCGCTGCCCTGATCGATGAGGGTATTCCGGTCATGCCTCTGCCATTTCCCGTCGCGCCGCCTGAAGACGTCAACTGATTGCCAGTCGTTCGCGTGGTGGCTATGCGCAGCGTCGGGCGCCCGTAGCTCAGCAGGATAGAGCACCAGATTCCTAATCTGGGGGCCATGGGTTCGAATCCCGTCGGGCGCACCAAGGTTACTTCTGCGGCTTCCACCCATTTTGCCGCGCGGCCTGTTCGCCCGCCTGGTCGAGCGCCGGGCCCGCAGCCATATCCTGCGCGGCGGCCATGACCGCCGCGTCGGCACTGCCGGCCTGCTGGTATTCCGTCGCCTGCTTCTCGCTTCGGCCGCCGACCGTGCGGAGCTTCCAACCCTTGTCATCGCGGCAGGCAATCCCGCTCGCCGATGTTCCCGCGTAACCCCGGCACGCCTGCCCGCCGCCGTCGCGGAAGCTGATGAGCATGCGGGTACCATCGGGCGCGGTCTGGCCGGACAATGTGCCATCGAGCGCTGCGGCGAGCTGGGTATCTGCATATCCCTGAGGGGTACCGCCGCGCCCGCCGACCAGTACTGCCACCACCAGCGAAGCAGCAATCGCCGCACCGGCGCCGAAGCGGAACTCGCGGCGTTGCCACAGGTTCTGGCTGGCTGCTCTCGCCGTACCGATATCGACCACCTTGGCGGCATCGGCAATCGGCCGGGTCAGTCGTTCAGGAACCGCGTCGGCCAGGATCGGATCGAACCGGGCCGAGAGCATCGCGCTCAGTGAAGTGAGCTGCGCAAGCTGCTGCGCCAGCGCCGGATCGGCCTCGATTTCCTTGCGCACCCGCGCAGCGGTCATCTCATCGAGTTCGCCATCGGCATAGGCCGCGAGTTGTTCGGGGGTTACAGTCATGCCGCCTCTCCCAGCTTGACCATCAGTGCCTCTCGCCCGCGCAGCAGACGCGAGGTGAGGGTGCCTATCGGGCAACCGATGATTTCGGCCGCTTCGGCATATTTGTAGCCCTCGACCAGCACCAGCAGCACTGCTTCGCGCTGTTCATCGGGCAGGGTCTGCATCGCCCGGTCGACCATGGTCAGTTCGACCTGGGCTTCCTGACCGCCCATGCTGCCCACGCGCTCGCCGGCTTCTTCCTCGGCAAAGGTCTTGTCGCGGCGGGTGCGGGCGCGGGCCGTATCGATCCATATGTTCCGCATGATTCGGTACATCCAACTGTCGAGCCGCGTGCCTTCCTGCCATTGCTGGCGCGAGACGAGCGCGCGTTCTATTGTGGCCTGGCACAGATCGTCGGCGTCGGCCGGGTTGCGCGCCAGACCCGCCGCAAAGCGGCGCAGCCGTGGGAGGAGCGCGGTAAGCCCGGTCAGGAACGAATCGTTCTGCATCAGTGCCTTTTCATGGATGAAACGACCCGTCCCATTCGTTTCATCCATCGTTAAGTGAATTTTTTGTTAGGACCATGACCGATGCGTCAGTCTTCCACCATTCTTGCAGCTGCCTTGCTGTGCTGCGCCAGCGGCGCGAGCGCTCAGCTCGGTCTGCCCGGTGGCATTGCTCAGGGCCTGCCGGGCGCATTGCCGAACCTACCCGGGACCGATGTCGTTCCGCGCGAAATCGGCAGCGCGTTGAGCCTGCCGCCAAGCCTGGTTCCCGAAGCACTGCGTCAGGCCCGGCTTGACCGGATCGATACTCTGCTCCGCACCAATCGCGATACCATCGAACGCGATTTTGAAGGCGCCCCAGCCCGGCGCGGGGTGCTGTTCCTGCTCGATAGCGATCCCAAGATTGAGGGTGAGGTCGTCGCGCTTGGCTTTGTCGTTGATCCCGCAAGCGAGATCGAAGGACTGGATCTCAAGGTCAACCGGGTCGGCCTGCCGAACGGGATGTCAGTCAGCGATGCACAAAAGTTGCTGCGCAAAAAGGTGCCGCAGGCGCAGGTTTCGAGCGACCAGATCTTTTTCCAGAGCGGCGGCTCTGGTGCGGCGCTCGGAGGCGCAGCCCCGGCGGGCGGCAGCATTGTCGAACTTCCGATCGGTATCATCGACGGCGCCCCGGCGCAGCCGGTCACCGCGGTCAGGGGTTTTGCGAAGGGGGCGCCACAGTCCAGCAATCACGGCAGTGCGGTAAGCGCGCTGGCCTATGCCGCCGGAGCACGCAAGATCTACGTCGCGGATGTCTATGGCAGCGATCCCGCCGGCGGCAACGCGCTGGCGATCGCACAGGGGATGGGCTGGCTGGTAACCCGCGGCGCCAAAGTCATTTCGCTTAGCCTGGTCGGGCCGCGCAGTCCCTTGCTCGAACGCGCGGTGAGCTCGGCCCAGGCCCGGGGCGTGGTAATCGTGGCTGCCGTCGGCAACGATGGTCCTGCCGCGCCGCCATCCTATCCCGCGTCATACGAAGGGGTTCTGGCGGTCACCGCGGTCGACAAACGAAACCGTCCGCTGATCGAGGCCGGGCGCGCGACGCATCTCGATTACGCCGCGCCAGGCGCGGATATGTCCGCGCTCGACTGCAGGGGCAAGCTCGTCCCGGTCCGCGGAACTTCGTTTGCCGCGCCGCTGGTTGCGGTACGCGCCGCCGCCGCGCTTGAACGCGGCAATTCGGTGCGCTCGGTTGTCGCAGTTCTCGACGCAGAAGCCTTGCAGATTGCAAAGCGTCGCCCCGATCCGCAATCGGGACGGGGATTACTCTGCGCGGGCTGCCGATAAAAATTCGCCGGCGCGGATGAAGTAAAATCGCAGCGGCTGTCGTTGTCCTCTCGAGCGGCCGATCAACCGATTGGTCGCCAGCCATTCAGAAGAGGACGCAACCATGAAGAGCATTTTCTATACCACCGCAGCCGCCGCGCTGTTTGCCGTTGCCAATCCCGCCCAGGCCCAGCTGCTCGGCGGCGGGATGCCCGCCATCCCGGCCATTCCCTCGATCCCGACGATCCCGGTCATGCCGTCGATCCCCACCGTCCCGGTCGCACCGATCAGCGCGGTCACCAGCGGAGCGATCAATGCGACCGGCAACGTGGCCGCCAGCAAATCGCTCAACACCCACACCGGTTCGGCAAGCGCCAATGGCGCGGCGAGCGGCAACGCCGCGGCATCGCTTGTCCAGACCCTTGACAGCCCGCTTGCCTCGAGCGCCGCGCAGGCCGCTGCCTCGGGCAATTTCGCCAGCGCGGCTTCGCTTGACGCCCAGCTGTTCGGCACCGACGCGGTTCGCGGCACGCTGAGCCAGACCCGCGACGCGGCAGGCAATCTTGTCACTACGTTCAAGG
Source organism: Novosphingobium sp. (assembly GCA_046063295.1). GTDB lineage: Bacteria > Pseudomonadota > Alphaproteobacteria > Sphingomonadales > Sphingomonadaceae > Novosphingobium. The sequence goes on from JBJTMA010000078.1 coordinate 30,403, forward strand.
ACCGCGCCGGCAACATCGTCACCGCAACGCGCGACAAGGCAGGGAACCTTGTCGTCAACACCCGCGACAAGGCCGGTAACCTGCTTGCCAGTGCCAGCTCGGTCGGCGGTGAGGTGACCGCGAAGGCCGCCGGTTCGGCAACCGGTTCGCTGACCGCCCTCAATCACAATCTCGCGCTCGACGGTTCGGCCGCTGGTGATGCGGCAGGGACCTTCGATGTGAAGGCGGGTACCCAGCTGTTTGATTTGAACGGCGACAAGATCGGCAAGGTGAAGGAAGTATTCTCCGACGCCAATGGCCGCGTAAAGGGCTTGCTCGTCAAGTCGGGCGACGCCACCGCACTGCTTCCGGTTACCGATTTTGCCGCGAAGGGCGAGACCCTCGTGACCACGCTGAGCCAAACTCAGATCTCCAGTGCCGGTGCAGGTCAGGCCACTGGCAGTGCAGACGGTTCGGCCAGCGGAATCTTCTCGGGTCTGTCGCACAACCTCGCGCTCGAGGGCAGCGCGGCGGCTGATGGCGCAGGTAGCTTCGATGTGAAGCCCGGCACGCAACTAGCTGACATGACCGGCGAAAAGATCGGCAAGGTCAAGGAGGTCGTCGCCGACGCCCGGGGCCAGGTCAAGGCGCTGGTGGTCAAGGTCAAGGACACCACGACCATGCTGCCGGCTTCTGATTTCGCTGCCAATGGCGACGTGCTGGTGACCGCGATGTCCGAGGCGCAAATTGTCGCAAAGGGCGAGCAGCAGGGTTCGAGTGAAAGTGCTGTTCAGCCTGCTCAGTCGGACCAGTCGGGCTCGGCGCAGAGCCAGCCCGCCGCCAATGGCGGGGCCAAGGCTTCGGCCCACGGTCAAGGCAAGGCAAAAGCCAGCGTCTCGACCAACTAGGCGAACACTCTAGGGGCGCTGCACCCGTTCCCTCCCTTCGGCAGCGCCCTTGAAGCGCCCGGACCCTCCGTCAGGTCCGGGCGCTCTTTTTATCGCAAGGTTCAAGCGTGCTGCAGATTTAGTGCTTGAACTGTTGAATCAATTATGATTCTAATGGGTGCATGGGGAACCGGGGAACAATTCAACTAGCCAGTGAGCGTGTGACGCATGGCTTTGCGCTGTTTTGCCTCCTCGCAATGGGTGCGTGGGTTCTGTTCGGTCCCTCCGGCTTGATGGCCTGGAGCGAAAACAACCGCTTGCTTGCACAGCGTCAGCAGGAACTTCAGCAGCTCACCGCCCAGCGCAATGAGCTGCAGAACCGTGTTGCCCTGCTCGATCCGAATCATGTCGATCCTGATCTGGCGGGTCAGCTGATGCGCTCGCAGCTTAACGTGGTCCACCCGGACGAAATGGTGATGCTGCTCAACTGAGCAGCCCGCAGCCAATTCCCATTCAAATACGTATGGAGCGGTTTCCCTTACGGCGAACTCGCTTTATAGCCGCGGCATGTTCGAGGCCCTCCTCGACGCCGATAATCCACGGGAGCCCGATTTGGCCAAGCCTGCCACGACTCGCAAGACGCCCCCGAAGGGCGCATCGAACGATGAAACTTTCGAACTCCGCAGTCTTCAGGACGCATACCTCGCCGATTCTCGCTACAAGGCGAGCGACGAGGAACTGCTGACTTTCTACGAGCAGATGTTGCTGATCCGCCGGTTCGAGGAAAAGGCCGGGCAACTTTACGGCCTGGGCCTGATTGGCGGGTTCTGCCATCTCTACATCGGCCAGGAAGCGGTCGCGGTCGGGCTGCAGTCGGCGCTCAAGGCAGGGCACGACAGCGTCATTACCGGTTACCGCGATCACGGCCACATGCTGGCTTACGGGATCGACCCCAAGGTAATCATGGCCGAACTCACCGGTCGCGGCGCGGGGATTTCCAAGGGCAAGGGCGGGTCGATGCACATGTTTTCGACCGAGCATAAGTTCTACGGCGGCCACGGCATCGTCGGCGCGCAGGTGCCGCTGGGCGCCGGGCTCGCCTTCGGCCATCAGTACCGCGAGGATGGCGGTCTCTGCCTCGCCTACTTCGGTGACGGCGCGGCGAACCAGGGGCAGGTCTACGAGGCCTTCAACATGGCCG
>JBJTMA010000079.1:0-3001 GCA_046063295.1 Novosphingobium sp.
GCGGCTTCACCCCGCAGTACGACGGGCTTGAGGCGCTGTACCAGAAGTACAAGGACCGCGGGTTCGAAGTGATGGCCTTCCCGTGCAACCAGTTCGGCGGCCAGGAACCGGGTAGCGCCGACGAAATCGCCGAGTTCTGCAAGGTCAATTTCGGACTCAGCTTTCCCCTCATGGCCAAGGTCGACGTTAACGGGGCGAACGAAACCCCGCTCTATTCCTGGCTCAAGAGCGAGGCTCCGGGCCTGATGGGGACCAAGTCGATCAAATGGAACTTCACCAAGTTCTTGATCGGCCGCGATGGCAAGGTGGTGCGCCGCTACGCGCCCACCGACAAGCCCGAGAGCCTTGAGAAGGATATCGAAAAGCTGCTCTAAAGCAGAGTCATCTCGGGGTGACGAAGCTATTTCGCCATTGAGGCCAGCTTGCCCTGATCGATCGCCGCAACTGCGGACTTGAGCTGGTCGATGCTTTCGGCTTCGCCTTCGGCAGTGATCATGAAGCGGCTCGCAACCTGCTGCGTAAACTCGCCGCGGTGGTCCTTGTTGTTCCACTTTTCGATCTGCATCTGGCCGTTCACACTGGTTGAGCGTTCGTAGCCATCGGCGTCCTCGCGGCTGTGTGCCACGCCCATTGCGCTCCCGATTCCGGCAATCGCGCCAAGTCCGGTCGAATCGAGCACCTTGAGGCGGAATGACTTGTCGCCAAGGGTGTAAGTCGCCTCAGCTTCGGTTCCCATCTGCCCCATGGCATTGGATTCAAGCGCGGTACGGCTGAAGCCGTTCAGGCTTTCGGGCAGCAACGATTGGAGCTGTGCACCATCGATCGGTTTCACCTGGCCATTGCCAACCGCCTGCATCTGCTTGGTCGCCACGTCGATCTTGCTCGTATCGATGACCGTGCCGCCGGGCAGAGTTACGGTTGCGGACGAATCATTCGCGGCAATCGAAGGTCCGCCCGCCAGTCCGAACAAACCGACCAATGAGGCGGTGACCGTTCCGACCACCAGCCACAGGACCACCGCGCAGACCAAGGTGACGACGGAATAGGCGACGCTCTTGTCTTGCGGGACCTTCATCAGCGGAGTTGCGCCGGTGTAATACAAATACCCCGAATAAAGCCCAGCCAGACCCAGCAGGCCAAGGCCGGGAATGAGCTGGAAAATCTGTGAAAGCCACGCCGCAAAACACGAATAGACGACCAGTTTGAAGGCGTTGGTCCGGTTGGCCACACCATCGAACTTGGGCGCGAGGAAATCCGCGATCAGGGCAAGGACGATCACACCGACCAAGGCCAGGACGTAGCTGACGATCATGCTCGAAATGCCGGAGACGAGACCTGGGCGGAACGAGATGCCCAAGGCGCCGTAGCCGAACACCTGGCCGCGCAGGAACATGGCGACAGGTCCGATCGCAGCCAGCGGTACGGCATACCTGGTTATCAGTTCGCCAGGAGAGCTTGGTTCGGCAGCGATCACCGGCCAGGTCTGCGCGGGCCGCATGATAATGTTCTGGGCGCGCTGGATCAGCCCGCCGGATTGGGTGCTATCGTTCATGTCCATACCCCTCGTGCAGTTGGGATTAGCGAAGACGACCCGGTATCGTTGCGCATCGAACCACAGTTTGCGTGCTTTGGCCAGTGCAAGGGGGCAGCCGGGCCCGCGCAGTGGAAAAGATCTGCAATCCGCTTTTGCGAATCTCTCCTCGAATGACTACCGTCGCCGCGATGTCCCACACCGGTTTCGTCCCCTTGCGCGTCCTTTCCAGCTACTCGCTGCTCGAAGGCGCGGTCGAACCGAAGGCGGCGGTCAAGCTGGCAAAAGAGCGCGGTTTTCCGGCAATAGCTATTGCGGACCGCAATGGGCTTTACGCTGCGATGGCTTTCGCCGGGGCCGCGCGCGACGCCGGGATTCAGCCGATCATCGGGGTTACGCTGGGGGTACGGCGCAGTGCCGACGGGCCGATCGACTGGCTCGCGCTTTATGCGCAGAACGAGACGGGCTGGAACAATCTGTGCCACCTCGTGTCGAAGGCCCACCTCGATCGTCCGCTGGAGCTCGAACCGCATGTCACCTTGGTTGATCTGGGCGGTCATACCGAAGGCCTGATCGCGCTCACCGCAGCGGGCGAGGGTGCACTGGTGCGTTTGCTGGCCGAAGGACGGACCGAGACTGCGACCGACTATTGCGAAGGGCTCGAACGCCTGTTCCCCGGCCGACTCTACATCGAGATTGCGCGGCGCGGCGACGCTGCAGAAGATGCCGCAGAGGACGCGCTGATCGACCTCGCCTATGCCCGCGATCTTCCATTGGTGGCGACCAACCCCGCAGCATACGGCGATCCGCAATTCCATGCCGCGCACGATGCGATGCTGTGCATCGCCGGCTCGACCCACCTCGACGCCGCCGACCGTCCGCGCTCGAGCGCACAGACCTGGGTCAAGAGCGCGCCGATGATGCAGGAGCTGTTCGCCGACCTGCCCGAGGCGCTGGCCAACACGCTGGTGGTCGCCCAGCGCTGCGCCTTCGCGCCGCCCAAGCGCAAGCCGCTGCTGCCCAGCCTCGCCGGCGATGCCGCCGGTGAAGCACGAATGCTGATCGAGGATGCGCGCACGGGCCTCGAAGCCAGGCTCGCGCCTTATGGCGAAATGGCAGAGGAGGAACGCCGGGCCTATTTCGATAGGCTCGATTTCGAAGCCAATGTCATCAACACAATGGGTTTCGCCGGCTACTTCCTGATCGTGGCCGACTTCATCAAGTGGGCCAAGGACAACGACATTCCGGTGGGCCCGGGGCGAGGGTCGGGTGCGGGGTCTGTGGTTGCCTGGGCGCTGACCATCACCGATCTCGATCCGCTTCGGCTTGGTCTGCTGTTCGAACGCTTCCTCAACCCCGAACGCGTTTCGATGCCGGACTTCGATATCGACTTCTGCGAAACCCGCCGCGGCGAGGTGATCCGCTATGTCCAGGCCAAGTACGGCGAGGATCACGTCGCGCAGATCATCA
>JBJTMA010000080.1:0-7364 GCA_046063295.1 Novosphingobium sp.
TGAACTACTGCTATGACGAAGCCTTGTTTGCAAAGGTCCCTGAGCCGGCCCTGCGTGCGGCTGGCACGCCGGTGCGGTTTCTCTTCATGGGGCTCGCCATACCCCGCAAGGGCATCCATCATGTGCTTGAAGCGATAGCCCGGATACCGCGCAGCGAAGCGGAACTGACCATCGTGGGTGACCTCAAGATCCCGCCCAAGATGTTTGCGCCCTACGCCGACAGGGTCACGTGGGTACCGCCGGTTGCCCGCGCGGACGTTCCCGGCATCATGGCGCAGCATGACGTCCTGCTGCTGCCGAGCTATTTCGAAGGCGCCGGGATCGTGCTCTATGAAGCGCTCGCATCGGGCTGCGCACTGATCCAGTCCGATCGCTGCGCCCTGGCAGTCACACCCGATACCGGAATCATGCTTGGCCGATTAGAGACCGATGCGGTCGAAGCCGCCATGCAGACGGCTATTGCCGACCGTCCTCGGCTCGAAGCCTGGCGACGAGCGGCACCGATTGAAGCTCGCAACTACACGTTTGCCCGCTACCGCGAGAACATTGCAAAGCTTTTGGCGGACCTGGGATTGTGATTGTTAGCCACCCGTCCCAACTCCCGCCTGCTGCATTGGAACCAGATGTGGCCATCGTTGGGGCGGGCGCGGTCGGGATTGCTCTTGCCATCCTGATTGCCCGCCAAGGACTGCAGGTGACCCTGGTCGAAGGCGGTCCGGCGCAACCACCGATTGCATTCCGCAAGGCCAATCGCGCCAAATCGACCGGTCGCAAGCATCTTGGCATCGCGGAAGGCCGGATGAAGGCGCTCGGCGGAACGACGCGTCTATGGGGCGGGCAGCTCATGCCCTTCGGGGAAGGCGACCTCAAAGGCGGAACCTATCCGGGCAAGGCCGCGTGGCCAATATCGCCCGTCGAACTAAATGCCGCCGCACGCCGTGCGCTCGAAATGCTCGGTATCCCTGCAGGTTTGCGCGATGCGACCACAGTGTTTCGCGGTGCAGCTGGCCGTCTTCCCGCATTCGGAGACCAAGTCGAAATGGCAGTCGCCACCTGGCTGCCCCAGCCCGATTTCGCTCGGCTGTTTGCGGATGAACTTGCGCAAATGCCTAACCTCCATGTGCTGACGGATCATCCTGTCGAACTGCTCGAGTTTGGAAGCGCCGGACGTTGCACGGGGATCCGGCTGGGAGGCACCGGAGTGGTCGAGGCCAGAGACGTCGTATTGGCCAACGGTACTTTCGAACTGGTCGGCACCCTGCTTCGCGCGGCGCGTAGCGAGCCGAATTGCGGCTTTGCCGAAAACCCGCATATCGGGCGCTGGTTCATCGACCACCTCCACGCCGTGGCCGGAACTATCCGTGACATCGATCCTGTCGCGCTTCGCAATTTCAGCGACCCTGTGCTGAAGTCGGGGCACAAGTTTTCTGTCAAGCTGCGGCTGGCGGACCATGTGCAGCAGGCAGCGGCAGTGCCGAATGCGGCCGCCATGGTACTCTCCCCCCTAACCGTCCGGGAGCTGCTCCATAGCCTTGCTAGTCTAAGCCATCGGAATTCCAAGGATGCGACCGGGCCCGGCATACTGCGGAGTCTTGCAATGCTCGCGCCGCTGATCTGGCGATACCTGGTCAAGCGCCGGGGTCCCGGTCTGGTCGGCGACACTGCCTACCTCGGCACAGAGGTTGAGCAGGTGCTTTTCCCCGAAAGCCGGATTACCCTTGATCCGGAAGATCCTCAGACGCTGGTGCTAAACTGGGCCATCGACGGTAAGCCCGAACTGCGCGCACTGCGCTTGCTGTGCGAGCGCCTGAAGGAAGATTTTGCCGAACTGAGACTCGGCGTGATTGAAATCGATCCCCGGGTAGAGCGTGAGGACCCAGCCTTTCTTGAAGAGTTCCATGACGCCTACCACCAGATGGGCGGCGCGCGAATGGCGACAACCGCCGAGAACGGCGTCGTTGACCCCGATCTCAAGGTCTTCGGGACCGACAACCTGTTTGCACTGGGCGCGGCTACGTTCCCGTCTGGCAGCTTCGCAAACCCGACGCTCACTGCACTGGCCTTGGCGGTCCGTCTGTCGGACACGCTTGTCGCGCGACGTTCCGCATGATCCTGTCGCGCCTCGTTCTGGGCACCGCGCGCATTGCTGGCGGAGCCGAAGAGCATGGCGCAGTGCGACTGATCCGCACCGCGCTCGATGCGGGCATCACTGCGATCGACACCGCACCAAGCTATGGCGTGGGCACGGCGGAGGCCGCGGTCGGCAAGGCGGCGCGCGGCTATCCAGACGTGCAAATCGCCACCAAGGTCGGGTCTGCGCCGCCTACGTTCGCGTGGGCACGCACCGTGCTGCGACGGATAAAGCGATCCGTGGCCGGCAACGAGCCTGCCTACGCGCACCTGCCAGCAAGCGCTATCGCCGGGCAGAGTGGAAACGACTTCTCGGCCGAAGCAATGACCGCATCGTTCGAGCGCTCGCTTGATCGGCTGGGCCGAATCCAGGGCCTGCTGCTTCACGACATCAGTGCGGTCGAAGTGACCCGTTCAGTGCTCGCCAGTCTGGAGCAACTCGCTGCCGACACAGGAGCAACACCGGGTTATGCCGGTTACGCCCAATGGGACATCGAACTCGATGAACGCTTTCCACGCGGGATGATTGCCCAATGCGCGCCCGATCCGCGCTGGCTGCTCGGCGCCGGTCAATTGCCGCGCCACCGGGGCTTGCGGCTTCACTCGATCGGCAAGACCGGGCTTGCACTTGCGAACATGGATCTTCGCTTCGCCGAAGCGCTCGGCCGGGCGAGCGGCAGTAACTCGGATCGGCGAACCGCAGAGCTTGCCGCGCTCTATGCCCTTGCCGCAGTGCGCATTCCCCACGCGCGCCTGCTGATCACGTCGAGCCACTTGCACCGCCTCGAAGCACTGCTGCAGGCTGTCGCCCGGATCGACGCAGATGGCAGCCACGAAGAAATCGCGGCGGGCTTTCCGCGTCAGGCAGGATAAAGCAATTCGGCAGGCACATGCCGGGCAAGAGCCCCTAGCCGGGCGCGTTCGCCCCGGATCGCGCGCACGATCAGCAGGGGCAGAACCGGCCAGTAAACCAGCGGCATTTTGAAAAAAGTGCGCAGCGCCCGCAACTTTCGCGCCGCGATCCAGTCCCCAGCGACCCCGCGCGCGGCCAGCGCCGCGGGGATCAATCGTACTCGTGTCCGCGCCTTGAGCGACATGCCGAGTTCGCTTCCGTGCCGATCAACATATGCCGGCAGGAAGGCACGCAAATCGGCAAGTTCGCGCAACGACGCGCGCGCCTGCACGGCAACTTGTCCGGCATGAATCCGGTTGATCGTGAGCGGAGCGTACAGCACCGCATAGTCATATTCGAGCAAGAGCTGCATCCAGCAAAACAGGTCGAAATACAGGTAACGCGGATCGAACCCGCCGGCCGCCTCAAAAGCGCTACGGCGCACAGTCGCGTTGGTCAGCGCGGGGAACGGCACCGACCGGCGGACATCCCACAACTTGCGGGCGATCGCATCATGGCCTGCCAATTGAAGCAGGCCAAGGTCGAGTTCGGCTGGTGCCACGTAGCCATTGCCAAACAGATGCCGCTCGCCATTGCCGATCAGGCCGGTTTTTGGCGAAACTTTTCCAATCGCAGTGGCGATTTGGGCCAGACAATCCTCGCGCATCAGGTCGTCGTGGCAGAACAGCTTAATCCACGGACTGGGACAAAGCCGGACCGCACGGTTGACGTTGGCCGCCTGCGGGATGAGCTCCTCACTGCGTGATACCCTGACTCGTGTATCGCGCGCGGCATAGGCCGAGAGAATTGCCGGGGTTTCGTCATCCGAGGCATTGTCCGAAACATGCAGTTCAAAGTCGGCAAAGCTCTGCGCCAAAATACTGTCGAGTGCTTCGGCAAGGTAATTCGCTCCGTTGCGCACTGGCAGCGCGATCGAGATCAGCGGCACGCTCATGCAACGGCGAAGGGCACGGTGTCGGCGGGATCATAGCGATTGGCGGCATAGGCCACGAGCAGGAAAGTATCGCTCGCATCGGGCGGATTGACGAAAACGTGCGCCAGGCCGGCAGGCATGTAAACGGTCTTGGGATCGGCCGCGTCGAGCGTCCACTCGGCGCGTTCGCCGGTCACCGGGTCGGCGACCACCAATCGCGCGCAGCCTTCGACGATGGTGAACCATTCGGCGCATCCTGGATGGTAGTGGTTGCCTCGCGCCTGCCCCGGCACCGCCATGGTCAGGTAGACCTCGCCCACCGCCGCCGGTAGGCCTTCCTCGCCTCCGTCCAGCACTTTGAGAAACCATCCGCGCTCATCGGCGATCAGCCGGCGTGGCAGGAAACGGACTTGGTTGATCAGCCGCATCGGGCAAGCTCCTGCGTTACGAGATCGGCGACTCCCTCTGCCAGCGAAACCCTGGCACCACGCAGGCCGCGCTGCTCCCAGCGCGTCAAATCGGGCAGGCTGACCATCGGTTCGGCAGCGCGGTACGGCAAAGCGCCAATCCGACATGCTGGCGCTAGGCCTCGCACTTCAAGTTCGGCCACCAACTGTTCGATGAACCTGCGTAGTGTGATCGGTCGGCCGCTGCCGATGTTGCAGATATCAAGTCCTGGGGCTGGTGTCATAGCGCCCAGCGCGGCCCACAGCATAGCGGCGCAATCATCGACATGGAGGAAGTCGCGTTGCTGTTCGCATGCGGTGAGCTCGACAGGGCGCTCTACCTTCGCTTCTGCAATCAAAAAGGGACCAAGCCGCCGTTGCCCTTCGCCCGCGCCGTAAATGTGAAACGGACGCAAGAGCGTGATGGCTAGACGATCCGCGAATGCGCCTGCAACGGCTGCCGCGGCGGCCTTGGCCGCGCCGTAGTGACTTCCTGCCGGAATAACGGGCCAGTCCTCGGCGACCGCTTGATTGGCATTCGTATATTCGAACCCCGATCCGACCAGGACGACACGGGGCGGCGCATCCAGTGCAGTGCAGGCATCGAGCAGCGCCTCGGTGCCCAAGACGGCAACAGCGAGCATTTCGGCGAGCGTGGTGCTGCCGTAAGCGACCCCTGGTGCGGCACAATGGATCACATGCTGCGGTTTGCAGGCGTCGAGCACGCTGCGGACTGAATCGCGATCCCGCAGATCAGTCGCATGGTGCCGGGCGCCATCGGGACCCGGCGCGCGGCCCAGGCAGTGCACCTCGGCGCCGGCGGCCAGCCCCTGGCGAGCAACATGCCAGCCAAGGAACCCACTCGCCCCGGTCAGCAGCACGCGCTGCCCGGCAAATTGTTTCGCCGCCAAGACGTCAAGCAGGCCGCTCGAGACTCTCACCGGGCGAAGGGCAGCGCTAGCGCCGCGGCCGCAGCGACGTAGGCATCGAGATCTGCAAGGGTTGCCGCGCGGGCCTCAGCCGGATCGGCGCTCACCGCCTTGTACCATACCGTAGTGCGCCGTGCTGTCTCGGCAAAATCCCAGACCGGCCGCCAGCCGAGCTGGCCCACCGCCTTGTCGATCGCGAGCCGCAGCAAGCCGGCTTCGTGCAGCGCACCAGCTTGCGACGCATCGGTCCAACCGCCTGCACCCCATTCGGCCAGCACCGCGTCGGCCAGTTCGGCTACGCTGCGCACGTCGGTGGGCTGCGGCCCGAAATTCCATGCCCCGGCAAAACGCACCCCATCGGCCTCGGCAAGCTTCGCGCCGAGCCATAGGTAGCCGGCAAGCGGTTCGAGCACATGCTGCCACGGGCGCAGCGAACCCGAATTGCGCAAAGTCGGTATCTGGTTGCCGGCAAGCGCGCGCATCAGGTCAGGCACCAAGCGGTTGGAGGACCAATCGCCCCCACCGATCACATTGCCCGCGCGGGCGCTCGCCATGCGCACGCCGTGCCGCGCTTCGTCGGCGGGATTGAAGAAACTGTCGCGCCACGAAGATACCGCGATTTCCATTGCCGCCTTGCTGGCACTGTAGGGGTCGTGCCCGCCCAGCGGATCGCCTTCGCGGTAGGCGTGTTCCCATTCCCGGTTGAGATAGACCTTGTCGGTGGTGACCATCACCACCGCGCCGCGCATTCCCGATACGCGCACCGCCTCCATCAGGTTGATCGAACCCGTAACATTGGTGGCAAAGGTCTCGGCCGGCTGGGCATAGCTTTCGATTACCAGCGGCTGGGCCGCAAGGTGAAACACGAAGTCGGGCTTTGCCCCGGCCAGCGCGGACGCCAGCGCTGCGGGATCGCGAACATCGCCGATGTGATGCTCGATACCGTCGACTACCTCGGCCTGGACGAACAGGCTGGGCTCGGTCGGCGGGGCCAGTGAATAGCCCACCACTCGCGCACCCAGCCGCTGCAGCCATAGCGTGAGCCACGAGCCCTTGAACCCGGTGTGCCCGGTGAGGAAAACCGTCTTGCCGCGATATGCGTCAGCGAACATTGCTCAGCGCTTCCAGGGAGCCTGGCCGCCGTCCCACAAGTCATTGAGCAGACGCCATTCGCGGTAGGTATCCATCGGCTGCCAGAAGCCGTGATGCTCGTAAAGCATCAGCTCGCCTGCCTCGGCGAGCCGCATCAGCGGTTGCTGTTCGAGGATCAGGCCCGGATCGTCATCAAGGAAATCGAAGACCTTTGGCGAGAAGACGAAATAGCCGCCGTTGATCAGGCCTTCACCGGCCTGCGGTTTTTCGGAAAAGCTTGTGACCTGCGCCCCGCTGACAGTCATCACCCCGAAGCGCCCCGGCGGGTGGACCCCGGTAACCGTTGCGGCTTTGCCGTGGCTGCGATGGAATTCGACCACCTTCGCCACATCGATATCGGCCACGCCGTCGCCATAGGTCAGGCAGAACAGGTCTTCGCCCATCAGGCGGTCACGCACGTTCCAGAGCCGCGCGCCGGTCTGCGAGGAAAGCCCGGTTTCGGCGAGCACAATCTGCCAGGCCGCTTCAGGAAATTCGGCTGTGCCATAGTCGACCTCACCCGGTTTCCCTGGCGAAATGGTAAGATCAGCGAGCTGGGCACGCAGGTTGAGGAAGTATTGCTTGATCGCCCAGCTCTTGTAGCCGAGGCACAGGACGAATTCGTTGATCCCCGCGGCGCCATAAGTGCGCATGATGTGCCACAGGATCGGGCGATCGCCGATGCGGATCATCGGCTTGGGGATGTCGTCAGCGACATCGCGGATGCGGGTCCCTTGCCCGCCGCACAGGATTACGGCCTTCATATGTCGGGATTGTCTAGAGAAGTTCGCCGATGGCGCAACTCGACAATCAGGCTTGCAGTCCCCACCCGCAGTTTTTGCCTGCTGACCATACCAAGCCGCCGCGCTGCGACCCAGACCTGGACGATCATGATCAGCTCA
>JBJTMA010000081.1:0-7209 GCA_046063295.1 Novosphingobium sp.
GTCGAGCATCTTATTCTGCCGGAATCACTTGGCAGGCGCTTCGACCTGCAGGTCCTGAACCATCTGCACCTTGCCATCAGTGGTCATGGTCACCACGAAATGTCGCGCGCCTTCGGGCGTGACGGTGACATCCCAGCCCAGCGTGCCGTCAAGCGAGGCGCCGCTGCGGTGCGCGGGATCAAGCACGGGCAAGTTGCCCTTGAAGTCCTTGGCCTTGGCAGCGCGTTCGGGGCGGTATCCGGCCGGGCAATCGGCAACCTTGGCCGCGATCATCTCAGGCTCGTCCAGCGGGAACGGCATCGAATCGCCCTGATCCAGTACCCATTTGTACGACAGGTTTTTCTGGCGCTGCCACACGGTGGTGAAATAGCCGGTCGATCCATCGGGCCGCTGCCAGGCGCCGCGGGTCACCGCCAGGCTGCCGTCGCAGCTCGACCAGACCTGGTGCGGCTGCCACTTGACCGCGGCGGGCGGATCGGCGCGGTCTTTCAGGAACGCCTGCGCATAGGCCATCTGCGGCACGAACATTACCGCATCCTTGGTCGCGGTGGAGCGGAACGCGGTCCATTGCCCCTTGTCCTGCGCCAATTGGGCAAAGGCGATCTCGGCCGCGATCACCGCGCTGGGATTGGCATTGCCGTTACCATTGCGTGCGTCGCGATCGGGCCGGCGCTGCGCGGTGGCTGGAACGGCGAGCAGTGCTGCCGCGGCGATCAGGAGAATCGGTTTCCTCATGCCGAACACTAGTAGTGCGCTCGGCAAGCGGTTGCCAGTACGCGTTAAAGCGCGCCTTCGGCCAGCGCGACGCCGGCGTTGCGATGCGCCGCAACCACCGCATTGCGCAGCAGGACGGCGATGGTCATCGGCCCTACCCCGCCTGGCACCGGGGTGATCGCCCCGGCGGCTTCTGCGGCGCTGGCATAGTCGACATCGCCGACCAGCCGCCCCTTGGGCCTGTCATCGCTCGGCGGCAGGCGGTTGATCCCGACGTCGATCACGCAGGCACCGGGCTTGAGCCAATCGCCCTTGACCATTTCGGGCCGGCCGACAGCGGCAACCACGATGTCCGCACCGCGCACCACTTCGCTGAGGTTCCTGGTGCGGCTGTGCGCAATCGTCACGGTGCAGTTTTCGCCCAACAGCAGCTGCGCCATCGGCTTGCCGACCAGGATCGAGCGGCCGATGACGACCGCGTTCATCCCCGAAAGGTCGCCCAGCCGGTCCTTGAGCAGCATTAGCGAACCCAGCGGCGTGCACGGCACCAGACCGGGCAGGCCCAGCGCGAGGCGACCGGTGCTGATCGGGGTCAGCCCGTCGACATCCTTGGCCGGGCTGATCCGCTCAACCACCGCCTGCTCGTCGAGATGCTTCGGCAGCGGCAGCTGGACCAGGATGCCATCGACCGCGGGATCGGCGTTGAGCCGGTCGACCAGCGCGATCAGCGTTTCCTGCGTGGTATCTTCGGGAAGCTTGTGTTCGAAGCTGGCCATGCCGCATTCGACCGTCGCCTTGCCCTTGCTTGCGACATAGACCTGGCTCGCCGGGTCTTCACCCACCAGCACCACGGCAAGGCCTGCCTTGCGCCCAGCGCTCTGTTCGAAGGTTGCGGCATAGTCGGCCACCCGTGCGCGCAGGCCTGCGGCGAAGGCCTTTCCGTCGATAACTGCAGCGGTCATTGCACGCTCCCATTGGCGAGCGAGGCGAGGATCGTCTGCAGCACCCGCAGCAGTACGATCAGCACCATCGGCGAAAAGTCGATCGGGCCGGTATCGGGCATCAGGCGCTGGATCGGGCGCAGCAGCGGATCGAGCAGCGCGCTGCAAGCCCGCCACAACCCGCCCGCCCACTGGCTGTACCGGTCGACCACGTTGAAGCTGAACAGCAGGCTGAGCACGAACTGGACGACGACCAGAATGATCACGATCGTGATCAGGTAATTGATGATGCCTACGAGCGCCAATAAGCCAACGGCCATACGTCCTCCTGCCAGGTTGAGCGCGCTTAGCCGAGGTGCACAGGCAAGGGCAACCGTGCAGCCGCCCAAATGCCGCCCGGACATGCGCAACAACGAAAACTGATGCCTAAGATCAGGGTGAGACCGTCAGGCTCTCGATGTGCCAGCGCAATTGTTCCGCGGTCGCGCCGGGCACGTCGTTAACCCGGCGCAGCACGATCTGTCCGCGAGACGTGCGCTTGCCGTCGATCAGCACGATCGGCGCGGTGTAATAGGAAGACCCTGCCGCGCCCTCGGTCGTGCCGGGACGCAGCTCGAATTCGGGGTTGGAGACCCGGCCCCACTTTTCGCTGAACTGCAGCAGCGTGAGCCCCGAGCGTGCACCTTCATCGCCCCAATAGCGATAGGCCGTGCCCCATTGCTTGAGGCTCATCGCCTTGGCCCAGGCCTCGACCACCTTTGACGGATCGCGCGAAGTGGAAACCGGCTCCGCGAGGGAAGCATCGATGCTCTGCCCGGTTGCGGGGATCGGCGCCGGGGATGCCGCAGGGGCCGGGGGCGCAGTGGTAGCGGCGGGCAGCGCGGCCTCGCCGGCGTCCGCGCTTGCTGACGGAGCGGGCGCGGGCGCCTGCTTCGAGCAGGCGGCGAGCAGAATCGCGGCGATAAGGGCGGCGCGCTTCATGCCCGGATCAGCGTCCCGGCGCCGCGTTCGGTAAAGATCTCGAGCAGCATCGCGTGGGGTACCCGTCCATCGAGCACGACAGCAGCCTCGCACCCGGCCTCGACCGCGTGAATGCAGGTTTCGAGCTTGGGGATCATGCCCCCCTTCACTACTCCCTCGGCCTGGAGCCGGGCAATGTCGCCGGGCTGGAGATCGGTCAGCAACTCGCCGTCCGCGCCCAGCACCCCGGCCACGTCGGTCAACAGGAACAGCCGCGCCGCCCCCAGCGCGGCGGCGATCGCCCCGGCCATGGTATCGGCGTTGATGTTGTAGGTCGCGCCGTCCTCGCCCGGGGCGATCGGCGCGATCACCGGGATCATGCCCGCCGCGCTGGCGGTTTCGATGATGCTGCAATCCACCTTGCGCGGTTCGCCCACGAAGCCGAGATCGAGCGCCTGTTCGATATTGCTTTCGGGGTCCTTGGTCGTGCGTTCGACCTTGGCCGCGGTGACCAGCCCGCCGTCCTTGCCCGAAATGCCCAGCGCCTTGCCTCCGGCGCCCGCGATCCAGCCGACCAGTTCCTTGTTGATCGAGCCAGAAAGGACCATCTCGGCGACTTCGGCGGTTGCCTTGTCGGTCACGCGCAGACCGTCGATAAAGGTACTTTCCACACCCAGCTTCTTGAGCATCGCGCCGATCTGCGGGCCGCCGCCGTGGACCACGACCGGATTGATGCCGACCGCCTTCAGCAGCACCACGTCTTCGGCAAAGTCGCGCGCCAGTTCGGGATCGCCCATCGCATGTCCGCCGTATTTCACGACGAAGGTCTTGCCGGCGTAGCGCTGCAGGTAAGGTAGCGCCTCAACCAGTACTTCGGCCTTGGCGAGCATTGCGGGATCGTGGGGATCGGTCATCGTCTTGAACTCAATTCGCGTCGAGCCAGCGGCCGAGCCGGACGAAGACCCAGATCAGCGGCGGGACCATGATCGTCGAAAGCACCAGCTTGGAAATGATCTGGCCTTCCATGATCTGCAGCAGCGGGAGGTCCTGTCCGGCGAAGCTGATGGTGATGAACAACACGGTATCGACGATCTGGCTTAGCAGGCTGGCGATCCAGGCGCGCAGGACCAGGCTCTTGCCCTGCCCGCCGAGCAAGCGGGAAAAGAGGTAGACATTCAGTGTCTGCGAGGTGCCATAGGAAATGAGGCCGGCGAACTGCATCCGCGCGCCCTGCCCCAGCAGCTTCGCGAAGGCATCCTGGTCATGCCAGAACGGCGCGGGCGGAACCACGCGGATCACCAGCGTCAGCAGGACCATCGAGACGATCAGCGGAATGAAGCCGAAGCGCACCAGCTGGTTGGCGCGGTCCTGCCCGAACAGCTCAGCCACCGCGCTGGCCATCACCACCAGCAGCAGGAAGGCGAAGATTCCGCTCTCTACCGCAAGATCACCCAGGAGCGGCCAGTGGCCCAGCGAGGCAAGCTTGGTCCCGAGCACGCCGGCAAGCACGCAGAGCCCACCATAGAGCAACGAAAAGGCGAACAGCGAGCGGGGGATCTGGATGGCGTTCTGGTTCTGCATCGGCAGCACTTAGCCGGGGTTTTGCGTGGAGGGAAGTGGCCGGGGATTTGACTGCTCTGACAAAGCCGTTAGGTCGGTCCGCAAATTTCAGTCCGGGGCGGGTCCAAGCAATGCAACACCTTATGAGCCTGATCGGGATCGTTCTGATCCTCGCAATCGCGTACCTGCTTTCGTCGGACCGCAAGGCGATACGCCCGCGCGTGGTCGGCGCCGCCTTCGCGCTGCAGGCAGGTTTCGCCGCGCTGGTCCTTTATGTGCCGTGGGGCAACGTGGTGCTGCAGGCGATCTCGAACGGGGTCGCGGCGCTGCTCGGTTATGCCCATGCCGGGACCGAATTCATCTTCGGCCCGCTCGCCAAGCCCGAAGTCGGCGGCAACAGCTTCGCCATCGCCGCATTGCCGGTGATCATCTTCTTCGCCGCACTGATTTCGGTACTCTATTATGTCGGGATCATGCAGCTGGTGATCCGCTGGGTCGGCGGGGGGCTTGAGAAGATCACCGGCATTTCAAAGGTCGAAAGCCTTTCGGCGGCGTCGAACATCTTCGTCGGCCAGTCGGAAAGCCCGCTGGTGATCCGGCCGTACCTTGCCGCGCTCACCCCCAGCCAGCTGTTCTGCCTGATGAGCGTGGGCATGGCCGGGGTCGCGGGGACGATCCTCGCCGCTTATGCCTCGATGGGGATCCGCATCGATTATCTTGTCGCCGCAGCCTTCATGTCGGCGCCGGGCGGGATTGTGATGGCCAAGATCATCATGCCCGATCCCAAGGACCAGAAGCTGGTCGAACCCGACGAGGTCAAGATCCCCGACGAGGAGGAACGGCCCGCAAACGTCATCATGGCGGCCTCGCAAGGCGCGCAGACCGGAGTCAAGCTGGCGGTGATGGTTGGCGCGATGGTGCTGGCCTTCGTGGCGCTGGTGGCGCTGGCCAACGGGATCGTCGGCGGGATCGGCAGCTGGTTCGGCCATCCCGAATTGTCGTTCCAGATGGTGCTGGGGTATATCTTCGCCCCGATCTTCCGCCTGCTCGGCGCGCCCGATTGGGCCGAGGCGATGCGCGCGGGCGGATTTTTCGGCACCAAAGTGGTGCTGAACGAATTCGTCGCCTTCATCGACCTTGGCGCGGCGAAGGACCTCTCCCCGGTAACCCAAGGGATCGTGACCTTTGCCTTGTGCGGCTTTGCCAATTTCAGCTCGATTGCGATCCAGATGGCGGTGACGGGCGGCCTCGCCCCCAACCAGCGCCCGGTGATCGCCCGGCTGGGGATGAAAGCGCTCGCCGCGGGCAGCCTGTCGAACCTGATGAGCGCGGCTTTGGCGGGCCTGTTCCTGAGCCTTTAGGGCGCGGGAATTGGCGCGTTATCCCTCCGAAACCGAGGGAAACCACGTAGAATTGCGGATACCCGGGAACAGGCCGGGCGCGGCATTTCGCGGGCATGCCGATCCCGCTTGTCACGCTCGCCGCCGCCACATTCGCGCTCTGCGCCGAAGGGCCCCGTACCACCTGCGTCGTCGATGGCGACACCTTCTGGCTCAAGGGCGAGAAGGTGCGCATTGCCGATATCAACGCCCCTGAAACGCACGAGGCGGGCTGCGCCGAGGAGCAGGCGCTGGGCGACCGTGCGACCCGGCGACTGATCGCGCTGCTCAATGCCGGGCCCTTCACGCTCGAAATCGAAGGCCGCGCCACCGACCGCTATGGCCGCGCGCTGCGCGTGGTGCGCCGGGGCAACCAGTCGCTGGGCGGGGAACTGGTCCGCGAGGGCCTGGCCGAACCGTGGCGCGGACGCCGTAGCGATTGGTGCGCGATGCTTGCCGCGCGGGTCGCCAGCCGATAGCCTGCTCCCAAATCGACGAACGGGAGACGACAATGCTGCTGATCCAAGGCTGGCTCAAACTGGCGACCGGCGAATTCGACAAGGTGGCCGATCAGGCCCGCGCAATGGTCGCGGCGACCAACGCCGAAGACGGCTGCATCCACTACTCGTTTTCGCGCGATGTCGGCGATCCCGACCTTATCCATATCGCCGAACGCTGGCGCGATGCCGATGCGCTGGGTGCCCACGGCAAGAGCGCGCACATGGCCGAGTTCAACAAGGCGATGGCCGGGGTGCAACGCGAAGGCGCCGACCTTTGGCTGTACAGTGCCGAGGAAGTGCGCAAGCTGATCTAGCTGCGGCTAGATCCCGCCGTACCACTGATAGCCGCGGGCATCTTCCCAGTGCCCGCCGTTACCACCGTAGTGCCCGGCCAACGTATCAGTGAGTTCGATGCGCATGATGTATTTGGCCTGCTTGTAGCCCAGCTGGCGCTCCACCCTGAGGCGCAGCGGCGCGCCGTGGGCTTCGGTCAGCGGCTGGCCGTTCATCGCCCAGGCCAGAATCGTCTGCGGATGGAACGCATCGGTCAGGTCGATCGATTCGTAATAGGGCGCGCCTTCAAGAATGTCGGCGCAGTGGAACACCGCGTATTTCGCGCTGGGAAGCAGCCCCGCGGCGGCGAGCACGGTGCCGAGCTGCACCCCTTGCCACTTGGCGATCGCGCTCCACCCTTCGACGCAATCGTGCCGGGTGATCTGGGCGCGCTGCTTCATCGCCTTGAGCGCGGTGAGCGGCAGCATCAACGGCTGCTTGACGAGGCCGTCCACCTGCAGCGCCCACCCGGCAAAGCCCTGTGCGAGCTGCGCCTTGTATGCCGGATTGTCGACACTGATGCTGCCATTGGGCTTGAAAGCCGGCGAGATATCGCTTTCCGAAAATTCACGCGCCAGGCCGTCCCCCATCAGGAAGCGCTGGGTCCGCTGGTTGAGCCCGGTCGCGCCCTTCAATGCGCCGCGAAAGGTGTCCGAGGAATTGAGCTTGTCGCATCCGCCGAGCAGCAGGCTACCCGCGCCCGCCGCGCCGATGCCGATCAATCCGCGCCGGCTCAGGATCATGCTGCATCTCCCTTCTCGCGCGGCAGGCGGTACCAGCCGGTTATCATCGAACGCACCTCGTTGACCGGCCCGGCGAGCA
>JBJTMA010000082.1:0-13074 GCA_046063295.1 Novosphingobium sp.
CGCGGCGATCGACGTCGAGCGGGCCAAGCTGTGGGAAGCGATGGGCAATCTCGAGCAGATGATCCATATTTCGCGCACGCTTGACGAGAAGCTTGAAGAAAAGGCCGCCGATCTCGACGCGACCGATCCTGCGAAGGCCAAGGCGGTGCGTGAGACCGCGCTGTTCTATGTCCGCCAGCGCACCCAGGACTTGCTCACCCAGATGGCGGTGGCGGTGCAGGGTTATCTCGCGCTCGACCTGGTCAAGAAGAACAACGTCGAACTGGTCAAGGGCGTGGACCGCGCCAGCACCACCACCGTGGCCGCGCTGCGCACCGCGGTGACCGTGGCGCAGGCGATGACCAACCAGCGGCTGGTGCTTGAGCAGGTCACCGCGCTCAACACCACCACCGCGAACATCATCGATTCGACCAGCACGCTGCTGCGCGATCAGACCGGCAAGATCCACGAACAGGCTGCCAGCTCGACCATCCCGGTCGAAGTGCTGCAGCGCGCGTTTCAGAACATCTATGACACGATGGACAACATCGACACCTTCAAGGTGAAGGCGCTCGAAAGCATGAAGCAGACGGTGACCACGCTGTCGGCCGAGGTCGAGAAATCGCGCGGCTACATTGCCCGCGCAGAAGGTGCGACGCAGGCGCAGCTGGCGCACGATGCGCCCAGCATACTCAGCCTGGAGGGCTAGGTGGCGAACGAAGCCCGCAATTCCGACGTGATCATCCGCGAGGCGCGCAGCTCGCTGATCAACAACCGTGACTACGGCGGGCGGCGAGCTCCGGTCCCGCAGGGCGCACGGCGCATTCGCCGCGGGCATTCCGGGCGCAAGCTGCGAAATGTGGCGCTTGCGGTTGTGGGCATCTGGCTCGGCCTGTCGATCCTCGGTTCGATCATCAGCGGGATCGGCTTTACCGGACTCGCGGTCGGCGCGCTGGCGACGGTGGCGGCGGTATGGTTGTTCGGCAGCTATCCCAAGTTCAAAGCGCCGACCCGTGCCGACCTTAATCCGCGCAATACCGACGTGAAGGCTCTGGTCGGGCGAACCGAGCTGTGGCTTGAAAGCCAGCGCCGCGCGCTTCCTCCGCCGGCGGTCAAGCTGGTCGATACGATCGCGCTCCAGCTCGATGCGCTGGGCGAGCAGCTGGTCGGGCTCGACCAGGACAGCCCGCAGGCAACCGAGGTGCGCAAACTGGTGGGCGAACATCTGCCCGACATGATCGACGGTTACCGCAAGATACCCGATCACCTGCGCCACGAGGAACGCGCCGGGACCACGCCCGCGAAGCAGTTCATGGACGGCCTGACCACGATCAGCCACGAGATCGACAGCGTGACGCGGCAGCTTGCCGCGGGCGCGCTCGATAACCTGGCGATCCAGACGCGCTATCTGGAATACAAGTACGGCGATGCAGCTGACGAGAAGGTACCGGGCTGATGCGCGTTCCGATCCCGCACAGCCTGGGCAAGGAAGAAGCACGCCGCCGCCTTCACGCACGCAGCGGCGATCTGGCCGGAATGATGCCCGGCGGCATGGCCGATGTGCAGGTTACCTGGCCCAGCGAGGACCGCATGGCGCTTGCCGTTACGGCGATGGGCAGCAGCGTGAATGCTGCGGTCGAAGTCGGAGAAAGCCAGGTGGTCGTCGATGTCGACCTGCCCGGCGCACTCAAATTCTTCGAGCCGCTGGTGCGCGGTGCTGTTGAACAAAACGCGCGCAAGCTTCTGAAATAGCTACAGCTTGCGGTGCAGTTCCAGGTATTCGCGCGGGATGCGCAGCTGCTGTGCCGATACCCGGGTCTCGCGCATGAACAGCAAAAGTGCCCACATCAGGAGGACAATAGCGATAACGAAGGTCAAGGCCGCAACCAGCTGAAGATCGGCGCCGAGCAGCTGCTGCGCGAACAGCACGGCAACCGTGACCCCGATTGCCAGCCCGCTCGACACCAGAGTCGAGACCGCGCGGGTGATCAGCCGGATGCGCTGGTCGATCATACGGATTTCGGCTACGACCATATCATGATCCATCCCCTCGGTTTGCATGTGCAGATCCTGCAGGTGGCGCGAACGATCAACCACTCGGCCAAGCCGGCTCGACAGCAGGTTGAGGATATTGCCGATCGCCACCAGCACGAAAACCGGGGCGAGCGCGAGTTGAATGGTTTGGGCGATCATGCTGGAGACCTAGCGGCCCGGGCTTTCGCTGGGAAGGCCCGGGCCGGTCGGGATCACGCTTCTTGAGTTTCGGCTTGTGCCTTGCCGCCGCGCCGTCGGGGCTTGGCTTCTTCCTCACCGAGCAAGGCATCGCCCTTCTCGCTGACCAGCAGTGCCAGCAGGGTCTGCACCAGCGAGGAGCCGCCTTCACCGTCCCCGCCGCCGCCGTTGACCTGGATCCGTGGGACCACGTCGACCCCCGAAGTCTCGAGCGCCTGCGCCATGCGCTCGGCGACCTGGCGGGCGAGCTGGTAACGCGCGCCGCCCGACGCCGAAACCTGCTTCTCGATCGCCTGGGCCTGCGCGAGGCCGACCTTGGTCACCTTCTCCGCCTCGGCCGCAGCCATGGCGATGACCTTCTTGGCCTCGCCCTCGCCGAGCAACTGGATGCGCGCGGCTTCCGCCTCGGCCAGGGTGCGGGTCTGCGCGGCTTCCTGCTGCGAACGGGCGAGGTTGGCCTTGCCCTGGTTCTCCTGCACCTGGATCGACAGCTGGCTTTCGGTGATCGCGGTCTGCTGCTTGGCCTTGGCTTCGGCCTCGCGCAGTTCGCGTTCCTTCTGCGCGGCGAGCGCCTGCCGCTCGTAGGTCCCAACATGTTCGTCGGCGAGCTGGCGCTGCCTGAGCTGGGTCAGAATCTGCTCGATCTGGTTGTTGCCATCCGCCGCGCGCGGGGTTCCGATCAGCACTTCCTGCAGTTCGAGGTTGTAGGCCTGGAACTTAGTCCGCATCTCGATGCCAGAGCTTTCCTGGATCTCGCTGCGTTCCTGCAGCAGTTCGATCAGCGTACGTTTCTGCGCGACGTTCTTGAAGTAGGCCGAGACCATCGGATCGAGCGTCTGCTCGACCAGCTTCTTGATTTCGCCGAAGCGCTGCACCACCAGCGGGGCCTTGCGGTAGTCGATATGCACTACCACCGAGAGCGGCAGCACCGGCTCGAACGCATCGCGGGTGATCAGCGAGACTTCGGACAGGTTCTCGTCGAACTTGTGCGGGCCGACGTCGCTCTGTTCCCACTTCAGGATGAAGTTGGTGGTCGGCACCGGCAGGATCTTCCCTGCATAGGTGTTGAACGCGTACTTGCCTGGGAGCAGCGGCTCGCTCCACACGCCGCGGCTGCCCGGAGCGACGAGTTCGCCGTGGCGGTATTCGGCGCCCGAGGTGTCCTTGCCGGCCTCACCGGTATAGCTGATCACCACCCCGACATGGCCAACCTCGATCACGGTCTTGGCGACGCGCTCGACCGTCGCGAACAGGCGGTTGATGAAGTAGCTGCCTTCGACCAGCACCTGCAGCTGCCGTCCGCGGCACCCGCCCGCGGCGATGAACTTCTCCGGGTCCTGGAAGCTGTTGTGGAAGGTCGCCGGATCAGTCTGATCCGAACCCACCGAAGGCGCGATGATCTGGTCCGCTGGCAGCGCCGGGCCATCGTGGACGGTGACGATCCCGATCACGTCGTCGGCGTCCTTGATCACCACCGCGTCGAACCCTTCGCGGCCCATGATCACATTGGCCATTTCGGTAAACAGCGTAGCATCGCTGCCTTCGAGCATGGTGCCGTAGATCCGTTCGCGAGTGATCACCACGAATTGGGCAAGGTTGATGGCATAGGTCCCCTCGCGCAGGATCGCGCGCTGCGGGCCCTTCTGGCCACCAGCCGAGAGGAAGCCGCGCGTGTCGAGGAAATCCTGCGCGGCCAAGTTGCTGGCGAGCGTCTGGGTCGGCTGCAGCGGCGCACCGTCGCGCGCGAAGACATAGCCGATCTGACCCTGCGGGATCGTCACCAGTGGCTGGCTGTGCACCCGGTACTGGAACGGGAAAAAGAAGTGGAAGCCGCCGCGCAGCACTTCGGGCTGGAAACCGGCCTCGCCGTTCAAGGCGATGAACCCGCCCTCAACCGAGCCCGTGCCGCTCCACAACTTTTCGACGATCGCCACGCGGCTGTTGCCGACGTAGCGGATGACCCCCGATATATAGACGAGCACCAGCACTGCGACGACGGCAATGCCGACGCCTACTGGCCAAATAAAGTTCTCCATTGTATTTGCCCCTTCGTGGACATTTATTGTTGAGGCGGACAATCTAGGAGGGTGCCAATCTGGTTTCCAGTGAAACCGGACTTGGCAAAATACGTATTCCGGCCAGATCCGACTGTCCGGTTTCGCTTGACCGAGATCGCGCGCCGCACGGCCGACGGCGTCAACAAAATTCGAACAATCGATTGGAACCTTCCGCGGCCGATCCCATTTATGGCTGAAGACTATGCCCAAAGGATCCGATGCGATGACCCGACGCTCCCTTCCGCTTCTGGCTGCCGCCACTGTGGGCGCCGTGCTGCTCGCCGGATGTACCAGCCTGCTGAGCAAGCACGCGGTCGGCAACACGGCCGTGCCGCAGCCGGCCAAGCCGGTCGAACTGAGCCGCTATCTGGGCCACTGGTACGAACTGGCGCGGTACGAGCAGGGCTTTCAGAAGGACTGCGACGGGGTCACCGCCGACTATGCCTTGCGTGACGACGGGAAGATCAGCGTTCTCAACACCTGCCGCAAGCCCGATGGTTCGATCAAGCGCGCGAACGGCAAGGCCAAGGTGGTCGACACCACGACCGGTGCCAAGCTCAAGGTCAGCTTCTTCGGCCCGTTCTATGGCGATTACTGGGTGCTCGACCATGCCGACGACTATTCGTGGTCAATCGTCGGCGAAGGCTCGGGCCGCTACCTGTGGCTGCTTTCACGCGACTCGAATCCTGGTCAGGCCAAGCTCGACATGTTGATCGATCGCGCGCGCCAGCTTGGCTACGACACCTCGATGCTGCGGATCACCAAACAGCCCTGACGCGCTACTTGCCGCTGGTCAGCAGCGCATCGACCACGCTCGGATCGGCAAGCGTCGAAGTATCGCCGAGGTTCGAAACGTCGCCCTCGGCGATCTTGCGCAGGATCCGCCGCATGATCTTTCCGCTGCGGGTCTTGGGCAGCGCGGGGGCGAAGTGGATCACGTCGGGCGTGGCGATCGGGCCGATCTCGTGGCGGACCCACTGAACCAGCTCCTTGCGCATATCGTCCGAGGGCTCTTCGCCGGCATTGAGCGTGACGTAGGCGTAGATGCCCTGCCCCTTGATGTCGTGCGGGAACCCGACGACCGCCGCTTCAGCGACCTTGGCGTGAGCAACCAGTGCGCTTTCGACCTCGGCGGTGCCCATCCGGTGGCCTGAGACGTTGATGACATCATCGACCCGGCCGGTGATCCAGTAATAGCCATCCTCATCGCGCTTGCAGCCGTCGCCGGTGAAGTACTTGCCTTTGTAGGTGGTGAAATAGGTTTGGAAGAAGCGCTGGTGATCGCCCCAGACTGTGCGCATCTGCCCCGGCCATGACTGCGTAATGCACAGGTTGCCCTCGGTCGGGCCTTCGAGCACCAAGCCCTCGCCGTCAACGATCTGCGGGACCACGCCAAACATCGGGAAGCTCGCCGCGCCAGGCTTGAGCGCATGCGCGCCGGGCAGCGGGGTCATCATGCAGGCGCCGGTCTCGGTCTGCCAATAAGTATCGACGATTGGGCAGCGCCCATCGCCGACCACGCGCCAGTACCATTCCCATGCTTCGGGATTGATCGGTTCACCCACCGAGCCGAGCAGGCGCAGCGACTTGCGGCTGGTCGCCCTCACCCAATCGTCACCCTCACGCATGAGCGCGCGCAGTGCCGTGGGGGCTCCGTAAAAGATCTCGTCCTGGTGGCGGTCGACGATCTCCCAGAAGCGGCTGTGCGTGGGGTAGTTCGGCACGCCTTCGAACATCACCGTGGTCGCCCCGTTGGCGAGCGGTCCGTAAACGACATAGCTGTGCCCGGTAACCCAGCCCACGTCAGCCGCGCACCAGTAGATTTCGCCGGGGCGGTAGTCGAACACGTAGTGATGCGTCATCGCGGCCCAGGTCAGGTAGCCGCCAGTGGTGTGGAGCACGCCCTTGGGTTTGCCCGTCGAACCCGAGGTATAGAGGATGAACAGCGGATCTTCCGCGCCCATTTCCTCGGCCGGGCAATCGGCAGAGACGCCTTCGCGCATTTCATCCCACCAGCGATCGCGGCCCGCAACTTCGTTGACCTCGTTGCCGACGTGGCGCACGACCAGCACCGAGCTAACTGACGGGCATTGCTCCAGCGCCTCGTCGACATTGGCCTTCAATGGCACCAGCTTGCCGCCACGCATCCCGGCATCGGCGGTGATCACCAGCGAGCTGTCGCAATCCTGGATACGCCCGGCAAGCGCTTCGGGACTGAAGCCGCCGAACACGATCGAATGGATCGCCCCGATCCGCGCACAGGCAAGCATCGCCATCGCGGCTTCGGGGATCATCGGCAGGTAGATCGTCACCCGGTCGCCTCGCTTCGCGCCCAGCTGTTTCAGCGCATTGGCCATGCGGCAGACTTCGCCGTGGAGTTCGCGGTACGTGAGCTTGCGCTGCTGCGCAGCATCGTCACCTTCCCAGATGATCGCCACCTGGTCGCCGCGCTGCACCAGATGCCGATCGAGACAGTTGGCTGAGACGTTGAGGGTGCCGTCCGCAAACCATTCGATCCCGAAGTCAGCTTCGTCGAACGAGCACTTGTTCAGCTTGGTCCACGGCTTGATCCAGTCGAGCCGCGCGCTCTCTTCGCGCCAGAACAATTCGGGATTGTGGAGCGCTGCCGCATATTTCGCGGCATAGCTATCGGCGGTCACATAGGCGCGCTCGGCCCATTCAGGGGGGACGGGGTGCGTGGTGGCCATGGCATTCTCTCCGGATTCGCTGTTTGTGCGCGAGTTAGGAGCCGCCCTGCCGCAAGGTCAATAATACCAGCTCTGTTTCCAGCCAAAGACCGAAGCAATCGGCTTGCCATTTGTATCGGTTGCGGGACGGAAGCGAAACCGCTTGAGCGCCAGTTGGCAGGTGATTGCGTTTGCCTGCGCATCCTTGCTTGGCCGCGCGACCCGGCATCCGGTAGGGGTGCCGTCAACACCGACGGTGATCGCCACGATGACGAAGTCGTTGATGCGCAAGTCCCGGCTGGCGATCGGGTAATCGCGGGCCGAATTGATGTCGCCGGCAATCTTGACCGCCTTGGTCACGGCTCCGCCGCCGGTGCCATTGCCGCCGGCGCCATTGCCGGGCCCGTTGCCCGGCCCGCCAGCGCCGGTCCCGCTGCCGGTTTGGCTGGCACCCGAAGTATTGGCGCTGCCTTTGCCGCCGTTGATCGGTGCCGGAGCCTGCTTGATCGGCTTGTTGATCGGCGGCTTCACAGCTTCACGAGGGACGGCCTTCTTGCCTTCGTTGCCGCTCTTGCCCGCCTCATCGGGTGCCTTGGGGGGTGGTGGCGGCTTGTCCATCGGCGGCGTGGTGACGGTCACGGAAAAGGTGTTGAGGACCGTTTCGACCACCCTGGCAGCGAAATCCGGTGTGAAGATGCGGATGACGCCGGCGGCGATCACGAGCATTATCACGGTCACCAGCGCGGCCACACCGACCTTGGTCCGGCGCGGCGCGGAGATGTCGAGATCCTCGTCGGTGGCAAGATTGTGGTCCATTGCCCAGGGGCTATGCCACCCAGCGCAGAGTGCTGCAATCGTGTGTCACCATCCACAGGCGCGGTTCGCGCTTCGGTTTCCAAGACGCCGGGCGGGGGTTAGGAACCGGACGATGACGCAAGCCCCGCTTTTCACCCGATTAAGCCGCCGTCGCGCGCTGGAGGGGCTTGGCACAGCCGCGATCGCATTGTCGCTCGGCTCGCTTTCGGGATGCGGCGAAAGCGACGACCTCAATTTCGCAAACTGGGAAAGCTATCTCGGCGAAACCACTCTCGACGATTTCCGCGATGCTACCGGGATCGAGGTTTCACTGAGCATCATCGCAAGCGAAGACGAACTGTTTCAGCAGCTACGCACCGGCAACAGCGTACCCGATCTTCTGGTCGCCTCGAACCGCATGGTCGAACGGCTGGTTGCAGCGCACCTGCTAGCCCCGATCAGCCATTCGCGCATTCCCAATCTCAGGAATCTCGACCCGCGGTTCGCCGATCCGCCGTACGACAAGGGCCTGACCTATTCGGTGCCCTATACCTGGCAGGTATATGGCATCGGTTATCGCCGCTCCAAAGTGCCGGTGCCGCCAAAGAGCTGGCAGGACCTGTTCGACAATCCGGTCTACGCCGGCAAGTTCGCGCTGCCGCTGGATCCAGCGGAACTGTTCGGGATCGTCGGCCGCACGATTGGCAAGACCCCGGACGCGATCAGTGAAGACGACGTGCCGATGCTCGCAAAGCTGCTGGAAGCGCAGCTGCCGCGGGTAAAGGCGTTCCACAATGATGACGGACAGGACCTCCTCCTTAACAAGGCGGTCGACCTGGTTGCGGAATTTAACGGCGACATTGCACAGGTCATGCTTGAAGATGACGACCTGGGCTTCGTCATGCCGGTCGAAGGCAGCGAGCTGACCTGCGACGGGCTGTGCGTACCTGCGCATGCCGAGCGGCCGGGCAATGCGCACAAGTTCATCGACTACCTGCTGCAGAGCCAGGCCGGGATGCGGGTGCTGCACACCATTCTTTACCCCACGCCGAACCTTGCCGCGAAGGCCCTGATGCCCAGCGACTATCAGACCAGCGGAGTGATCTTTCCCCCGCCGGACCTGATCGCAAAGAGCGGGTTCGCGCGGTTCAACCCGACGCTCGACGCGGCCCTGCAAGCAGCCGCTGCGCCGCTTACCAGTCGCGGTAAATTGCCGGATACACCGCCTTCAGCTTCTTCACCCGGGGCACGTCCCAGCGCTTGATATAAGGATGATCTGGGTTCTTCTTCATGAAGTCCTGATGATACGCCTCGGCAGGATAGAACCCGCCGCTCTCGATCCGGGTCGCTATCCGTCCCTTGAGCGGGGGACGCGCGTTCAGGTTCTTGATATAGGCGGCAACGAAGGCCTGCTGGGCAGGGTTCTGCGGGAAGACGGCGCTGCGATAGCTCGGGCCCTCATCGGGGTACTGGCCGTTCTTCTGGGTCGGATCGTGCGCAACCACGAAATAGACGTTGAGTATTTCGCCCAGCGAAATCCTGCTTGGGTCGAAGGTTACCTTGATCGCTTCGGCATGACCGGTGCCCTCGCTGCTGACCCGTTCGTAAGTGGCGTCGCTGGCACTGCCCCCCGCGTAGCCCGAGACTACGCTGGTAACCCCTTTCACGTGTTCGAAGGTGCCTTCCATGCCCCAGAAGCACCCGCCGGCTAACACTATCGTTTCGCTGCGCGCAGCCGCGGCGGGGGCAGCCATCGGGGCGAAAAGCGCCATTGCGGCTCCGGCAGCAAGGATCGATTTCTTGAACATCGCAAATCTCCTTCGCCCCCAGATACGTTCAGGTCCCGCAAAAGGTTACGTGGCGCGCACCATCGGCGGGTGGAATTGCGGCGAACGGTTCCCAGCCATCGTGCGCGGCATAGGGCGCGCTGACCGCTGCAAGCAGCGCGGTGAACGGCGCAAGATCGCCAGCCTCGGCGGCAGCCAACGCTTCATCAAGCTTCAGGTTGCGCGGGATGTATAGCGGATTGACCTGCTCCATCGCGGCGCGGCGTTCGGATGGATCGGCGGGCTCCTCGGCAAGGCGCGCCAGCCAGCTATCAAACCAGGGCCTGAGCTTGTCTGGTTCGAGCAATTGTTCGGCTAAGGCATCGAAACCCTGCTCCAGCGAAGCACCCAGCGCGCGAAACGTCATGGTGAAATCGGCCTGCTGGCCCTCAAGCAACCTGAAAAGGCCTTGCGCGAGGTCTACATCGTGTTCGTGCTCGGCAGCCAGACCAAGTTTCGCGCGCATTTCATGCAGCCAGTATCCCCGATATCGGATCGGCCAATCCTCCAGCAGGACGCGCGCTGCCTCAGTGTCGGCTTCGTTGGCCTCTGCGATTGCCTCGATCAAGGCAGAGGCGAGGCGGTATAGGTTCCAGCGGCATACCGCCGGCTGTTGGCCGTAAGCATAGCGGCCGTGCGCATCGATCGAGCTGAACACCTGCGCGTCAGCGTAGGTATCGAGAAAGGCGCAGGGTCCGTAGTCGATCGTTTCGCCGGAAATGGTGACGTTATCCGTATTCATCACGCCGTGAACGAAGCCCAGCGCCATCCACTTCGCGACCAGCTTCGCCTGCGCGTCAGCGACAGCCTCAAGCAGCGCAAGCGGCCTGTTCGCGGCATCCAGCAACGCCGGGAAATGCCGTTCGAGCGCATAATCGGTAAGCCGCGCGACAGCATCGCGTCCAAGATGGGCTGCAGCGAACTCGAACGAGCCGACGCGCAGGTGGCTGGCAGCAACGCGGGTCAACACCGCAGCCGGATGTGGCTGATCGCGCCAAATTCCTGAGCCGGTCGCGACCACCGCAAGGCTGCGGGTAGTCTGCACTCCGAGGGCGGCCATGGCCTCGGAGACCAGATATTCGCGCAATGCCGCGCTGAGCGTGCACATCCCGTCGCCGCCGCGCGAATATGGCGTGCGGCCCGAACCTTTGAATTGAATGTCGAACCGCACCCCGTCAGGCGCAACGATCTCTCCCAGCAGCAGCGCGCGGCCATCGCCCATGGCCGGGTTGAACTGCCCGAACTGATGCCCCGCATAGGCGAGCGCAGCAGGCTCGCTCCCCGGCGGCGGCTCGGCGCCAGAGTACCAGCGGGCAATCTGTTCCTCACCGGCTTCGTGGCCGGGCAGCCCAA
This sequence comes from Novosphingobium sp., assembly GCA_046063295.1. Lineage (GTDB taxonomy): Bacteria > Pseudomonadota > Alphaproteobacteria > Sphingomonadales > Sphingomonadaceae > Novosphingobium. The sequence continues at coordinate 10,930 of JBJTMA010000082.1, forward strand.
GCCGCTCTGCCAGACCGTGGTTGAACAGGACCAGCCTGGGCGCCTTGGGCTGTTCCGCCTGCCACGGCGTGAACATTCCGGCCAGCTCGCGAACCCAGCTGTTATCGAAGGCCCAGGATGCGGTCACCCGTCGAGCTTCTCCAGCGACAGCGCGTTGATGCAGTAGCGCAGCCCGCTTGGCGCGGGGCCATCGGGAAAAACGTGACCGAGGTGGCTGTCGCAGACATTGCAGGTCACCTCGACGCGCGCCATGCCGTGGCTGTTGTCGAGATGATAGCCGACGACGCCTTCTTCCACCGGCTCGCCAAAGCTCGGCCAGCCTGTTCCGCTTTCGAACTTGCTGGCACTATCGAACAGTTCGGTATGACACCCCGCGCAGGCATAATGCCCGGGCTTGAACAGACTGCACATCTCGTTCGAGAACGGCCGCTCGGTACCTTTGAGGCGCATCACCTGATACTGTTCCGGAGAGAGAACCTCGCGCCATTCCTCTTCGCTCCGTTCATCGCGGCGCGGCGGCGGATTTTCGGCCCCTCTAGCGAGGGCGAGGGCATCTCCCCAGTTCATCGGCAATCTCCTGGATGAATTGTCGCGCAGTTCTGCGCCGACCTGCTAAAAATGGGAAGCCCATGCCTTTTGGGCAAGTGCTTGCCCTTATCCGGCCAAGGGCATAGCATGCTCGCCGGGCCTGCCGCGCAACACGCGGCTCGATGGGGACGGCATGCGCCAGGGGGTAAAACCAAGCCATGGATGCTGAACCGGCACCGCCCGGCCCCACGGTCTTCGTCAGTTACTCGCGTGAGGACCTGAAACTCGTACGTCCGATCATCCAGCGGATCGAGGCTGCGGGGTACCCGGTGTGGTGGGACGGAATGCTCAGCCCGGGCGAGCGGTTCGCAAATTCGACCGAAGCCGCGCTGGAAGGTGCTCGGGCGGTGGTCGTACTGTGGTCTGCAAAATCGATCGCTTCGCACTGGGTCCATGATGAAGCGACCCGCGGCCGCGATCGGGGTTGCCTGGTCCCGCTGAGCGTTGATGGCTCCAAGCCGCCACTCGGGTTCCGCCAGTTCCAGACCTATCGCGTCAATCCCAAGCGTGCCGCGACCGATCCCGGCGTCGCCGCTATGTTGCAGGCCATCGCAGCGCTGCACGACGGCCCCGCGCAGAAGCCGATCACCGTGCTGCGGCCCAAGGGCGTGAATCGCCGCACCGCCCTGATCGGTGGGAGCGTGGCAGCAGCCGGAGCCGCAGCGGGGGGTCTGTGGTGGAGCGGAATTTTCGGATCCGCACCGCGCGCCAACAGCGTTGCCGTGCTGCCATTCAAGGCGCCCGCGGCGGGCGACAAGGAAGTCGATTACTTCTCCGCCGGACTTTCGACCGAGGTGCGTTCCCAGCTTGCCGCGGAAAGCCTCCTGTCGGTTGCAGCGCAGACATCTTCGGCCAAATTCGGAGCGGACGATCACGACGCAACCGTAATTTCGAAGGCGTTGAAGGTTGCCTACTTACTTGAAGGTACCGTGCGGCGCGATGCCGACGCAGTGCGGATCTCGGTCGAGCTGATCGAAGGCGCAACCGGTCACAGCAGCTGGGCGCAGAACTTCAACAGTGAACTCAAGAACGTGTTCGCGGTCCAGGAAAGCATCGCCGCGGCGGTGGTCAGCGAGCTTACCCGGCAGATGGCGGCAAAGGGCGCGAAAGGCACCAACAAGGAGCTGGGCGGCACCGAAAGCTTTGCTGCCTACGACGCGTACCTGCGCGGGCTCGATCAGTTCGCGCTCGAAAGCGGGAAAGACAGCGACGACCTTGCGCTCAAGAGCTTTCGTACAGCAGTTGCCGAGGACCCCAAGTTCACCCTTGCGCTTGCCGCGCTGGCGCGGACGCTGGTGGTGTTTGGCGACCAGTACGATCAAGGCGCGACGCGGACCGCGCGATATGGCGAAGCGATCGCCACCGCGCAGCAAGCCGTTGCCCTTACGCCGAACCTGGCAGCAGCGCAGGCAACCTTGGGATTCGCACTGTTCAACGGCCGGCTTGATGCCAAGGGAGCCCGCCAACCGTATCGGCTTGCCTATGAGCTGGCGCGCGGGGATGCGGACATCCTCAGCCTGTTTGGCAACTTCGAAGGCCGCTGCGGCCGCTTTGAAA
>JBJTMA010000083.1:0-36221 GCA_046063295.1 Novosphingobium sp.
GCGATTTCCGGCTTGCAGCACCCTCGCCATTGTTCCCCCGGCTTGAACTGCCGGAAGATGGCGAAGGCTGATGCTGATCGATTCGCACTGCCACCTTGAATACAAGGGGCTGGTCGAAGACCAGGCCGGTGTGCTCGATCGCGCGCGAAGCGCGGGAGTAGGGGGTTTCCTCTCAATTTCGACCCGTCAGCGGGAATGGGACAAGGTGATCGCAACCGCCGAGCGCGAGGATGATGTCTGGGCGTCCGTTGGTATTCACCCGCATGAGGCCGATGGGCATGCAGATCTGGGCGAGGCCGCGCTATTGGCAGCCACGGAACATCCCAAGGTGATTGCCATCGGTGAAACCGGGCTCGATTATTATTACGATCACTCTGATCGCCAGACCCAGCAGGCTCTGTTGCGCCGACATATCAACGTCTCCCGGTCAACGGGCTTGCCGCTGATCGTGCACACCCGCGATGCCGAGGATGATACCGCGGCGATCCTGCGCGAAGAAATGGAGCAGGGGGCGTATCCAGCCCTGATCCATTGCTTTACCGCTTCGGCCGATTTCGCCCGCAGGATGCTCGATCTCGGCCTGACGATATCCTTGTCCGGCATCGTAACATTCAAGAATGCCAAGGATTTGCAGGCGATAGCGGCAGAGCTGCCCGAAGAACGCCTGCTGGTTGAAACCGACGCGCCGTTTCTGGCCCCGGTGCCGCATCGCGGCCAGGTCTGCGAACCAAGCTTCGTTGCTGATACAGCGAGATTTGTTGCGGGGTTGCGCGGCATTGCACCTGAACAGTTGGCAGAGGCGACTACCCGGAATTTCAAGCGGCTGTTCAGCAAGGCCGGTCTGTGAAGGTCCGCCTGCTCGGCAGCGGAACCTCCACCGGGGTACCGCGGGTCGGCAACGACTGGGGGCGTTGCGACCCAGGCGAACCAAAAAATCGGCGGACTCGTGTTTCGATCGTGGTCGAGAACGAGGTGGGTAACCGGTTGCTCGTCGATACATCGCCCGACCTGCGCAACCAGCTCCTCGATGCCGGAATTGACCGGATCGATGCGGTGTTCTGGACCCACGACCACGCCGATCACGTCCACGGTATAGATGACCTGCGCGTGCTGCGTTACGGCCGCGCGGCGCCGATTCCGGGCTATGCTGTGGAGGAAACCGGCAGGCGGCTGCGGATGCGCTTCGGATATGCCTTTGCCGGTCAGGAAGGATATCCGACGATCCTGTCGCTGGAGCCGCTTGAGCCGCTGAAGATGTGTGCCGGCTTTGGCGTTGGTTGGTGCCAGATGCAGCATGGTCCAGCGCAAAGCACCGCTTATCGGTTCGATTATGGCGGTAAGTCAGCTGGTTACGCGACGGACTTCAGCGAGATTAATCGCCAGATGGTAGAGTTATTCGCCGGCGTGGATGTCCTGGTGGTCGATTGTCTGCGCCGCGAACCGCATCCCACGCACGCTCATTTGGCGATGGCTCTTGAACTGACCGAGGCTTGCCGGGCTGGACAGGCGGTTTTGACGCACCTCGACAAGAGCATGGATTATCGCGCACTTTGCGATGAGGTTCCGTCGCATGTGCTGGTTGGATACGATGGGCTTGAGGTGCAGCTGTGAGCAATGCGGCTATGTGGACGGCGATCATCGGGTCGCTGATGGCGCTGGTTCTGGCGGGGCGCTCGCTGCGCAGCTTCCGATTGAGCCAGGCCAAGACTATTCAGCTGGCGTTGATCTGGATTGCGATTATCGCGGGGCTGACGTTGGCCATCGGCTATCTTAAGCCATAAGGCTCAGATCGATTTAACATAATATATATTATCAATCTAATATGTCCGAAGCATCACAGCACCCTCTCGACCGCCTTCTCGCCATCATGGCCCGCTTGCGCGATGCGCAGCATGGCTGTGAATGGGATCTAGCGCAGACCTTCTCGACGATCGCGCCGTACACGATCGAGGAAGCCTACGAAGTCGCCGATGCAATTGAACGCGACGACATGTTGGCGCTCAAGGATGAACTTGGCGATCTGCTGCTCCAGGTCGTGTTTCACGCCCGCATGGCCGAGGAACGCGGCCTGTTCGCCTTCGCCGATGTCGCCGCGTCGATTTGCGCCAAGATGGAATCGCGGCATCCGCACATTTTCGGCGATGCCGCAGATGACGGCCAATCACGCGAAGCTCGCTGGGAATTGCTCAAGGCCGAGGAACGTGCCGCCAGGGGCGATCCCGGGACGATGGACGGCGTTGCGCACGCGCTACCGGCATTGCTCCGCGCCGAAAAGCTCCAGAAGCGCGCAGCGCGTACCGGGTTCGACTGGCCCGATGTCGAAGGCCCTGCCGACAAGCTCCGCGAGGAAACGGCCGAACTGGCCGAGGCACATGATGATGAGCGGCGGTTCGAGGAAGCGGGTGACCTGCTCTTCGCGGCGGTCAACCTTGTTCGCGCCTACGGCATCGCGCCCGAACAGGCCCTGCGTTCCGCCAACAGCAAATTCGAACGCCGGTTCCGCGCCATGGAAGCCGAAGCGGAAACGCGCGGCCTGACGTTCAACAGCCTCTCGCTCGACGAGCAGGAAGCGCTGTGGAGCTCCGTCAAGGCTTCAGAGACGGGAAAAGCGTCCTAGGTCACGCGGTGCAAGCCGTACTTGAATCCGGGTCAGCGGGCCGCGCTCGTCGCTCCCCGCTTCGCCCTCGCTCAGCACTTCGCCATTTGCATGGAGCCAGGCTATCCGCTGGCCGTCGCTCATGGGCAGGACAAAGGTGTGCTTCTTCGCTCCTTGCGTGAGCAACCGGCTGATCGCGTCGAGCAGCGCATCGCATCCCTCACCGGTCAAAGCCGACAAAGGCACGACCGGGTCGCTTTGCCGACCGGCCAGTTCGTGCAGCAAAGCGGCCTCGTCGGTGTCCAGCAGGTCCCATTTGTTCCAGGCTTCGAGGAGCGGGACGGTTGGATTTCCCCCCTCCTCTTCCAGCAGACCCAGATCGCTGAGGATTGCGAGGACCTGCTCCTTCTGGGACTGGCTATCCGGATTGGCCACATCGCGGACGTGCACGATCACGTCGGCGGCGGTGACTTCTTCAAGCGTTGCCCGGAACGCCGCTACGAGCTGCGTCGGCAAATCGGAAATGAAGCCAACCGTATCCGACAGGATAGCCTTGTCGATCCCCGGCAACCGCACTGCCCGCATTGTCGGATCGAGCGTTGCGAAGAGCAGGTCTTCCGCCATCACCGAGGCGCCGGTCAAGCGATTGAACAGCGTGCTCTTGCCCGCATTGGTATAGCCGACCAGCGCAACCACCGGCCACGGAGCCTTTTCGCGCCGGCCGCGGTGCAAGCCGCGGGTGCGGCGAACCTGCTCAAGCTCGCGCCGCAGCTTGGCCATGCGGTCGCGGATCAGGCGGCGGTCCGCCTCGATCTGGGTTTCGCCAGGACCGCCCAGGAAGCCGAAGCCGCCGCGCTGCCGCTCAAGGTGAGTCCAGCTGCGTACCAGCCGTCCCTGCTGGTAATCGAGGTGCGCGAGTTCGACCTGCAGCCGCCCTTCGGCAGTCGCCGCGCGCTCACCGAAGATTTCCAGGATCAATCCGGTTCGGTCGATCACCTTGCGCCCCAGCTTTTCCTCAAGGTTGCGCTGCTGGATCGCAGACAGGCTGCCATCGACAACAATCAGCCCGGCTTCCCCCAGATTGCATGCAACATCGATATTCTGGATCTGCCCTTCCCCGAACAAGGTTCCAGCCCGGGCCTCGCGTATCGGGATCGCGATCGCATCCACCACGACAAGGCCGATTGCCAAGGCCAGGCCGCGCGCTTCTTCAAGCCGCGCGGCGGTGTCGACGCTGGCCGCTCCCCTTCCCCGGAACTCGGGATAGACGATCAGCGCCCGCGCACCGCGCGACACTTCGCCATCGGTTTCTTCGCCGAAGATCAGGCTTCTTCGCCCTCGTCGCTGTCACCCATCAGGTCGATGGGACCAAGCGGCTGAATGGTCGAAACCGCGTGCTTGTAGGCAAGTTGTACATAGCCTTCGCGCTCGAGCAGCATGCAGAACAGGTCGAAGGCCGCAACGCGGCCTTGCAGCATGACGCCATTGACCAGGAACATCGTTACCTGGACTCCGCTTTCACGCACGCTGGAAAGGAAGACATCCTGCAGCAGGCGCACCTTCTTGCCGCCCTCCACCGCGCTGCCGAACTGGGCAACGTCAACCGGAAGGCTGGGCATGATCGTGGATACCGCGTGCTTGTACACCAGCTGGGCTTGTCCATCGCGCCGCAGCAGGATCGAGAAATTGTCAAACCAGGTGACGATCCCCTGCAGCTTTACACCTTTGACAAGGAACATGGTCACCGGAACCTTGTTCTTGCGCAGGAGGTTAAGGAACTGGTCCTGCAGGTTCTGCCCCTTTCCGGACGCGGGCCCGCTGGGCACCGGGGTGGGCGCTGGCACGTCGGGCGCTTCGCCTTCGGCCTTGGGGGGGCGCGGTCGTGCAGTGAGCGTGCGTGAGGTCATGGTATTTGTCCTTCTTGTTGGCGGCCGCTAATACGGTCCACAATCTGGCGCTCACTTGTGGCGAAGCGCCGGTGTTATCACGTGCAGTCTAGCCTGACGTGACCCTCAGGTAAACGCCCAAGCCATCATGCGCCTTCACATCTGAACTTCGATTTCCCCGTCTTCCTCGTCGTCGCGCCGCTCGACCATGCCGAGCAGTTTGAGTTTCCGATGCAGCGCCGAGCGCTCCATGCCGATGAAACTCGCAGTGCGGGAAATATTTCCCGAGAACCGGCGAATTTGCACGCGAAGGTATTCCCGTTCGAAGTTTTCGCGGGCTTCGCGCAGCGGAACCCCCATGAGCGAGGGCATTCCGGCATCGCCGCTCATCCGCCCCGAGACCACCTCACCCGGCAGCATGTCGGCCTCGATCCGGGCCAGGCGCTCACGCGGGGTCAGGATGATCGTGCGCTCCACGACATTGCGAAGCTGGCGCACGTTTCCAGGCCATTCGTAGCTCTGCAGGGCGGCCATTGCCTCGACGCTGACTTCGGGCGGCGGAACACCCTGGTCGGAGGCAAAGCGGGCAAAGAAATGATCGACGAGCATCGGGATATCGTCGCGCCGTTCGGACAGCGAGGGGATCGATACGGGAACCACGTTCAGACGGTAGAACAGATCCTCGCGGAATCGTCGCTCGGCAATCTCGCGCTCAAGATCGCGCGCGGTCGATGAAACGACGCGCACGTCAACGCGGATCTGGCGGTTGCCCCCAACCCGCACGAAGGCCTGTTCAGTGAGCACCCGAAGAATCCGCGCCTGCGTCGACAGCGGCATGTCGGCCACTTCGTCAAGGTACAGCGTGCCGCCGTCAGCCATTTCGAGCAGCCCAGCGCGGACCAGCTTGCCGTTGGCCTCTTCGCCGAACAGTTCCTGTTCGAACCGCTCCGGAGTGATGCGCGCCGAGTTTACCGTCACAAAGGCGTGCTCGGCCCGTCCGCTCCAGCTGTGCAGCAGCCGCGCGGCAACTTCCTTGCCCGAACCGCCAGGCCCGTTGATCAACAGGCGGCTGCCAGTGTTGGCGACGCGCTTGAGCGTGGCACGGACGGTATTGATCGCAGTGCTGTTACCAGTGAATTCGTCCGCGGTAACGAAACCTTCACGCAGCCTTGCATTTTCGCGGCGCAGCCGCTCGGTCTCGGTCGCGCGGCCCACCAGCAGCAGCAGGCGTTCAGCTTCAAACGGCTTTTCGATAAAGTCCATCGCGCCGCGCCCGATCGCCGAAACGGCAGTATCGATGCTGCCGTGCCCGGAGAAGATGATCACCGGCAGTTCAGGCTCGCGGCTCTTGATCGCATCCAGCACTTCGAGTCCGTCCATTGGGCTGCCATGCAGCCAGACATCAAGCAGCACCAGGCTGGGGCGGCGTTCGTCGATCATCGCCAGGGCCGACGTGCTGTCTCCCGCCATGCGGCATTCATAGCCTTCGTCGCTCAGCACGCCGGCGACAAGTTCGCGAATATCGCGTTCATCGTCGACTATCAGGATTTCGAGCGCCATCGTTCTTCCTCAAATCATCATTCGGCCGCTTCGGAGGCGCGGTGGCCTTCCAGCGGATCGCGCGCAAAGCGCATGGTGACGACGGTCCCGTCAGGATCGCCCGCAGCAAAGCTCATTTCCCCACCGTGTTCCTCAATGATCTTGTTGACGATCGCGAGCCCCAGCCCGGTGCCCTTTTCACGCGTCGTTACATAGGGTTCCACGATCCGCTCGCGGTCTTGCGGCAGGCCCACACCGTTATCCGACACGCGGACGATGACGTCCTCTTCGCCGCCGGTCAGGCTGACGTTGATCCGTCCGCGCCAGGTTTCGTCTTCTTGTTTCGCCCGAGCTTCCACGGCCTCGGTCGCGTTCTTGAGAACGTTCGTCATAGCCTGTCCGAACTGGTGCCGATCGCAGGCGATGATCCCCATGTCGGGATCGGCGGTGAAGGTGAAGTTGATCTCGGGCCGTGCAACTTCCTGCAGGAATAGTGCCTGCCGCGCGAGATCGACCGGATCTTCGCCGCGGAACAGGGGTTTGGGAAGCCGCGCAAAGGATGAGAATTCATCTACCATGCGCCTGAGCTCACCGACCTGCCGAACGATGGTCCCGGTCAATTCCTCGAACAGCTCGCCGTCGCTGGTAAGCTGTTTGCGGTACCGCCGCTTGAGCCGTTCGGTTGCCAGCTGGATCGGCGTGAGCGGGTTCTTGATCTCATGCGCGATGCGGCGGGCCACGTCGGACCAGGCCGCCTGCCGCTGGTCGACCAACTGGCGGGTGATGTCTTCGAAAGTAATTACGTCCCCAGCGGCCGAACGCGTCGATTTCACTGCAAGGGTGAGCAGCTCGCTGCCCTTGGAATACTGGACGATGCCCCCCTCTTCCCCGCTTTCGGCAAGGCTTGCGATCTGCGGGGCGATGGCCGCCAGGCGCTCGCCGATTGGTGGTACGGAATCGCGGCCGAGCAGCAGCTTGTGTGCCGAACTGTTGATCAGCCGGATCTCACCCTTGGCATTGGTGCTGATAATCCCGGCGGTAACCGATTCAAGCACCGCTTCCATAAAGGCGCGGCGCTCGTCGAGCTGCTGGTTTGCCCCAACCAATGCCTGGTTCTGCTTTTCCAGCTGCTGGGTCATGCGGTTGAAGGCGCGGTTGAGGAGGCCGACTTCATCTGCCCCGGTGCGTCCTTCCACCCGCATGGAAAAGTTGCCTGCCCCCACTTGCCGCGCCGCATCGACCAGGTCGTAAAGCGGCTTCACCTGGCGGTCGGCAAAGCGCAGCGCGAACCATACCGAGAGACCAACGAGCGCGAGGCTGGCGACGAACAGGGCTACGTTGAAGCGAAGCTGCTGGATACGCGTGCGTTGGGTCAGTTCGTCATACGCACGAACGATATTCTGTGCGTGTCCCGCGCTAAGCAGGTCGCTCTTTCGCTCGGTGTAGAGGTAGATACCGGCCCGGCGGTCGATCGGGATCACCGCTTGAATCGAATTGGAATTCGAACTGACGACGATCCGCTGCCCGCGATCAAGTTCGCGCAGAACCTCTGCGGACACATTTTCATTGAGCGGCATCGGGCCGCTGACCACGATCGGGCGCCGCAGTACTCCGTCAGGGCCCTTCTGCAGGATGGTCGACTGGTCAAGCTTTCGGTGCTGCACCTGGTAAGCGTAATATTCCTGGAAGGCCGGGCTGGAGACAGGTTCCTGGGTCAGGTAATCGCCAAGATCGGCGGCCATGGCCAGTGTTTCGTACTCCATGTCCTTCTGGGTCTGTTCGTAATAGCCGCGCGCCAGCTGGTTCGCGTTTTCGAGCAGCCCGCGCGACTTGTCGGAGAACCAGAACTCAACCCCCGACTGGAACAGGAACGAAGCGAAGATCACGACCAGCAGGGTCGGCACCGCAGCGATCAAGGAAAACAGAAACACCAGTCGGACATGCAATTGCCCACTGCGTCCCACGCCCTCGGTTGCCCGCTGCAGCGCGATGCGCCGTCCAAGCAGCACAAGGATCGCCATCGCCGGGACGAGCGTTCCGACCAGCAGGGTGGCGGTCAGATCGGTTGGGAGCATCTTCCCTGACTGTGCGGTCACCGCATACCAGGTGATCCCGGTCATCACCACGAAGGCGACGACGGCACCGATTTCGAGCACGGGAAACAGGTTGGATCGCCGGGCCGCAATCTGCACCCGCCGCCAAAGCCGCGGCCATCGCCTGTTGCGTGCGGGAACGGCCTGATCCACCATCGTTGCGCGATTACAACACCAGTGTGGCAGATGTGCAAGGCATTTCGCCCTGCCCCGGGTGCAATTCAGCGCTGGTGAAGCGCTGGGTCAATCGCCAGCTCGGTCAGGCGCTTGCGCAAGGTGTTGCGGTTGATGCCGAGATGCTGCGCAGCGCGGAGCTGATTTCCGCCGGTCCGGCGCAGCACCTCTTCGAACAGGGGGCGCTCGAAAGCAGCCAAAGCGGCGTCATAAACCGCCCCCGGAGCAACGGGATTGTCACGCAGCCAGGATCTGACGGCTGTTTCGAGCGTTCCGACATCGACGGCGCCGCTGCCATCCTTGGCGGCTTCGAGCAGGGGCTCAATGGTTGCAGCCTTCACCAGATCTTCGCGGGCAAGCAGCGCGATGCGGAAAATGAAATTGCGAAGTTCGCGAACGTTGCCGCGCCAGGGTTGTTGCGAAAGCAGGTCCGCCGCGTCTTCGGCCAGCCGCCTGCGGGGCAAGCCTTCAGCCGCAGCAAGCTGGAGGAAGTGATTGGCCAGCGCAGGGATATCGTCAGCGCGTTCGCGCAGCGGCGGAAGCGTGATCGGAACCACGTTGAGCCGGTAATACAGATCTTCGCGAAATGCGCCGTTGGCAATCAGCGGAGCAAGATCGCGGTTGGTCGCGGCGACGATGCGGACGTCGACGGCGATTTCCTCACGCCCGCCAACCCTTCGGATCTGGCCCGATTGCAAGGCGCGTAGCAGACGCGTCTGCGCATCCAGCGGCATGTCGCCGATTTCATCCAGGAACAGCGTTCCACCCTGAGCCTGTTCGAATTTCCCCTGATGCCGCGCCACTGCCCCGGTGAACGCCCCCTTCTCGTGCCCGAACAGTTCGCTTTCGATCAGATCAGCGGGGATCGCCGCGGTGTTCACGGCCACGAAAGGTCCCGCCTTGCGATGGCCCAACTGATGGATTGCCTCGGCCACCAGTTCCTTACCGGTACCGCTTTCCCCCAGCACCAGAACCGTCAGGTCGTTACGCAGCACCCGCGTGATCATCCGGTAGACCGCCTGCATCGGCGCCGACCGGCCAACCAGGGGAAGACCGGCGGGCTCGGCCTCAGCCGGATCGTTGATCCGCTGTGCGGCATTGCCAACGGCGGCGCGAACCGTCTGGACCAATTCGTCGAGGTCGAACGGTTTCGGGAAGTATTCGAAAGCGCCGGTGTCGCTTGCTCGCACCGCGGTATCGAGGGTGTTTTGCGCGGAGAGCACGATGATCGGCATGTCCGGCGCAGCAGCGTGCACCGCGCCGATCGTCTCAAGTCCGTCGCCGTCGGTCAGCATCACATCGGTGACCAGGGCGGCGTAGCGGTCCCCGGCGAGCAGCCGGTCGCGCTCCTGAACCGAATCGCAGCAGGTGACTGCGAACCCTTCTGCTTGCAGGGCAGCTGTGATGACCAGCGCGATGCTGGCGTCGTCTTCGACCAGAAGGATGCTCATGCCGCGGCCTCGTGGACGGAGCGCCGGGCTTCGCCGGCCATGGGCAGGTGAACCCGGAAATGGGTGATTCCAGCAGCCTCATCCCGATCATGGGTCACCCGCCCGTTCATGTCGCCAACCATGCGGCGGACCAGTGCAAGCCCAAGTCCCTGACCGCTCTTCTTCGACGAGACGAAGGGTTCGAAAATGTGATCGCGCAGGGCCGCATCGATCCCCGGTCCATTATCGCTAATCCTGAGTTCGATCGGCAGGCGCACCGCGCTTCCATCGGAACTGCGCAGCAGCTGCAGACCGCTGGCGAAGCGTGAGCGGACGACGATCTTTGGCCGCTCCACCCCCGTTGTCGCTTCGGCCGCGTTGGAAATCAGATTGATCAGCACTTGAACCAGAGTGTCGATATTGCCCAGCACAGGCGGAAGCGAAGGATCGAACTCTTCGACGACAGCGGGGATCCTGCCGCCTGCCTGCATGACCGACAATGCCCTCCGTACCGCTTCGTGAAGGTTGCACGGTTCGAGTTCGGGCGCGGTGCGCCGCGATAGGGTCTGCATCTGGTCGATCAGCTTGGCGATCCGGTCGACTTCATCGGCGATCAGCGTGGTCAGCGCCTTATCCGCCCCGTCGACCTTGCGGGACAGCAGCTGCGCCGCGCCCCTGATCCCGGCGAGCGGATTCTTGATCTCATGCGCCAGAACGTCCGGCGCGCGAACAGTGGCATCGTCGCCCTGCGTCTCGCGCATTGCTTCCGCCCCGCGGATGTCATGAAGGGTGAGAACTTGCCAACCGGGCTGATCGATCACCGGCCCGACAGTGACGTCCACGCGCCGCGGCCCCTGCCCGGCAATGTGAACCCCGGTGCCGCGCGCGGAAAGCTGGGCATCGGTCTCGGCTAGCCGTGCCGAAAGCAGAGCTTCGTCAAACTGCAGCATTTCCGAAACCGCGCGCTGGGACAGCCTTCGGAAACTTTGCCCCAGCAATTGCTCCGCTGCCGGGTTGGCCGCAGCGATGATCTGGCCCGGGGCCAGCAGCAGCACCGCATGCGAAAGGCTCGCAAGCTGGCGCGGCGCATCGGGCATCAGGCTGCCTCGCGGCTCAGGAACGGTCCGAAGAACGCATGGAGTTGCCGCACGACCTCTTCAGGATCATCGATGAAGTTGACCTGGTTGCGAAAAGCCGCCGAGCCCGAAAGCCCCTTGGTGTACCAAGCGAGATGCTTGCGCGCCATGTTGACCCCGGTCTGGATTCCGTAATGCGCCAGCATCGCCTCGTAATGTTCGAGCACCACTGCGAACAAGGTATCGATATCGGGGTCCGCCAGCGCGTTCCCCGTGCGCAGCCAGTGCATCACCTGGGCCAGGAACCACGGGCGACCATAGGCGCCGCGACCGATCATGAGCCCGTCTGCCCCGGACTGCTCAAGGGCCTTGGCACTGTCTTCGATTGAGCAGATGTCGCCATTCACGATGACCGGGATCTTCACCGCCTCTTTCACCGAGCGGACGAAGGCCCAGTCCGCGTCGCCGCGGTACATCTGGTTGCGGGTGCGACCATGCACGGTCACCATCTTCGCCCCAAGGTCTTCGGCGATACGGGCGAGTTCGGGCGCGTTGAGGCTGTCATGACACCAGCCCATGCGCATCTTCTCCGTTACCGGCACATCGACCGCTTCGACCGTCGCCTTGATCAACGCGGTTGCAAGCGGCAGGTCGCGCATCAGCGCAGAACCGGCATCGCCGTTGACGACCTTCTTGACCGGGCAGCCCATGTTGATGTCGATAATCGCCGCGCCGCGATCCTGTTGCAGCCTTGCGGCTTCGGCCATTTGTGCAGGTTCGCAGCCGACTAGCTGCATCGATACCGGTTCCTCGATTGCATCCCACTGCGCCTTTTGCAGCGACTGGCGAGTCTCGCGGATTGCGGCAGGGCTGGCAATCATCTCGGTCACGTTGAGGCCGGAGCCAAATCGCCGCACGAGGCGCCGGAACGGCAGATCGGTCACGCCCGTCATGGGCGCGAGGATGACTGGGCAGTCGATCCGCACCTTGCCGATGTTTATCGGCGCGAGTGCAGGCGGGATGGGAAGCGGGTTCATCGTCAAATGTGCCTAAAATTTGGGCAGCACATAGGGAATTGCCTGTGATGCCGCAAGCCGATACCGCGCTCGACGATGTCCCAGGTTCTTTATCCAGCCGGAGCTGCCGTGGTCGTCGCCGCCGGAAAGGGGCTGCGGTCTGGCCAGAAGGTTCCCAAGCAGTTCGCCGAATGGCGGGGAAAGCCGCTTTTACGGCATGCGGTGGAAAGACTGGCCGAGCTGAACTTCGCGCCAATCGTCGTCGTCATTCCCGAGCGATCAGACGGGCTGGCCGCAGCTGCCCTTGCGGGAATTGACAATGTGGAATTCGTGATTGGAGGAGCAACCCGCCAGGAATCTGTCCGCAATGCCCTGGAATCGCTCGACGGCCGCGAGGCGCATCGGGTCCTCATCCACGACGCGGCCCGTCCCGATATTCCGGTCGAGGTCTATTCGCGGCTCCTCGACGCACTGATTGAATATCCCGGTGCGATACCGGTTCTGCCGGTAATCGATTCGCTCGCCCATGCGGAAACGGGCGCATCGGGTCTCAGCCGCATGGGGGCCCCTGCCCCGCGCGAACAATTGCGCCGGGTACAGACGCCGCAATTGTTCCGGTTTGACGAAATTCTTGCCGCTCACCGCGCCTGGCACGGCGAGACCGATGCCGGGGACGACGCGCAGGTGGCCCGTGCCGCCGGACTGGAGATTGCCATGGTCGATGGAGACGAAGCGCTGCGCAAGCTTACGACACCAGGCGATTTCGCTGCCCCTGCGGCGCGCGTGGCGATAGGGACCGGTTTCGACGTCCATCGCCTGGTCGCGGGTGAACAGCTGTGGCTATGCGGGGTGAAGATCGAACACAGCCATGGCCTCGCCGGACATTCGGACGCCGACGTGGCGATCCATGCCTTGGTTGATGCGATGCTTGGAGCGATGGGCGATGGCGACATCGGGTTGCATTTTCCGCCCAGCGATCCGCAATGGAAAGGTGCAAGCTCCGACCGCTTCCTGGCCCATGTGCGCCGCCGCGCTGGCTTGCTGGGCTACGCAGTGGGGAACGTCGACGTTACCATCATCTGCGAAAGCCCTAAAATCGGGCCGCACCGCGAAGCCATGCGCGCGCGGCTCGCCGATATCCTTGGCATCGATCCGCGCCAGGTCAGCGTCAAGGCGACCACCACCGAAGGCTTGGGCTTCACCGGGCGCGGCGAAGGAATTGCGGCACAGGCGGTGGCCACAATGGTCGCAGCCTGAAGCTACCCACTAGCATTGCCGCTGCGATGTCGGCACATTTCGTCCAACAGATTCGTCACGGGAGAATTGCATTGTTTCGCACCGCTGCCGGCCTAGCCGCCACCCTAGCCGTTTTGACCGCCGCCCAGGCCCAGGCCGCAACCGCTCCGGGCAAGCCCTGCATGACACGGCCCGAACTGCGCGGGATGGTGGCTTACATGCTCCCGTCCACGATGACCGCGGTGATCGACAAGTGCCGCCCGGCTCTGCCCGCCGGCGCCGCGATGCTAGCCCGCGGAACGGTCGTGGTGAACGAGCTCAAGGCGGGTCAATCGGCGGCATTTCCAATGGCCCGGCAAGCGTTCACCAAATTCTCGGGCGCCGAAGACAAGGCAGGTGTGGAAATGTTCCTTGCCATGCCCGAGGAAACCCTGAAGCCGCTGCTTGAAGGCTTTGTCACGCAAAAGATCGTGTCAGACATCAAGCCGGAATATTGCCCTGACATCGAGCGCGTGTTCGCCACGCTGCAGCCGCTGCCCGCAGCCAATTATGTGGATTTCATCACCGAGGTATTCTCGATCGCGGCGCGCGACGACAAGTCGATCCCGGTCTGCGCCAGCTGAACGCGATGGAAAGCCTGCTGCCTGCCGATATCGTTGATCTTGCCGCGCGCGTTGTGGCGGAAAATCGGGCGGCAGGGCGCAGTATCGCGCTTGCCGAAAGCTGCACTGGCGGGCTTGTGGCTGCTGCGATAACGGAAATTGCCGGCTCTTCCGACGTGCTCGACCGGGGCTTCGTAACCTATTCGAACGAAGCCAAGACCGAGGCGTTGGGGGTGCCGGCGGATATCATCGACGCGTTCGGGGCGGTCTCGATTGCTTGCGCCTGGGCGATGGCACAGGGTGCGCTCAGGCACAGCCGCGCACAGGTCGCGGTGTCGATCAGCGGGATCGCAGGACCTGGCGGTGGAACCGACCAAAAACCTGTCGGCACAGTCGTGTTCGCACGCTCACAGCGCGGGACCGACGAAGTGCTGGCGGAAGAACGGCATTTCGACGCGGCCAGCCGCGCCGAAGTTCGGCATCAGGCGGCGCTGGTCGCGCTCGAACTGTTGCTACCGTAAAGCTGCTGCGCCCTCGTCTCGAACGCTGAAACCATCTTGCGGAATGCCCGGTCGAAATATTGCCCGGCCAGTGCTTCGAACACCGCGTTGCGAAAGGTGAAGCTGACTGTGAAATCAATCTCGCAACCATCTGGTGTAGGACGAAATTTCCACACGTTATCAAGATCGCGCATCGGCCCGTCAAGGTAATGGACCTTGATCTCGCTGGGTCGGGTCTTGATCACGCGCGAGGAGAACTTTTCGCGCAAGGCGTTGAACCCGACCAGCAGGTCTGCGATCATTTCGGTTTCGCTGTCCGAGCGCACCCGGGTGCCGACAACCCAAGGCAGGAATTCCGCATAGCGGCCAACATCGGCCACCAGGTCGAACATCTGTTCGGCCGAATAAGGAAGCTGCCGTGTCTCGCGTATTCCGGGCATCAGGCGCGATTGCCAGCCTTGGCGAATTGGGCTTCACGCGCCGCGCGCATCTGGCGGAAATCATCGCCCGCGTGATAGCTTGAACGGGTCAGCGGGCTGGCGGCAACCTGCAGGAAGCCCTTGGCCCGAGCGATCGAGCCATAAGCCTCGAAAGCTTTGGGCGGCACGAATTCAATAACCTTGGCGTGCTTTGGCGTCGGCTGGAGATACTGGCCCATGGTCAGGAAATCGATCCCCGCACTGCGCATGTCATCCATGACCTGGTGCACCTCGAGCCGCTCTTCTCCCAAGCCCAGCATGACCCCGGACTTGGTGAAGATCAGCGGATCGTGGGTCTTCACTTCTTCCAGCAGCCGCAGCGAAGCGTAATAGCGGGCACCGGGCCGGATCGTAGGGTAGAGCCGCGGTACCGTCTCGAGGTTGTGGTTATAGACGTCGGGCCCGGCGGCGACGATCGCTTCCACCGCGCTGCGCATCTTGCCGCGAAAATCGGGGGTCAGGATTTCGATCGTCGTGGCAGGGGTATTGCGGCGAAGGGCCTCAATGACCTTGACGAACTGCCCCGCCCCGCCATCGGGCAGGTCATCGCGGTCGACCGAGGTGATGACGATGTGTTCGAGCCCAAGCTTTGCCGCCGCGACAGCGACGTTTTCCGGCTCGAGCGGATCGACCATCCGCGGCATGCCGGTTTTGACGTTGCAGAAGGCGCAGGCGCGCGTGCACACATCGCCCAGGATCATCACGGTGGCGTGCTTCTTCGTCCAGCATTCCCCGATGTTGGGGCAGGCCGCTTCCTCGCATACGGTGTTGAGCTTCAGATCGCGCATCAGTTGGCGGGTTTCGCCGTAACCCTTGCTGGTCGGGGCCTTGACCCGGATCCAGTCGGGCTTGCGCTGGCGTTCGGGGCGCGGGGCAGAAGCAAGGTCGTTCATGGCGCCCAGATAGGCGCTTGGCGCGGGGCTTGCCAGTGGCAATTTGCAAGACCAAAAGCCGCCTCATGAGCACCGATTCTCTCAGCGGTATGAACCGTTTGATCGAAGGCTATCGCCGTTTCCGCGACAATGGCTGGTCCTCCAACCGCGAACGCTGGGCTGCGCTGCGCGAAGGGCAAGAGCCCGATGTGATGATTATTGCATGTTCCGACAGCCGGGTTGATCCTTCGCAGATCTTCGATGTCGACCCGGGCGAGGTCTTCGTGGTGCGCAATGTTGCCGCGATGGTGCCGCCGTTCGAGACGTCTCCGGGTCATCACGGGGTTTCCGCGGCACTTGAGTTTGCCGTGCAGATTCTGCAGGTCAAGGAAGTGGTCGTCATGGGCCATGGCATGTGCGGTGGTTGCAAGGCTGCCCTCTCCCAGGACTTTGCGGGCACGAAGCCCGGTGAAGGCGGCTTCATTGCCGACTGGATTTCGATGCTCGATGATGCCCGTGACGAGGTTATTCACCAGCACGGCCGTGAAGGAACTGCGGCCGAACGCGCGATGGAAAAGGCCGGAGTGCGGGTCAGCCTCGCCAATTTGCGAACTTTCCCCTGTGTTCGGGAGAAGGAACAGAAGGGCGAACTCAAGCTGACCGGAGCTTTCTTCGCAATTTCGGACGGTCTGCTGCATGTGCTGGATGAAGCCGCCGGCACCTTCGATCCAATTTGAAGCGCAAACGAAAAGGGCGGCAGTTGCCTACCGCCCTTCCCTTGCTTTCTGACGCGTCGGCTTACTTGCCGGCAGCTTTCGCCATTGCGTAGGCGGCCCACAGCTGCGCGATCGGAGCGCGGCTGTCGGTAACCTTGCCAAAGCTGGCCTGTGCATCGGCCCACTTGCTCTGGTCCGACTGCGCAATGCCGAGCTGCAGGTTCACGCGGGCGGTTTCAACGCCCGGCTTGGTCAGCGCGATCTTGTACAGCTCTTCGGCCTTGGCGGGCTGGTCGTAGCTGAGGAAGGTGTCCGCAGCGGCGGTTACCGTCGCCGCCGTAGCATTGGCGGCGTGCGCTTCACGGTCCTGCGCGGGCAACGAGGCCTTGTCGTTCGCAACACGGGTTGTCGCTTCCTTGCGCGCATCGACGACGAACTGGTCACCGGCCTTGAGGAGCCCGGCGCCCACGCCCTGATCGATGATCTTGAGCGCTTCACCCGGCAGGCCGCGCTTGCTGAGCGCCTGGATATACTCGACGTAATCACGCTCTTCGGTGAAGCTGTTGGTGCGCTGCATGAGACGCAGAAGCGCGATCTGGTCATGCCCCTGGAAGCCGTTCAGATCGCGCACGACCGCAACCGCGAGGGCCCAGTTGTCCTTGGTCGGATACATACGCACGAGTTCGTTGGCGAACATCGACGCTTCGCCGGGCAGCTTTGCGCGGTACGAAGTCGCGATTCCGTACTTCATCCAGCCTTCTGGGGCGGTTGCGCCGGTCTTGACCACTGCATCCTGAAGGACCTTTAGGCCGGCGGGAACCTGGTTGTCCTTGATATAGGCATCGGCAAGGCTGATCAGCGCATCACCCGGTGCGGAACCGGCAGCGCTGGCGGCCTGGTAGGCCGCGCGCGCAGCTGCGTAATCCTTCTGCTCCATGGCAAGGTTGCCCATCACCATCAGGTATGTAGGCTTGCTGGCGGCGTCGATCCGGCCCGAATCGAGCTGGAGCTGGATACCAGTGCGCTGCCGCGTATTGTCGAGCGCAAGCTTGCCGTAGCTCAACTGGAGCTGGCCGAGCAGGTACTTGTCGTCACCGTTGGTGGCGAGCGGCGCAGCCTTGTCCACCGAGGCCATTTCGGCGGTGAGCAGCGGCGGCAGTGCGGCGGCGGCGGCGTCGTACTTCGCCTGAGCGGCGGCCTTGGCCGACTTGCCCTGCGCGCTCTTTACCGCGGCCGCAGCAGCCGTAGCAGCCTGCTGGGCGGCCATGACGTCAGGACGCTTGGCGCCGGCGTCAAGCGCGGTCTTGGCAGCCTGATACACGGGAATGAATGCCTTAGAAGGCGACAGCTTGGGCGCCTCAGCAGGCTTATCCTTGTCCTTGGCCATCACCGGACTGGCGGTCCCGGCGGCGACACCCATCGCGAGCGCCAGGCCGAGCGCGGTGCGAGCAAAAAACTTGGTCCGCATCATCGAATTCATCTCCTTCGCAGGCTAGGAAAGAGGTCCGAGAATTGCCTCTCACCAGCCATCAACCTCAACTTCGCCATAGGCGCGAGCGCGCCCACTTGGCAACAGTCGAGCGCGCTAGTGGCAAGCGCGTGAACTGCGATTGAATGATGCGACGCCCAAGCGTTCATTTTGGCTGTTCAGGTGTGGAAAACCGGCGCTTCACGCCTACATTGATTGGCCAATCGGACGCCCTTGGCCTAGGGCATTCCAGAGCCGACTTCCAACAGCGATAAAGTGAACCAGAGCGCGTGAGCGACGACACCGAAATTACCGAATCCACTCCCCTGCCCGGCGGCGACTACACCCGTGTCGACATCGTCGAGGAGATGAAGACCAGCTATCTCGATTACGCGATGAGCGTGATCGTCAGCCGCGCGCTGCCTGATGTGCGCGACGGTCTCAAGCCGGTCCACCGCCGCATCCTTTTCGCAGCGCAGGAAGGCGGCATGGTCGCCGGACGGCCCTACCGGAAGAGCGCGAAAATCGTCGGCGACGTGATGGGCAATTACCACCCGCACGGCGACAGCGCGATCTATTTCGCCCTCGTCCGCATGGCGCAGGACTGGTCGATGCGGGTGCCCTTGGTCGACGGCCAGGGCAATTTCGGGTCGATGGATCCGGACGATCCGGCCTCGATGCGCTATACCGAGGCGAGGCTTGCGAAGGTTTCCAATTCGCTGCTCGACGATCTTGACAAGGATACGGTCGATTTCGTCGACAACTACGATGGTTCGCGGCAGGAGCCTTCGGTTCTGCCCGCAAGGTTCCCCAATCTGCTGGTCAACGGCGCCGGCGGTATCGCGGTCGGCATGGCGACCAACATCCCGCCGCACAACCTGGGCGAAGTGATCGACGGGTGCCTTGCCTATATCGACAATCCCGAGATCACCTCCGAACAGCTGATCGAACATATACCGGGACCCGATTTTCCGACTGCTCCGCTCATCCTCGGCCAGGCTGGATCGCGCGCGGCGTATCTCACCGGACGCGGCTCGATCCTCCAGCGCTGCCGTCACGAGATCGAGGAAGGCCGCGGTGACCGGCGTTCGATCGTGCTTACGTCGATCCCGTTTCAGGTCGGCAAGTCGGGCCTGGTGGAAAAGATCGCCGAAGCCGCCAAGGACAAGCGGATCGAGGGCGTCTCGGATATCCGCGACGAATCGAGCCGGCTCGGTGTGCGCGTGGTGATCGACCTCAAGCGCGATGCGACCCCCGAAGTGGTACTCAACCAGCTGTGGCGGCACACACCGGCTCAGTCGAGCTTCCCGGCTAACATGCTGGCGATCCGCGGCGGCCGGCCCGAAATCCTGACGCTGCGCGATTTCGTCAGCGCGTTCATTACCTTCCGTGAGGAAGTGATCACCCGCCGGACCAAGTTCGAGCTCAACAAGGCGCGCGACCGGGCTCATGTGCTGCTCGGGCTGGTGATCGCCGTTACCAACCTTGACGAGGTGGTGCGGATCATCCGCGGCGCGCCCAATCCCGCGGCCGCGCGCGAAGCCTTGCTGGCCAGGGAATGGCCGATCGGCGAGATCGCGCAGTACATCAAGCTGGTCGAAGCGATCGAACCCGATGCCGAGCAGGCGGGCGGCACCTATCGCCTGTCCGAAGTGCAGGTCCGCGCGATCCTCGACCTGCGGCTCCACCGCCTGACTGCGCTGTGGCGCGACGAGATCGGCGAGGAGCTCAAGGAGCTTTCTGTGGCGATCGCCGAATATCTCGCGATCCTCGGTGACCGGGTGAAGCTCTACGGCGTGATGCAGGACGAGCTCCGCGCCATCAAGGACCAGTTCGCCACGCCGCGCGTGTCCGAGATCGCCCCGGCCTGGGATGGGCTTGAAGACGAAGACCTGATCGAACGCGACGATATGGTCGTGACCGTGACAATGGACGGTTACATCAAGCGCACCCCGCTTTCGACGTTCCGCGCCCAGGCGCGCGGCGGCAAGGGCCGGGCCGGCATGGCGACCAAGGACGAGGATGCGGTGACGACGATGTTCGTCACCAGCACTCACAATCCGGTGCTGTTCTTCTCCACTGCAGGCAAGGTCTACCGGCTCAAGGTGTGGAAGCTCCCAGAAGGCGGGCCAGCAACTCGCGGCCGCCCGATCGTCAACCTGCTGCCCGCGCTTGATCAGGGCGAGACGATCCAGACCGTGTTGCCGCTGCCAGAGGACGAGGCCGAATGGGGTGGTCTGAGCGTGGTCTTCGCCACCGCCAAGGGTTACGCGCGTCGCAACTCGATGGATGCCTTCGCCAACGTGCCATCCAACGGCAAGATCGCGATGAAGTTCGAAGGCGACGATGCCGACGATCGGCTGATCGGGGTCGAGCTGCTCACCGCCGATGACGACGTGCTGCTTGCCAGCGCCAGCGGCAAGGCGATCCGCTTCGCCGCGGACGATATCCGCGAATTCCAGAGCCGCAACTCGACTGGGGTGCGCGCGATGAAGCTTGCCGAGGGGGACGAGGTGATCAGCCTGTCTATCCTCCACCGGGTCGGCACCAGCTCTGAAGAGCGCGAGCAATACGTCAAGTTCGCTCCCTGGAAAGGCGAAAAGGACGGCGAGCCCGACCTCTCCGCCGAACGAATGGCCGAACTGGCGGAGCGCGAACAGTTCATCCTGACCGTTTGCGCGAACGGTTATGGCAAGCTGTCCTCGGCCTACGAGTACCGCCGCACCGGTCGTGGCGGCCAGGGGATCACCAACATCGACAACATCGGCCGCAACGGCCCGGTGGTATCGAGCTTCGCTGCAACCAAGGCCGATCAACTGGTACTGGTGACCGACCAGGCCAAGCTGATCCGCCTGCCGCTTGAAAGCCTGCGGGTGATCGGCCGCGGCAGCGCGGGGGTGCGCCTGTTCAACGTCGCCGACGACGAACATGTGGTCAGCGCGGTTCGGCTTGCTGACACGGGTGACGATGGAAGCGAAGGCGAAGGTGAAAGCGAAGCTCCTGCGGCGGAATCGAGCGAGGAATGACGTTCCGGGTCGAGCCTACAGGCGGACCATGCGGTGCGCGGGTCACCGGGCTCGACCTGTCAAAGCCTCTTGATGGCGGTACAGTGGCCGAGGTGCGCAAGGCCTGGCTCCAGCATCATGTTCTCGCCTTTCCCGAGCAGGACATGAACGACGACGACCTGGAGCGTTTCACGCTGTACTTCGGCGGGTTTGGCGACGATCCGTTCTTCGCGCCCATTGCGGGCCGCGAACATATCGCGGCGATCCGGCGCGAGGCTGACGAACAGACGCCTTTGTTTGCCGAAAACTGGCACTCGGACTGGAGTTTCCAGGTGCGCCCGCCCGCAGGGACCTGCCTGCTGGCAGTGGATATTCCGCCGATGGGCGGGGACACGCACTTCACCAACCAGCACGCGGCGTGGGAGGCGCTTAGCCCCGAACAGCAGGCTCGCTATGCCGAACTGATCGCCATTCACTCGGCGCGCCTCCCTTATGCGCCCGACGGCTCCTACGGCAAAGGCGACAAGGGGCGCAGCATGGACATCCGCCCCAGCGAGGCGGCCCTTGCCACGCAGACTCATCCGCTGGTGCCGATGCACCCCGAAACCGGCCGCCGCGGTTTTTTCTCGACCTTGGGCTACATCGTCGGGATCGAGGGCATGGAAGACAGCGAAGCGATTCCGCTGCTGATGGAATTGCAGGCGTGGCAAGGTGACGAACGCTTCGTCTTCGCCCAGAGGTGGGAGCCAGGCATGCTGGTAATGTGGGACAACCGTTCTGTCCTGCACAAAGCCACCGGCGGCTACGAAGGCTACCGGCGAGAGCTGCATCGCACCACGATTGCTGCCTGGGACGGCGCCTAGAACTTCACCGGGCTGGCGTTGCGCTCCATGCATCCCTTGAGCCAGGTATACGCGTAGTTCTTGATCTGCGGGCCTGACTGCTGGATTGGGATCGGGCCATAATGCAAGCCGTCAAACTCGACCTTCAACGTGGTCCCTCCATTGAGGTACGAGAGCAGCAAAGCGCCCTTGGCAGAATCCTTCCAGTAGCCGATGTGCTTGTAATAGAAGCCGCCGTAGTAATAGCCCTCGTCAGTGACAATCTTCTTGCCGTTGCCCAAGGTCAGGGTCAGCGGCACATGCTCGCGGTCGATCCGCGGCGAGACGAGGTCCGACGGCAGCTTCGACATGCCCACGTTGACATTGCCGTTGCTTGCCTTGACGCTGATCTCCAGTTCGGGGCCTTCAAGGTCCGCGGGGTTCTGAGGTAGATAGACGTAACAGACGCCGTTCTTTTCCTTGGTTCCCACGGTGATCGTGAAGCTCATTGTATCGGCCTGTGCGGCCGGCGCAGCCGCTATCGCGGCGACGATGCAGGTTGCAGCTTTCCGCATTTTTCCCCCTCAACAGTACCGATTGGAAGCGGGGCATGAACGCCCGTACGAATAGGAATCGATCATCTGGTTGAACTGTGCGTTTGCCTGAATCTGATCGAAGCTCGGTCCCGACCAGCTTGGCGCAGACGACGGCGATGGCACGGACCAGGTTGGGGTGTAGCTCGCCCAGCTCCGCGACCAGTCCGCCTGGCGCGCCGCTTGCCATTCCGCCCATTCCTGCTGGCGGCGCGCGTTTTCCTGGCGGATCGGTTCGGCCTGCATCGAACGCAAGATGGCAGCCGCCATCGGGCTGCCGCGTGTCGCGGCAATCGCCATGTAGTCTTCGCCCTTCGCGCGATCTTCGGATACGCCGTCACCGTACCAATAGGCCATGCCCATGAACACGGCCGCGTCGACATGCCCAACGCGCGCGGCGTTCTCGAACAGTATAAGGCCGTCGGCGCGGCGCTCTGTGCCGAACACCCCGGGAAGGCCGTAATACATCCAGCCGCCCATCAGCCATTCGGCGTCCTCGTTCTGTTCGCGAACAAGCCGCATCACAGTAACCGCCGCGAGCATGCCCTGCCCCCGTTCGGCAGCGCCCTTTGCCGCGGCCAGCTGTTCGGGGACGGTGGCAGAGGGGTCGATCGCCGGTATCCGGCCCCTGATCCCGGGATCGACGGCCAACAGCCGCTCGGCTTGTCCGCAGGCATCCTGATCCTTCATGCGGCATGCCTTGGCCTGAAGCGCGTATTCGACCACCGGGTCCGCTTCCAGACCAAGTCCGCCCGAATAGACGTTGCCCAGCAGATGGCATGACCGCGCGGTGCCGAGATCGCAGCCACGGCGCAGGTAGTAATAAGCCTCACCCTTGGTCGTTGTCGCGCCGGCGCGCGGGTCAAGACCAAAGTCGCCGATCAGGTAGCAGGCGACCCCGTCTCCTGCGAGGCAGCCCGCATCGAGAAACTTCTCGCCCCGGTTGATCTCGGCCTTGGTGGAAGAATGCGTGAGTGTGCTGCCATAGAGCGTGCACAGACGCACCTTCACGCCCACACCTTGAAGACAGCCGGTCTGGGCAAGGGCATCGGCTTTGGCTTTGTCGCGCGGGACGCCTCGCCCAAAGCGATAAGCATCCTGCAAACCGAGGCAGCCCCAAGCCTTGTTGGCGCGGCAAGCCGGTTCGAACAGTTTGACCGCTTCAGCATAGGATGCGGCATCGCCCCTCGAATACAGGGTATTGGCTTTGACGCGGCAGCCGTCATCGTTCCCGACACCGCAAGCATTGTCGGCTAGAGCGCTGGCCTGCGCATTGCCCGCCTCATCGCGCGCTGCCAGCCTCTCGGCCAGAAAAGCGCAGGACGACTGGTCCTTGAGAGTGTTGCAACCATGCTCCGCCTGCTGATCCGCCAATCCCGGATTGGTATAGCCGGGGGTACCTTCGCGCAGCCATTGCGCCGCCTTCGCGCAGCCCTGGCCGATACCGCGCTTGCAGGCGAGCATGTAGTATCCCACCGCCGCCCGCTTGTCCGGATCGATAGCCCCGAACCCCCCTTCGAACGCTTGCGCCAGTTTCAGGCAATCTGGGCCGTTACCCTTGTTGCACGATACGTCCCACTTGATCGTCACTCCGCGCAGGGTGAACGGATAGTTCTGTCGCCCATCGACGACGGTGCCCAGTCGGCTGTCGTCGTATGGGCTTGGAGGCTTGTCGCCGGCAACTCCCGGCGCCGGCAACAGTAGCAATGCAGCGAGAAACGCAAGTGACGCGCGTAGCAGCAAACGCATGGAAAATGCCCCATTCCATCCGCGCGTCCTGCCGTCTTGATTGCAAAATCAGCCCTGGCTGGCAAGACCCTGCTTGCTGCGATCCAGCGCAGTTCCGACTACCCCGGTGCAGATCAGGAACTGGCCGAAATAATAGAGCGGCCAGATGAGCAGGCCCGGCAGGACACTCTCCGAAAGCGGCCCGATCCGCGCAAAGATTAGCAGGTCCGACGCCACGAACATCACCGCACCGATCCCGACGCGGTAACGTGAGAAGCTGCTCGACCACGCCGCCGCAGCCATGGTGCCAAGACCCAGCGCATAAAGCGCAACGCCCGGCGCCGCTGACCTGTCTGACGGGAGCAGGTATGCCGTAACAGGCGTGAGCAGGAACAGCGCCCATCCGGCGAGTTTCTGGCTGAAGCTGAGAGCGCTGCGGTGGTGCCGCAGGTACAGATGGATCGCCACCAGGTGCCCGGCAAGGAAGGCCAGCGCGCCCGCGATCATGTCCAGTTCGATCAGCACATCGCCCAGCGCACCGAAGGCCATGACCACGCCGATCTGTCGCGCATCGCGGCTTGGATGGCGGACGAGGGCCCATATCGCAAGCAGTGCAACGCCCGCCCCCTTCCAGGCCATCTGGTAGAGCCCCGGCAAGTGCGAATCCTTGACGAAATAGAAGCTGATTCCGGCGACCAGGCTTGCAAGCAGCCATGGTCTTTGTTCGATCAGCGCGCGTTTCGGCATTGGTCAACTCTCCCCTCCCGCATGCTTGGCGTTGGAATCTCAACGCCGCAAGGCTAGGCGGCAGCGATGGACTATGATGTACACATCATCGGCGGCGGACTCGCCGGATCTGAGGCTGCATGGCAACTGGCGCGCCGCGGGGTCCGCGTGCGCCTGTCGGAACAGCGCGGCGGTGGCGCAACCACCCCCGCGCATCAGGGTGAAGGCCTGGCCGAACTGGTCTGCTCGAACAGCTTCCGTTCTGATGACAGCGACAAGAACGCGGTCGGCTTGCTGCACCATGAGATGCGCGCACTCGATTCGCTCGTGATGTCAGTGGCGGCAAAGGCACAGGTTCCGGCCGGGTCTGCACTGGCGGTCGACCGCGATGTCTTCTCAGCCGCAGTTGAGGCCGCGCTTGCAGAGCAACCTACGCTTACCGTCGTTCGCGAAGAGGTCGCCGCCCTGCCCGATAGGGGTATGACTATCGTCGCCACCGGTCCGCTTACCGCTGGAGGGCTTGCAGAAAGCATCGCCAAGGCAACCGGAGCCGAAAGCCTTGCCTTCTTCGACGCCATCGCTCCGATCGTTCACCGAGATACGATCGACATGGACGTGTGCTGGATGGCCGCGCGGTGGGACAAGGGGGGGAAGGATTACATCAACTGCCCTATGACGCGCGAGCAGTACCTCGCATTTCACCAGGCCCTGCTCGATGGCGAGAAAACCGAATTCCGTGAGTGGGAAGAGAACACCCCCTACTTTGAGGGCTGCATGCCGATTGAGGTCATGGCCGCACGCGGGGTGGAGACCCTGCGCTTTGGACCGATGAAACCGGTTGGCCTCGACAACCCGCATTGGGCGACCGAAGAGCACCCGAACGGGCGCTGGCCCTATGCCGTGGTTCAGCTTCGTCAGGACAACAAGCTGGGTACGCTGTGGAACATGGTTGGGTTCCAGACCAAGCTCAAGCACGCCGAACAGGTCCGGCTGTTCCGCACCATACCCGGCCTCGAGAATGCCGAGTTCGCCCGGCTCGGCGGGCTCCACCGCAACACCTTCCTCAATTCACCGATGCTGCTCGATCGCCAATTGCGGCTCAAAACCGCACCGCACATCCGCTTCGCTGGGCAGATCACCGGCTGCGAAGGCTACGTCGAAAGTGCTGCGGTCGGGCTGCTGGCCGGACTGATGGCAACGGACGAGCTTTCAGGAACGAACTGGGTTTCTCCCCCGCCGACCACGGCGCTTGGCGCCCTGCTTTCGCACATAACCGGCGATGCCGAGGCAGAGACCTACCAACCGATGAACGTCAACTTCGGCTTGTTCCCCCCAGTCGATGAAGCCGTGAAGAAGAAGCAGCGCAAGGAAGCCTATACCGGGCGCGCGAAGGCTGACTTAGCCAGTTGGATAGATGCTCGTAAAAATCTCTGCTGATATCGATTGCAGCCTCAATAATCAGTCGCATCCCTACAATTTCCACCGCTGCGGGGGCTCTAGTGACACCGCATCGAAATAAATGCAGGGAGCCAATGCTATGAAAAAATTTCTCCTGTTCGCAGCCGCTGCGTGCAGCTTTGCCACACCCGCCTTCGCCGAAGATGACGACTGGTCGGGCGCCTATATCGGCGTGAGCGGCGGCTATACCGCGGCGAAGTCGGATTCAACCGTGGCGCTCAGCAACAGCTGGACCGCCGAATCGCAGGCGCTGCGCGATCTGGTCACCAACGGCTGGGCGGCCAAGCAGAAGGTCGACAATGGCAACTTCGGTGGGCAGATCGGCTATAACATGCAGACCGGCGGCGCCGTGCTCGGCATCGAAGGCGATGTCTCGATCCTGCCGGGCAAGGCCGATGTCAGCCGCACGCTGACTTTCAGCCCCACACTCAACTACCTTGCCACCAACCAGATCGATCCGAAGAGCATCTTTTCGCTGCGCGCCAAGGCCGGCGTGGCAACCGGCAGGACGCTGATCTACGTCAACGGCGGCTGGGCATGGAGCCGCGCTTCGGTTGCAGCCGAGCTCACCGGCAACAACGGTTATCACAAGCTCGCGCAGTTCGATAAGACCTTCAACGGGTTCATCGTCGGCGGCGGGGTTGAACAAAAATTCTCCTCGAACATGTCGCTGCGGCTCGAATATGCCTACACCGACCAGGGCGACGTGACCTACGATGTGCCTTATGTCTCCGGCAGCAGTTTTGCCCCGCCTACTTTCAACTACACCGAAACCTTCACGCAGGATCTGCGCATGCACCTCGTGCGGGTGGGCCTGAACGTCCACTTCTGACCCCTATAATCACTGAAGGGCCCGTCCGGTCGATCCGGGTGGGCCCTTCTTGATTTGCGCTAGCAGCCGCATTTAGCCTTTTTGGCGGCTTTCGGCTTGGTCGCGGCGAATTCTCCGCGGGTCAGGCTTCCATTACCGTCGCCGTCCGCTGCCTTGAAACGGTTCGATGTGGTGACCGACCATTCGTCGAAGCTCAGCAGGTTGTTGTGATCGGTATCCAGCTTGCGAAACGCTGCGATGCGCGGCTGCAGCATTTCAACCCGGGTGATCGCATTATCGCGGTTGCGGTCGAGCCGGTTGAAGCGCTTTTCCTCCCGGCTCGCCTCGCTCATCCCGGGCAGTGCGGCGCCGCGCATCCCTTCACCGTCCTCATCGGGCAGTTCTTCGAGCGGCAGCCCGGTCGCATCGGGCTCTCCCACCATTTGCGGCGGAGGCGCGGAGGCATTCACCGAAGCCTGACCCTGCCACCAGAACAGCCCGGCGCCCGCAAGCATCAGTGCAGAAACCGCACCCAGTATTATCCGATTCATCTTGCCGCCTCCAATATTCGGCAAGTCTAGCTCAAACGCCAAGCAAGCCAAGTCTTACCGCAGCAAGTGCAGCAAGTGGTCCCGGAAGCAATGGCCCCTGCCCGCTACGCCGCCGGGCAAGCCCGTAAAGTACCACGAGCGGCCGCATTTCGCGCGCAAGCGTGATGCGGGGCCAATCGTGCGGAGCCGGATCGGCGGTCATGCGCAAAAGGTCTGCCATTGCCCATCCCCGTGCGGCCTCAGCCACTCCCGCTGTCGGCGCTCCGGCAATTTCTGCCAGGGCCAGGCACGCAGCCGCGCGGCCATTTGCCGCATCGCTGGCCGCCTGCCGATCGAGCAGTTCGCCGCCCAGAAGGGGCTCCAAGCTCTCGGCAAGCCCTGCGAGACCGTTGGCGCGATCTCCCCATGGTGCGAGCAGTTCAAGAAGCGGTTCACCGCCGCGGCGCTGCGCCGCCGGCTTCGCCAGCTCCTCTCGCCACCAGGCCAGCTTGATCTGGGCCAGCATCGGTTCGCGCGCATCGCGGACAATCTTTTCGAGCCGGGCGTCGAGCGCGAACAGTCCCAGCCACAGCGCCCTCGATGTCGACGGGGCGTAGCTCAGCGCCAGCCTCCGCTCGACAGACAGGGTCAACAGGAAGTCCGATGACGACATGGGATAATGCCTAGCCGCCGCGCCCGTTCTTGCAACCACGGGAAGTTCGAAATCGACGCGTCAACGTCTCATTAACCGTGATGCTTGAGAGGACGGGAACCAAGACCGCGTAGTGGCATGCTGTTCTGGAACCAAATGAGGGCACCATGCTCGGCACAATTCGGCGCGTTTTCAGCGACCTCAAGCGCAACAGCAGCGGCAATGCCATGCTTCTGGTTGCGCTTGGCACGCCCGTCTTGATCGGGACCTCCGGCCTCGCGGTCGATTCCGCGCAATACTACATGTGGAAGCGCGATCTGCAGTACGCGGTCGACCAGGCGGCACTGGCGGGTGCCTGGGCACGCACCACAACGGCAACCCAATCCAGCTACCAGTCGCGCGCCACCCAGGAATACAACGCCAATATCCAGAACACCGCGGATTTCGACGGAAGCGGCGCGACTACGCAGCTGGGCAACTGGAACGCAACGACGAATACGTTTACTGCCAGCGGCACCGGCACCGCAGTCAAGGTGACGGCGTCGGCTACCAAGCGCCTGCCGTTCACGAACATCATCACCGGTCGTTCGGTAACCGTATCGGTATCAGCGGTAGCGACTGCTTCGCAGGCGGGCACCACGGTCACCACCACCACCACTTACAACACGCTGACTGCGTGCATGATCGCGCTTAACCCCACCGCATACGGTGCCTTCACCATCGGCGGTAATGCGACCGGTTCGGTGGGTTGCGGCGGTGCAGCGCTGTCCACCGACCCGTCGGCCGCTATCCGTGAGAACGGTAACCCGGACGCAACCTTCGGCCAGCTCGTTGCCGGCGGCGGCATCGAGTACAGCCTGCTCAACAACGTTGGCGGCGATCCGCTGAAGCTGAAGTCCAACACCGTTGGCATGGTAGATCCGCTCGGCACGCTCAACACGCCGGCGGGTAACGGGATTACGCGGGCCTATTCATGCCCGGCGGTCACCGCGGGCACGCCCACGGTCTATACCGCAACGCAGCTGCTGCGCACCAAGATCACTTACACCTACAAGAAGGGCAAGTTCGCAGCGAGCGCTACGCCCATTACCTACACGTCCGGCACAGGCTACCTGGCGGACAGCGATGACAATCCAGGCGTGACAACAACCGTCAGCCGGACCTCAGGCCCCTATACAGCGAGCGGTCCCACGCAGGTCGGTCCAACGGCGGGCACCCCGATCGCGGTTGCGGGCAACAACAGCAACACGATCTGGCGCACCGCCACGACCACGACCTGGACCACGATCTCAAGCCCGGGATCGACCCCTGGTATCCCGGCGAACGATGGCACGGCCAAGCCATTGCCCGGCACCTACACCGATATCAACATCGCCTGCAAAACGCAGTTCCAGCCCGGTATCTACGTCATCAACGGGACGATCGACTTCAGCCAGAACCAGACCATTACTGGCAGCAACGTGCTGTTCGTGATGACCAACGCCAACCGCATCCAGAATATCAATTCCAACACAAACATCGCGCTTTCAGGCATTACCGCGTCGCTGCTGATGTCCGACTACGGATACACGCCCACGGATGCCGCCAAGCTTGCCGGTATGTTGTTCTTCGACAAGAACTCCACCGACCAGATCAAGTTCAACGGCAATTCGACCACCAATTTCAACGGCATCATATACATGCCGCACCGCATGCTGTGGTTCAACGGAACCTCGGCCGTATCGGGTGCGTGCATGATGCTGGTGGCTGACAAGCTGATGCTTGACGGGACCACCGACATGAGCAGCTTCTGCCAGCCTTCGAACGCCAATTCGATGGAAGTGCGACCGCAGATGACCACCACCACGACCACTCCGGGTACGACCGCTTCGGTCAAGCTGGTGGGGTAAGGACAGCATGATGCACCTCAACATGCTTCTTGGACGGCTGATCCGCGATGATCGCGGCACGATGGTGATCGAGACTGCGATCGTCACGCCGGTGCTCGTCCTGCTCAGCCTGGGCGCATACCAGATCAGCGCCATGGTGGCGAAGCAGAGCGAGCTCGACAGCGCCGCCGCGGAAGGTGCGGCGATCGCCCTCGCATCGTCGCCCGATACAGCCGCCAAACGCACGACTATCCACGATATCCTCGTCACGTCGACCGGTCTGCCTTCAGGCAACGTCACGGTAACTGCGGCGTACCGTTGCAATGGGGCCTCTACCTATACCACGACCGCTTGCAGCAGCGGGCAGGTTCAGGCCAACTTTGTCAAAATCTACATGACAAGCACCTATACGCCCGCGTGGACGCAATGGGGCGTGGGCAGCCCGGTAACCTACCGGGTCACGCGCTATGTCCAATATTCGCAAACGGACGTGCCATGATGCAGAAGTTCCTCACTCGCCTTGGCAAAGACGAGCGCGCCGCGACCGCGGTTGAATTCGCGCTGATCGGCCCTGCGTTCCTGACGATGTTCTTCGGGGTCATGCAGGTCGGCATCGGCATGCAGCAGTACAACGCGCTGCGCAGCATTTCCGCCGATACGGCGCGCTATGCGGTGATCAATTACCAGCGCAGCAACCTGCTTTCGGCGATCCAGTTGCAGGACTATGCCTCAAGCGTTGCGCGGTCTGCGCCCTACGGTCTTGAGCGGACCCGCTTCACCGCCTTCGTATCCACCCCCGTAACCCAGCGCGTTTCCGGCGCGGCGGAGTACCAGATCCGGGTTACTTACCGGGTCAGGACGTTCCTTGGCATCGTCGGCATCGGCGACATTCCGATGACCTATACCCGGCCGATCTTCGTCCTTACTCCGCCTTGATGCGGATCTCCTAGCCCAAGATTTCCGCCGCTCTCTGAATAAATTAACCAAACCCGTTGGCCATCAGGTTACGCGGGCTCGCTATGACTATGTCCTCAAACTCGGGACGTTTCTCTACCTGTGAGCCAACGAACTGCCCTAACCTGGATCAAGGCGCTGCTGCGCGATCGCGGCGGCAACACGCTTGCGCTGATCGCGGCGGCGCTGTTCCCGATGCTGGCGCTGCTTGGCGGCGGGATCGACATGGGCCGCAGCTATCTTTCGCAAAGCCGGCTCCAGCAAGCCTGCGATTCCGGCGTTCTGGCGGCGCGCAAGAAACTGGGTTCGGCGGTGGTTACCACCGGCGTGATCCCGGCTGACGTGGCCGAGGTCGGCAATCGCTTCTTCAACCTCAACTTCCACGACGGCGCCTACGGCACGAGCGGTCGCACCTTTTCGATGACGCTGGAAGAGGACTACTCGATATCCGGCGAAGCGCACGTCGACGTGCCGACAACGATCATGAGCCTGTTCGGCTATTCCGAGATGCCGATTCCGGTGAAGTGCGAAGCCAAGCTCAACTTCGCGAACACCGATATCATGTTCGTGCTCGATACCACCGGATCGATGGCCGATACCAACCCGGGCGACAACGTTCCCAAGATTGACGCGCTCAAACAGGTGGTGCGTGA
The DNA here is from genome assembly GCA_046063295.1 of Novosphingobium sp. Taxonomy (GTDB): domain Bacteria; phylum Pseudomonadota; class Alphaproteobacteria; order Sphingomonadales; family Sphingomonadaceae; genus Novosphingobium. Next base: position 31,483 of record JBJTMA010000083.1, read on the forward strand.
CTTTCACGACCAGCTCGAAGGCGCGAAGGGACCGGGGACGCGCCTGCGCTATGGCTTCGTCCCCTATTCAACCAACGTGAACGTAGGCGCACTGCTCAAGGATGACTGGGTGGTCAACGCCTGGACCTACCAGTCGCGCGAGAACTACGGGACCGAACCCGGTACTGTCCAGGACTACACCTACGATACCAACTGGAACAACATTTCGGGCAGCGCCTTAAGCAGTGCGATGCCGGGCCCCTATCCAGCGACTTACCATTCCGCAGCCAGCGAGGCGAGCAGCGCCTATTACTCGTGCGATACTGCCCCTCCCGCCTCGACCTCCAATTCGGTCTACACGCTGATATCGACCACATCGGAGCCTTACGTTGGCCCACCTGCGGGAACCAAGGTGACCAAGCATTACCGCGTGGTGACGACCGGCACCTATTACTGGGTCGAATTGAACGGCACGACCTGCGTGACCAAGAAGACCGTCTACAGCAATTTCACGCAGGAATTCGACAAGATCACGATCCCCTACACCAATGCGGCGCAGCGCTATCGCTATGCCCCGATCGCCCGTGACGTGCGCAACTGGCGCAACGAAAGCAACGGCTGCATGGAAGAACGCGAAACTTACGAGATCGACGATTGGAGCGATGTGGACCTGTCACGCGCACTCGATCTCGATATCGACACTGTTCCGACTGCAGGCGATCCGAAGACCCAATGGCGCCCCGAATATCCGAACATAATCTACGAGCGCTCGATCTACGGGAACAACAGCGGTTCGTTCACGCCAGCCCCGGTCGTGACCACGGAGCCCTGGTTCTTCCAGCCGGGCTGGATCCCCAACATGATCACCTGCCCGAGCGCTTCGCGCAAGCTGGCGGAAATGGATTCCACGCAGGTCAACACGTACCTGGCTACAGTCAACCCGGGCGGGACGACCTACCACGACATCGGCATGATCTGGGGCGGGCGGCTGCTCTCACCGACCGGACTGTTCGCCGCCGAGAATGGCGACATCGACGGTAAGACGACGAGCCGGAACCTGATCTTCCTTACCGATGGTCAAACCGAACCCTACGATATCGCTTACGGCGCTTACGGGGTCGAGCCGCTCGATCAGCGGCGCTGGAAGAGCAATTCGCCGATCTCTCTCACTGAAACAGTTGAAAAGCGCTTCGGCGTTGCCTGTGCCGAGGTCAAGAAGCGCAACATCAACGTCTGGGTCATCGGCTTCGGTACGACCCTTAACCCGGTGATGACCGAATGCGCGGGCCCGGGTCACTTCTTCGAAGCCAGCAACGCAGCCGAGCTGCAGGACGTGTTCAGCAACATCGCGGCGCACCTTGGCGACTTGAGGATATCCAAGTGATGCACGGCTTGCGAAACCTGGCCCGCGACGAACGCGGCGTGACGATCGTCGAGTTCGCCCTGATCTCGCCGGTGCTGATGCTCATGCTGATGGGGCTGCTCGACCTGGCCTACAACATGTACACCACCGAAATGCTGCAAGGGGCGATCCAAACGGCAGCGCGCAATTCATCGCTCGAAGGATCGAGCGGCAAAGAAGCCGAACTCGATGCGATCGTGACCAAGGCCGTGCAAGCGGTAGCCCCGGGCGCCACCCTGACTTTTGATCGGCGATCCTACAGCAGCTTCACCGATGCCGGCCGCCCCGAGGATTACACCGATGTCGACAACGACGGCACCTGCAATCACGGTGAGCCCTACGAAGACGCCAACGGAAACGGTTCGTGGGATCTCGATCGCGGTCAGGCCGGATTCGGCGGTGCGCGCGACGCGGTACTTTACACGGTAACGGTTACCTACCAGCGCCCCTTCCCGGTTGCCGGCTTCATTCCCGGGCAATCCAAGGATTTCACACTCAGCGCCGCCACGGTGCTGCGCAATCAGCCTTACGGGCAGCAATCGGTAAACGCTGCGCCAGTCACCGGACACTGCACATGAGCTTTTTCAGTCGCTTCCGCGCCTTGCTGCGCGATCGTTCGGGCGTCGCGATGACCGAATTCGCGCTTGGTGCCCCCTTCCTGCTCACCGCTGGACTGTGGGGCGCGGAAGAGGCGAACTATGCACTGGTCAACATGAAGGTCAGCCAGCTGGCTGAGCACATCGCCGATAACGCGAGCCGTGTCGGCGATACCAGCACCTTGCAGAACCGCCGTATCTACGAGAGCGACATCAATGACGTGATCTACGGCGCCCAGGTTCAGGCCGGCAAGATGGGCCTTTACGACAACGGCCGTGTGACCATCTCCAGCCTCGAGGTCGAAGACGGAACCGACAATCAGTACATTCATTGGCAGCGGTGCCGCGGAGCCAAGAACATCGCCCCGCAATATGGCGAGGAAGGCGACAACCTCGGGACCGATGGCATGGGCCCGACTGGCGAGAAAGTGCTGGCCCAACCGGGTGATGCCGTGATCTTCGTCGAGGTGAACTACACCTATCAGCCGCTCGTTTCGGCGCGGTTCCTCGGCAGCCTGGAAATCAACTCGATCGCCTCGTTCACTGTGCGCGACAACCGTGATCTCAGCCAGATCTACCAGCGCGATCCTGGTGCGCCGGACCCGGTGCAAAGCTGTTCGCAGCACAAGGGCAATGCAGCGATCAGCACTGACGGGACGTTCAGCTAGGTCTAGCGATAGCAAACCTTGCGCACCGCTGCGGCGATGCGCGAGGCATCGATCAGCGCAAGCTTTTCCAGGTTCGCGGCATAAGGCAGCGGCACGTCCTCGTCGCAGACGCGCAGCACCGGTGCGTCGAGGTGGTCGAAGCCGTCCTCCATGCAGACCGCCATAACTTCCGACGCGATCGAGCAGGTCGGCCAGCCTTCCTCGGCAATGACCAGGCGGTTGGTCTTGGCCAGCGACGCGAGCACTGCTTCCTTGTCGAGCGGGCGCAGTGTGCGAAGGTCGAGCACCTCGGCGTCGATCCCTTCGCCTGCCAGGGTTTCGGCTGCTTCAAGGGCAAGTCCAACGCCGATCGAGTAGGATACAATGGTCACGTCGCTACCTTCGCGCATGATCCGGGCCTTGCCGATCGGCAGGACGTGGTCGTCAAGTTCGGGCAATTCGAAGCTGCGGCCGTAAACCAGCTCGTTCTCGAGGAAGACCACCGGATCCTCGCTGCGGATCGCGGCCTTCAGGAGGCCCTTGGCGTCCGCCGCTTCATAGGGCGCAATCACGATCAGGCCCGGCACGCTGGCGTACCACGGGCCGTAGTTCTGGCTGTGCTGCGCGCCGACGCGCGACGCCGCGCCGTTAGGTCCGCGGAACACCACCGGGCAACGCATTTGCCCGCCCGACATGTAATTAGTCTTCGCCGCCGAGTTGATCACATGATCGATCGCCTGCATCGCGAAGTTGAAGGTCATGAACTCGACGATCGGACGCAGCCCGCCCATCGCCGCGCCGGCGCCGATCCCGGCAAAGCCGTATTCGGTGATCGGGGTGTCGATCACGCGCTTCGGGCCGAATTCATCGAGCAGGCCCTGGGTAACCTTGTAGGCGCCCTGGTACTGCGCGACTTCCTCGCCCATGACGAATACGCGGCTGTCGCGGCGCATTTCCTCGGCCATGGCATCACGCAGCGCCTCGCGCACGGTGACGGTGGCCATGTTGGTGCCGGCAGGGATTGCTGGGTCAGCCGCGCGCGGTTTGGGTGCAGGAGGTGCTACAGTCGCAGGGCTCGGCGCGCGAGTTTCGGATTCTGCAGCCTTCTGCTCGACAGCAGGAGCAGAAGCAGCACCGCCCTCATCGCCGATTACCGCGATCACCGTGCCTACCTTGACGTTCTCCGTCCCTTCCGGAACGAGGATCTTGCCGACCACGCCTTCATCGACGGCTTCGAATTCCATCGTCGCCTTGTCGGTCTCGATCTCGGCGAGGATGTCGCCCGATTTCACTTCGTCGCCTTCCTTGACCAGCCACTTGGCAAGGGTCCCCTCCTCCATCGTCGGAGACAGCGCCGGCATCTTGAGCTCGATACCCATCAGTAGCTCTCCACCAGAACGTCGGTGTAGAGTTCGGGTATCTCAGGCTCCGGTGAACTCTCCGCAAAATCAGCGGCTTCGCCAACCTTGCTGCGAATCTGCTTTTCAAGCTCCTTGAGCTTGTCCTCGCTTATCCCGCGCTTCAGCAGCTCGGCTTTTGCGGCATCGATCGGATCGTGCTTCTCGCGCATTTCCTGAACTTCCTCGCGAGTGCGATACTTTGCCGGATCGGACATCGAATGCCCGCGGTAACGGTAGGTCTGCAGTTCCATCAGCACCGGCCCCTTGCCGTCGCGGACATGGGCAAAGGCTAGTTCGGCAGCTGCGCGCACCTCAAGCACATCCATTCCATTGACGTGCATGCCCGGAATGCGGAACGCGGTGCCGCGGCGGTAGAAGTGCGTTTCGGCCGAACCGCGCGTCACTGCGGTACCCATCGCATAGCCGTTGTTTTCGACCACGAAAACGATCGGCAGGTTCCACAGCGCGGCCATGTTGAAGGCCTCATAAACCTGGCCCTGATTGGCCGCGCCATCACCGAAATAGGCGAGGCACAGCCCGCCATCTTCGCGGTACTGGTGGCCAAAGGCGAGGCCCGCGCCGAGCGGCACCTGTGCGCCGACGATGCCGTGGCCGCCGTAGAACTTATGCTCGGTCGAGAACATGTGCATCGACCCGCCCTTGCCCTTGGAAATACCGGCGCCCCGGCCCGTCAGTTCGGCCATGATCACCTTGG
>JBJTMA010000084.1:0-2933 GCA_046063295.1 Novosphingobium sp.
GCGGCCTATCTTCCGCACGTCTACGCGGCAGAAGCCCAGTATCGGTTGCCCACCGGCCTTCTGGATGCGCTGATCTGGACCGAATCCCGCTACAATCCGTTCGCAGTCAGCGGTGCCGGTGCGGCTGGGCTCGGACAGCTGATGCCGAAAACAGCGCGCGAGCTTGGTGTTGGCAACCGGTTCGATCCGCGCGCAAACCTGTGGGGAGCCGCTCGTTACTTGCGCCAGATGCTGGACAAGTTCGGGGTCGTCCATCTAGCGGTGGCCGCCTATAATGCCGGGCCTCGCGCCGTTGAGCGCGCCGGCGGTATTCCGCTCAACGGTGAAACCCCGTCCTACGTGCGGAATGTCTTGGAGTTCTGGGGGCCGGATGACTCCAATGCTTTCGCATCGGTAACTCGGCATCCAACCCGATGGAACCCACCTCTTCCTTTGACTGGGCTGAGACGCCAAATAACTTCACCCGAAATTGCGGAGCCATGGGTTGCAGTTGATAATCTTGGCAAGGGAACCGGACAGAACTTTCAATCACAGCAAATTTCGCGTCCTACATATTCGGATAGTTCGGCCCCCCGCCGCCCTCGGGCGTGACCCAGGTGATGTTCTGGGTCATGTCCTTGATGTCGCAGGTTTTGCAGTGGACGCAGTTCTGGGCGTTGATCTGCAGGCGCGGTTCGCCTTCTTCCTCGCCGACGAATTCATAGACCCCTGCCGGGCAGTAGCGGCTTTCCGGCCCGGCGTAGTGCTTGAGGTTGACCTCCACCGGGATCGCCGGATCGGCCAGTTGCAGGTGGCACGGCTGGTCTTCCTCGTGATTGGTGTTTGACAGGAACACGCTCGACAGCCGGTCAAAACTGAACACCCCGTCGGGTTTGGGATAGTGGACCGGCTGGTAAAGGTCCGCGCGCTGAATCGCCTCGCAATCGCGGTGGTGCTTCATCCCCCTCCACAGCCCGAAACCGAATAGGGTGCGCAGCCACATGTCCGCACCGGCGAGCAAAGTGCCCAGCCCCTCGCCCCACTTGGCTACCATCGGCTCGGCGTTCTGGACCAGCTTGAGCTCCGTAGCGATCCAGCTGTCGCGTACAGCCTGATCGTATTCGGGCATGGTGTCATTGGCCCGGCCAGCAGCAATCGCGGCAGCGATCGCATCGGCTGCGAGCATTCCGCTTTTCATCGCGGTGTGGCTACCCTTGATCCGCGGTACGTTGACGAAGCCCGCAGAGCAGCCGATCAGCGCGCCGCCAGGGAAATCGAGCCTGGGCACCGACTGCCAGCCGCCCTCGTTGATCGCGCGCGCGCCATAGGAAACGCGGCGTCCGCCTTCGAGGATCTTGCGGATCTCGGGATGGGTCTTCCAGCGCTGGAATTCCTCAAACGGATAGACGTAGGGGTTCTTGTAATCGAGCGCGACCACGAAGCCGAGCGCAACCTGGTTGTTGGCCTGATGGTAAAGGAACCCGCCTCCCCAGGTATCGGTTTCGTTGAGCGGCCAGCCCTGGGTGTGGATCACCCGGCCGGGGAAGTGCTGGTCCTCGGGAATGTCCCACAGTTCCTTGATCCCGATGCCATAGACTTGCGGATGGCAATCGGCTTCGAGATCGTATTTCGCCTTGAGCTGTTTGGTCAGGTGACCGCGCGCGCCTTCGGCGAACAGGGTGTACTTGGCGTGGAGTTCCATGCCGGGCTGGTAGTCGCCCTTATGGCTGCCGTCGCGCGCAACGCCCATGTCCTGGGTCGCCACGCCCTTGACCGAACCGTCATCGTTGTAGAGCACCTCGCTGGCCGGGAAGCCGGGGAAGATTTCGACCCCCAGCTCCTCGGCCTGCCCTGCCAGCCAGCGGCACAGGTTGCCGAGGCTGCCGGTGTAGTTGCCGTGGTTCGACATGAACGGCGGCATCGGCCAATGCGGAATCGAGAATTGCTTGCCGCGGGTCAACACCCAGTGCCAGTTGTCGGTCACCGGCACTTCGGCCATCGGGCAGCCCTGCTCGCGCCAGTCGGGCAGCAGTTCGTCGAGCGCCTTGGGATCGACCACCGCGCCTGACAAGATGTGCGCGCCGATCTCGCTGCCCTTCTCGAGAATGCAGACCGAAAGCTCGGCATTCAACTGCTTGAGCCGGATCGCCGCAGCGAGGCCAGCCGGCCCGCCTCCGACGATCACCACGTCATACGGCATCGATTCGCGTTCGCTCATGGCATTCATTCGCTCCGAGTTGAGTGTTGCGCCAAATTCGTGATTCGCATCGCCAGTCCATCGTAGATTGTGCGAAGTGCCGCTTCACACCACCTCAAGCGCCAGGTGAGAATTGAGTTTTGGTTTGCCTAGTCGGGTGTGCCGACAATCTCCTCAATGAAACGAAGTACGGCAAGGTCCTCGATCGTGGGCGGAATTCCGTATTCCTCGCCATTGGCAATCTTGCGCAGCAGGTTGCGCAGAATCTTGCCCGATCGGGTCTTGGGCAGGGAGGGAACGACATAGGCTGTCTTCAGCGCGGCAACCGCGCCCAGTTCATGGCGGACCGCCGCCAGCACCCGCCCGGCCATCCCGTCATCGCTTTCGAACCCGGACCGCGCGACCACAAAGGCGATCGGGATCATGCCCTTGATCGCATCGTCGGCGCCGATCACCGCGCATTCGGCGACACCGTCCTGCTGGGCGACGATCTGTTCCATCTGCCCGGTCGAAAGACGGTGCCCGGCGACATTGATGATATCGTCGGTGCGGCCCATGATGTGCAGGAAGCCGTCGGCGTCGAAATGCCCGGCATCACCGGTTTCATAGCAGCCGGAAAAGGTCGCAAAGTTCTTCGCGTAACCGGCGTGATTGTTCCACAGCGTGCGGAACGCGCCGGGGGGTAGCGGTTCGCGGATCGCCACCGCCCCGCTCTCGCCCGCCGGAACCGGCTTGCCATCCTCTCCCAGGATTTCGA
>JBJTMA010000085.1:0-9661 GCA_046063295.1 Novosphingobium sp.
GTGGGGCGCTTCGGCCCCGTGGCTTGGCCTGCCGAATTGCAGGCCGCCCCGAATGCAAGAAGCGGCCCGCCGGGGGCCGCTTCCGCGAATTCTTACTTACGCAGACCCAGCTTCTGGATCAGGGCGTTGTAGCGTTCCACATCCTTGCGCTTGAGATAGTCAAGCAGGCTGCGGCGCTTGTTGACCATGGTCAGCAGGCCGCGGCGCGAGTGGTTGTCCTTGTGGTGGTCCTTGAAGTGACCCTGCAGCGTGTTGATGCGGCTGGTCAGGATCGCGACCTGGACTTCGGGCGAACCGGTGTCACCCTTGGCGCGGGCGTTGTCCGCAATGATTTCAGCTTTCTTTTCGGTCGATACCGACATGTCATTCACTCCGCGACATCGGGAAGGTTGAACCCCCGGACGACCGTGGCGTTTCCGCCCGATAGCTCCACGAGTGCGAGGGGCTTCATGCCCGCTCTTGCCCAGTGCAGCCCGTCGTCTTGGGGCAGTCCGGTCAGAACCCGGCCCTGGCGGACCATGCTTGCCTGTTCCGGACCGAGGTCAAGAGCCGGGATGTCGACCAGCCCTGCCTCCAGCGGCAAGAGTACGTTCTCAAGTGGCGCGCCCTTACCGACCTCGTTCAATTTGTCCAGCGAAATCGCCGTTTCTGCGGTGAACGGCCCCGCAGACAGGCGGCGCAGCATGGTGACATGCCCGCGCGTCCCGAGCGCCAGCGCGATATCGCGAGCCAGGCTGCGGATGTAAGTGCCCTTGGAGACGTGGGCTTCCAAGGTTGCGCTGTCTGCGTCCGCATCGATCAGGCGCAGGGTGTGAATCGTGACATTCCGCGCCATGAGCTCCACTGCCGCACCCGCCCGCGCCAGGTCATAGGCCCGCTCGCCATCGACCTTCAGCGCGGAATAAGCCGGTGGAACCTGTTCGATTTGACCGGTGAAGCGCGCAAGAACCGTCTCGACCTCCCTTCGAGCCGGCCGAACATCGCTCTCCGCAATCACGTGCCCTTCCATATCGAGCGTATCGGTCTCCGCCCCAAAGGCCACGGTGAACGCATAGACCTTGCTGGCATCGAGCATCCGCCCGGTCAGCTTGGTCGCCTCGCCCAGCGCAATCGGCAGCACCCCGGTAGCCAGCGGATCGAGCGTCCCGCCATGGCCGACCTTGACCTTGCCCAACCCGGCCTCACGCAGGTTGCGCTTGACCGCCGCCACCGCTTGGGTGCTGCCCAGGCCGAGCGGCTTGTCGAGGATTATCCAGCCGTTGGTCAAATGTCAGGCCTGTGCGATCGCCGCAGAAAGCTTCAGGTACCACGTGATCACCCAGTCGACGGGCGCGATCAGGTAGCGGGTCACGCTGAAACCCGGGAGCAGTTGCGGCAGGAGCACGATCAGCAGGATCGGAATCAGCATGCCAACCTGCCGGAACTTCGCATAGCTGCGCGCCGCCTGCTCCGGCAGCAGGCCCTCGACAATGTGCGAGCCGTCGAACGGCGGGATCGGCAGCAGGTTGAACAGCGCGAGGAACACGTTGATCGAGATGAAGTTGAACAGGTTGAGCACCACGAAGTGCATCACCCCGGCAGGCTCCTGTTCGCCGCCGTAGGGCTTCATCACGATCCCCAGGATCAGCGCGGCAATCGCCGCCATCACCAGGTTCGATCCCGGTCCGGCAGCGCCTACCAGCATCATGTCGCGGCGGGGGTTGCGCAACTGCCGCGCATCAACCGGCACCGGCTTGGCCCAGCCGAATACCGGCAGATGCGCCAGCGCGAGGATACCGGGCAGCACAACCGTACCGATCGGGTCGACATGCTTGAACGGGTTGAGACTGAGCCGGCCCAGCCGCGCGGCGGTTGGATCGCCAAGCTGCCGCGCGACCAGTCCGTGGGCGACCTCGTGGAACACGATCGCGAAAATCAGCGGCAGGATCAGTGCTGCGGCCTCGATCATGGTATCGTTCATAGTCCGAGCCTTTCGCGGTCGCGTTCGACGATGGAAAAGATCGCGCTGTCGCGCTCGTATCCGGTCCAGGTGATCATGTGGTTGCGCAGCACCCCATCAAGGCTGGCGCCGATCTTTCTGCAAGCAGCCTGGCTGCGCTGGTTGCGGGTATCGACCGAGAAGAACATTCGCTTGAGGCCGCAGGCAAAGCCGTGCGTCAGCATCATGCGCTTCAATGGACCGTTGACCTGCCCGCCGCGGTGGCGCGGACGCAGGTAGGTGTTGCCGATCTCGGAGGTGCGCCAAGCCACGTGCGTACCGATCCAAGCAGTCATCCCGGCCAGCTCGTCATCCACCAGAATTGCGAAGGGCAGTCGTTCGGGATTGGCGAGCAGCCGATCGAAGCTCTCGTCGAAATGCTCGGGATCGTAGGACATCCCGTACATCTGCCAGATCTCGAGATCCTCGGCGCAAGCCTCGCGCAGCGGCTCGCGGTGGCGTTCCTCGAGCGGCTCGAGACGCAAAGCGCCTTCCTCGATCACCGCATGAAGGCCGAGCGGATCATCCTTCACTGCCACCACCCCAGCGCCTCGGCAAAGTGCTTGCGGCATAGCGCGACATAGCGGTCATTGCCGCCGATCTCGGTCTGCGCGCCCTGCTTGACCGCCGCGCCGCTTTCATCGACCCGCAGGTTCATGCTCGATTTGCGGCCGCAATGGCACACTGCCTTCAGCTCAATCAGCGAGTCCGCCACGCCGAGCAGCAATTTGGCCCCCGGAAACAGCTCTCCCTGGAAATCGGTCCTGAGGCCGTAGCACAGCACCGGAATGCCAGTCTGATCGGCCAGCCGCGCGAGTTGCCAGACCTGCGCCTCCGAAAGGAACTGCGCCTCATCGACCAGCACGCAGGCGAGCGGTTCGACCCGGTGCGCGGCGGCGACACGTTCGTAAAGGTCGGTTTCGCCATTGAACCGGTGCGCGTCGGCGTGCAGCCCGATCCGGCTTTCGATCGCCCTGTCGCCGCCGCGATCGTCAAGCTCGGCGGTCCACAGCATCGTCGTCATGCCGCGTTCGTGATAGTTGAAGTTCGCCTGTAGCAGCGTGGTCGATTTGCCGGCATTCATGCTGGCGTAGTAGAAATAAAGCTTGGCCATCCCGCACCCTCACATAAGGAGCCGGGGGAAAAGCGCCAGTGCGATTGACAGCGTAGCTACGGATTGGCAACCGATTGCACAGGCCGCGCGATTACCGAGGAAGAGGTTGCACTTGCGAATTGTGCTTGCCGTGATGCCGCTGCTTGCCATCGCAGCGACTGCTCCTGCCTCAAGCCACCATTACTGGCTCGACGGGGCGCATAGCGCCGTCTCAGCCCGGGTTTCGTATATGGGTTTTGGCAGCAAGACCGCGCGGTTCCCGCAAATGCGGGGGAGCATCCGCCTCAACCCAGCGCGGCTCGATGCAATCGACCTCGACGTCGAGCTTGATGCGACCGCGCTCGATGGAGGCGGGAACACCGATACCGCCTATCTGCGCGGCAAGGACTTCTTCTGGGTCCAGCAATATCCGCAGGTGCGCTTTTCAGGCCATCGCATGACGATGACCGGACCGACCACCGCCAATGTCGATGGAGAGATCACCGCGCGGGGCATCACGCGCCCCGCCACCCTGCGCATCGCGTTCAACGCTCCGCCAGCCCAGGCCACTGGCCGCGATCCGGTTCAGATCACGGGCCAGACCAAGATCAACCGACGCGATTTCGGGATGACAGCTTATTCGATGGTGGTCGGCAAGATGGTGACGATAACCATCAACGCACGGTTGATGCCGGGTTAAGCTTCGCTGTCGGGTCGCGTTTCGGGCATCCACCACAGCACCGGAAGCAGAGCCAGCGCAACGCAGGCGATCATGATCCCCGGAACGATACGGAGCCCGCTGGCCTCGATCCACCGCTGCGCAAGATAGGGCGTGAGCCCCCCGAACAGGGCGGTTGCCGCAGTGTTGCCGAGGGCCAGGCCCGAAAGCCGCCCTTCCCCGGGCAGCAGTTCGGCGGTCGCAACCGCGCCGACTGCGCTGAACGCCCCGCCCAGCGCGGCCAGCACGATTGCCGCGCCGAGTGCCTGGGCAAATCCGGCCCCGGCCATCGCCGCAAACAGCGAAACGGGCAACAATGCGCACAGCAGCGTCACCACAAGCAGCACGGGACGTCGGCCGAACCGGTCCGAAGCAAGGCCAACGAATGGAGTGACGACAATTACTACTACAGCAGCAAGAGTCGCGAGCACCAGCGCACGATCTTCGGGCATCGACCCGGTGGAGATGAGCAATGTCGGCACGTAGGTGATGCCGACATAGTAACTGATCGAACCCAGCGCCGAGATCGCGAAACCGCGAACCACCGGCAGGGTATTGCGGCTGAGTACCTGCCCCACGGGGTTGACCGGGATTGTTCCCGCACGGCGTTGGCGTTCGAACTCTGGCGTTTCCTGCATGTGCATGCGCGCGGCTAGCACGATCGCTGCCATCGCAGCGCCCAGCGCAAAGGCAATACGCCAGCCCCAGGCATCGAGAGCGGCGGGAGCCAGAAGCAGCGCGAGTGCAGCGCTAACGCCAGCAGCGAGCAAGGCTCCGACCTCGCTCGCCGCGGCAGCCAGGGAGGTGATCAGGCCGCGCCGACCGGGCGGCGCGCTCTCGATCAGGTAGGCGATCACCCCGGTGTATTCGCCCCCTACCGCAAAGGCCATCACGCAGCGCAAGGCGATCAGCACCGCCCCGGCCGCAGGTCCGATCGTGTCGCGGGTCGGCAGGCACGCTGTGACCAGCATCGCCGCCGTCATCAGCGTCATCGAGGCCAGCATCGTGGTGCGCCGGCCATAGCGATCGCCGATGTGCCCGAACACCAAAGCGCCCAGGGGCCGCATCAGGTAAGCCAATGCAAAACCGGCAAGCGTTGCCGCGATGCCGGTCGTGGCACTGCCAAAGAAGGTGCGTGAAAGTACGGTGACCAGATAAAGGTACAACGTAAAGTCGTACCATTCGATGATCGTAGAAGCCGCCGCTATACCCAGCGAGGCCCGGCTGATCCCGGTTGCGCCGCGATCAACCTTCGTCGGCAAGATCACGCTGCACCTTGGGATCGGCCAGCAAGGCGTCGATCCGGCTCGCTTCGTCGAAGCTTTCGTCGCCCAGGAATTTGAGCTTGGCGGCGAAGCGCAGCTTCAATCGCTGTGCGACCTCGCGCTGGAGGAACGCGGTGTTGGTTCGCAGCGCCTTCAGCACCGCCTCCTCATCCGCACCCAGCAGCGGCTTCACGAAGACGGTCGCGTGGCGCAGGTCGGGCGACATCCGCACTTCGGTCACGCTGACCGAATGCGCGGTGAGCACCTCGTCATGCACCATCTGCCTCGCGAGCAGTTCGGACAGCACATGGCGCACCTGCTCGCCCACCTTCAAAAGGCGGACAGAGCGGGTTTCGGGGGTGGATTGCTGCCGCGCCATTACAGCGTCCGTTCACGTTCCTCGACTTCGAACACTTCGAGCATGTCGCCCGGCTTGATGTCGTTGGTATCCTGCAGGACCACGCCGCATTCGAGGCCCGCGCGGACTTCGGGGACGTCGTCCTTGAAGCGGCGCAGCGAGGCGATGGTGGTTTTGCTGACGATGACATCCTCGCGGGTGAGACGCGCGAACAGGCCTTTCTTGATAAGCCCTTCGAGCACCAGAAGACCCGCAGCCTTGTCGCGCTTGCCGGCGGGGAACACTTCCTTGACCTCGGCGCGGCCAAGCACGTGCTCGATCCGTTCGGGGCCCCAGATGCCCGCCATTTCCTTGGCGACTTCCTCGGTCAGCTTGTAGATGACGTCGTAGTACTTCATCGACACCTTGTGGCGTTCGACCAGTTCGCGTGCCTTGGCGTTCGGGCGCACGTTGAAGCCGATCACCGGAGCCCCGCTCGAGAAGGCCAGGTTGACGTCGCTTTCGGTGATTGCACCCACGCCCGAGCTCAGCACGCGGACCTTGATCTCGTCGTTCGACAGGCGGCCCAGCGCATTGACGATCGCTTCGGTCGAACCCTGCACGTCGGCCTTGATGACCACCGGATATTCGAGCATCGCCTGCTTGGCCGAAAGCGCCGAGAACATGTTCTCGAGGCTGGCCGGCGCGCTGGTGGTGCGCTTTTCGGTGGCCTTTTCCTGGCGGTAGAGCGCAACCTCGCGGGCGCGGGCCTCGCTATCGACCACGGTCAGCGTGTCACCGGCCATCGGCACGCCGCCAAGGCCGAGAACCTCGACCGGAAGCGAAGGCGGCGCAGCCTTCAATTGCCGGCCCTTGTCATCAAGCATCGCGCGGACGCGGCCCGAATGGGTGCCCACGACCAGGATGTCGCCGACGTTCAGCGTGCCGCGGCGGATCAGCACCGTGGCCAGAGGGCCCTTGCCCTTGTCGAGCTTTGCCTCGATCACGGTCGCCTCGGCCGCACGGTCCGGGTTGGCCTTGAGTTCGAGCAGTTCGGCCTGGAGGTTGATCTTCTCGATCAGGTCATCCAGCCCGGCGCCGGTCTTGGCCGAAACCTCGACGTCCTGCACGTCGCCCGACATCGCCTCGACGATCACTTCGTGTTCGAGCAGGCGTTCGCGGATCTTCTGGGCGTTGAATTCGGGCTTGTCGGCCTTGGTCAGCGCCACGATTATCGGCACGCCGGCCGCCTTGGTGTGGTTGATCGCCTCGATCGTCTGCGGCATCAGCCCGTCGTCGCCCGCAACCACCAGAACCACGATGTCGGTGACATTGGCACCGCGCATGCGCATTTCGGTGAAGGCTTCGTGGCCGGGGGTATCGAGGAAGGTGATCAGGTCACCTGCCTTGGTCTTGATCTGGTACGCGCCGATGTGCTGGGTAATTCCTCCGGCTTCGCCCTTGACCACATCGGTGCCGCGCAGCGCGTCGAGCAGGCTGGTCTTGCCGTGATCGACGTGACCCATGATCGTCACAACTGGCGGACGCGCCTTCAGCGTTTCGGGCGCATCGACGTCTTCGGCATGGTCGATGTCCACATCGCTTTCGCTGACGCGCTGGATAGTGTGGCCGAATTCCTCGACCAGCAGCTCGGCGGTATCCTGGTCGATCGTCTGGTTGACGGTGACCATCATGCCCATCTTGAACAGCGCCTTGACCAGGTCGGCGCCCTTTTCGGCCATGCGATTGGCGAGTTCCTGGATGGTGATCGCTTCAGGCACCACCACGTCGCGGGCCTGCTTTTCGCGCGGCTGGCTCTGCCCGGCAAAGTGCGCACGCTTTTCCTTTTCGCGGGCACGCTTGAGCGCGGCGAGTGAACGGGCGCGGGCGCCTTCATCCTCGTTGAGCGCGCGGGTGACGGTCAGCTTGCCGGCATGGCGACGCTCTGCCGGGGTCTTGTCGCGCGGATGGGCAGGCTTCTTTGCGGGCTCAGGCCGCTTGGGTGCGGCAACCGGCGTGAAACGACGCGGTGCGGGACCGGTGCTGCCGCGCGGAGCTTCTTCGTCGGATTTGGCCTCGGCTTCCGACTCGGACGGTGCTTCCACTTCCGACGCAGCCGGCGGCGCAGGTGGCGCGGCAGCGGCTGCCTTGCGGTTTTCCTCGGCGCGGCGACGTTCTTCCTCCTGCACGCGCAGGCGTTCTTCCTGCTCGCGCCGGGTCTGCTCTTCCAGCACGCTCAGGCGCGCTTCCTCGGCCTCGCGTTGGAGCCGGGCGACGCGCTCCTGCGGGGTTTCGGCCGCTGCCGATGGCTTGGGCGCGGGCTTGGGTGCCGCGGCGACAGGCGCCGGCGGGGGCGGAGGCGGCGGCGGAGGCGGCGCTGCGACGGGCGCTTCACCCGGCTTGCGGATCAGCTTGCGCTGCTTCACCTCGACCACCACCTTGTTGGTGCGGCCGTGGCTGAAGGTCTGCTGGACCTGGCCCGCTTCGACCGAGCGCTTGAGCCCCAGCGGCTTCCTGCCCAGAGTCGGTTTGTTGTCGCTGTCGCTCATCTTTACCCTAGTCCTTCAAATCTCAATTCGTCGCAGACGCGGAAGCAGCCGATTCGACCGGGTCCGCGCCCATTCCATGTTCGTATCCTGGCCCCAGAAAGCGCAGCAGGCGCTGCAGCGGGAGGTCGAGGCGCGCCGCGGCTTCGCGGTCGATCAGCGCCAGATGGACGACGTTCTCGCGGCCCAATGCCACAGACAACGCCGCCCGGTCCAGCGGAAGTATGATCCCTTGCAGGCCCGAGCCTTCCTCATCACGCCCGACCCGCCATGCCTGGTCAAGCTTGCGCGACCCGTCTTCACCCGCGTCGGCGGCATGTGCCAGCCAGGTGACCTTACCCATGCGCGCGTTCTCGGCGATCCGGTCCGATCCCGTGAGCAGCCGCCCGCCCTTCATTTCGAGGCCAAGCCGATCGGTAAACGCGCGGCGCAAGGCCGCTTCGGCGCGTTCGCCAAGATCATCCGGGATCGAAAGCGGCGCGCCCTTGAACGCGCGCGCCAGTGCCCCCTTCAGTTGGCCCTTGGCCTGCGCTTTTTCAAGTTCGGCACGCGAGACACCGATCCATGCCCCGCGCCCGGGCGCTCGCGCCAGGGCATCGGGAAGCACATCACCTTCCGGCGAAATCGCGAGGCGCAGCAGGTCATCGCGAGAACCGTGGTCCCCGGTCAGGATGCAGCGGCGTTCAGGTGCGTTACCGGCGGCCTGCTGCTTCGAGGTGTCGGAACCTAGCGGCTCATTGTGAGGAATCCGCATCAGCGGCCTCCTCTGCTGCTGGCGCGGAGACGTCTTCGTCTTCGAACCAGTGCGCGCGCGCGGCCATGATGATCTCGTTGCCCTGCTCTTCGGTCAGGCCGTAATCGCCAAGCACCCCGCCCTTGTCCTGCTCGCGTTCGCGGCGCGCCGGGGCGCTGCCATCGCGGCGGCGCTGTTCGGCGCGCTTCTTGGCGATCAGTTCGTCGGTCGCAAGGTCGGCCAGATCGTCTAGGGTGAGGATCTTGGCCTTGCCCAGCGTGACCAGCATCGCCTCGGTCAGGTGCGGCAGTTCGGCCAGCGCATCTTCGACGCCCAGTGCACGGCGCTGTTCGCGGTGCGCTTCCTCGCGGCGGTCGAGCGCTTCCTGCGCGCGGCTCTGCAGTTCTTCGGCCAGCTCTTCGTCGAAGCCTTCGATCGTCGCCAGTTCGGCGACGTCGATATAGGCCACTTCCTCGAGTTCGCTGAACCCTTCGGCGACCAGCAACTGCGACAGCGTTTCATCGACATCGAGTTCTTCCTCGAACATCTTCGAACGCTCGGCGAATTCCTTCTGGCGCTTCTCGCTCGATTCCGCCTCGGGCATGATGTCGATCTGCGAACCGGTAAGCTGGCTCGCGAGGCGCACGTTCTGGCCGCGGCGACCGATCGCCAGGCTGAGCTGGTCGTCGGGCACCACGACTTCGATACGGCTTTCTTCCTCGTCGATCACCACGCGGCTGACCGTCGCCGGCTGCAGCGCGTTGACCACGAAGGTAGCGGTGTCTTCGCTCCACGGAATGATGTCGATCTTTTCGCCCTGCAGCTCCTGAACGACCGCCTGGACGCGACTGCCCTTCATGCCGACGCAGGCGCCGACCGGATCGATGCTGCTATCGCGGCTGATCACGCCGATCTTGGCGCGGCT
This sequence comes from Novosphingobium sp., assembly GCA_046063295.1. Classification (GTDB taxonomy): domain Bacteria; phylum Pseudomonadota; class Alphaproteobacteria; order Sphingomonadales; family Sphingomonadaceae; genus Novosphingobium. The sequence goes on from JBJTMA010000085.1 coordinate 9,596, forward strand.
GCCTGGATCGCGGGCGGCGGCCTGGATCGTGATGATCCCGTCGTAGATTTCGGGCACTTCCTGCGC
>JBJTMA010000086.1:0-3791 GCA_046063295.1 Novosphingobium sp.
GTCAAGACCGTGACCAACGAGATCGTCACCCAGGAAGAGCTGGGCGGCGCGGTTACACATTCGACCAAGACCTCGGTCGCCGACCTGGCGCTCGAAAACGATATCGAGGCGCTGCTCACCGCGCGCGACCTGATCGATTACCTGCCCGCCAACAACCGCGTCGGCGTGCCCGAGCGGCCCACCACCGATCCGTGGGACCGGCTGGAAGACAGCCTCGATACGCTGATCCCGGCCAACGCCAACCAGCCCTATGACATGCACGAAGTCGTGCGGAAGGTGCTGGACGAGGGCGAGTTCTTCGAGATCCAGCCGGGCCACGCCGCGAACATCATCGTCGGGTTCGGGCGGATCGAAGGGCGCACCGTGGGCGTGGTCGCCAACCAGCCGATGGTCCTGGCGGGCGTGCTTGACATCAACGCGAGCAAGAAAGCCGCGCGCTTCGTGCGCTTCTGCGACGCCTTCGAGATTCCGATCCTGACCTTTGTCGACGTGCCCGGCTTCCTGCCCGGTACCGCCCAGGAATACGGCGGGATCATCAAGCACGGCGCCAAGCTGCTCTTCGCCTATGCCGAGGCAACAGTGCCGAAGATCACCGTGATCACCCGCAAGGCTTACGGCGGGGCTTACTGCGTGATGAGCTCAAAGCACCTGCGCGGCGATCTCAACTATTCGTGGCCGACCGGTGAGATCGCGGTGATGGGCGCCAAGGGCGCGGTCGAAATCATCTTCCGCCAGGACATCGGCGATCCCGACAAGATCGCCGAGCGCACCAAGGAATACGAGGACCGCTTCGCCAACCCCTTCGTCGCGGCGAGCAAGGGCTTCATCGACGAGGTGATCCACCCGCACTCGACCCGCCGGCGGATCGCGCTGGGGCTGCGGAAACTGAGAACGAAGAGCCTCGAGAACCCGTGGAAGAAGCATGACAATATTCCGCTGTGAGGAAGTGAGATGAGCTGGATTGGCCTTGTTGGTTTTCTCTTTCTTTCAGCGTCGGTGGTGTATTCGATGCGTAGAATCGCGGCACCACGAACTGATTGGACTTCGAAGAATTTTATCAGAAGTGTCAGAAAAGCACCGCGATTAAACGCCGTGTTGCTTGCGATTTCAGCAGCTGCGATCGGATACGTCTTTGCTCGCATGGTCTTTCCGGAACTCTTTCCCTCCTGGGTGGATTCGGTCGAAACAGGCCTCGGTATCGTCGTCCTCGGCTTGCTAGGTGCCTTCTTGCTGCTCGCCAATCGCGGCATTCGCTCCGCCCGCAAGCAGACCCTTCGAAACGAGACGCTCCGGCCGAAGTTTGAAGACGAGAACATCAAAACTACGTTGATTGACAAGGAACGGTAATTCGCAATGAAACTAGGCCGCCTCAACCACATCGGTGTCGCCACGCCCTCCATCGCGGACTCGATCGTGTTCTACCGCGACGTGATGGGCGCGACCAGGATCCATGAGCCGTTCGACCTGCCCGATCAGGGCGTGAAGGTCTGCTTCGTCGATACCCCCGGCGCGGACGGCGCGCTGAGCGGCACCCAGATCGAGCTGATCGAGCCGCTGCCCGGCAACACCTCCATCGCCAGCTTCCTCGAAAAGAACCCGGCCGGCGGGCAGCATCACATGTGCTATGAAGTGCCCGATATCCACGCCGCCAAAGCCGAGTTCGAGGCCATGGGCAAGCGCGTGCTGGGCGAACCCCGCATCGGCGCGCACGGCACGCTGATCTTCTTCGTCCACCCCCGCGACATGCAGGGGGTGCTCACCGAAATCATGGAAACGCCGAAGGGTGCCCATTGAACTATCAATCGTCATTGCGAGCGCAGCGAAGCAATCCAGAACCCCGCTCGGGACGCTCTGGATTGCTTCGCTACGCTCGCAATGACGTGGCTATTTGACGAAATGCGAGAGGGAGTTTGAAATGTCCTACGAAACCATCCTGACCGAACGCGTCGGCAATGTGCTCAAGATCACGCTCAATCGGCCCGAGCGGCTCAACGCCGCGTCGATCCAGTTGGCCGAGGAACTGGGCGGGGTATTCTACGATCTGGGCGATGCGCGCGCGGTGCTGATCACCGGGGCGGGCAAGGGGTTCTGTTCGGGCGCGGACCTTGCCGCGCGCGGCGAACGCACCGAGGCCGAGACCAAGGGCGGCAGCCACCGTGCGCTGCAGAACTTCTACAACCCGCTGGTCACGCAGATCCTGCGCTGCCCGGTGCCGGTAATCACCGCGGTCAACGGCGCGGCGGCGGGGGTCGGCTGCTCGATCGCGCTGGCTGGCGATTTCGTCATGGCCGCCAAGAGCGCCTATTTCCTCCAGGCCTTCGTCAACATCGGGCTGGTGCCTGACGGCGGCAGCACCTGGCTGCTCGCCCGCGCGATCGGCCGCGCCCGCGCCACCCGGATGATGATGCTGGGCGAAAAGATCGGTGCCGAGCAGGCCGAAGACTGGGGCCTGATCTACAAGGCAGTCGACGATGCCGCGCTGATGGATGAGGCGATGGCGCTCGCCACCCGCCTCTCCGAAGGTCCGACGGTGTCGTATTCGACCATGAAGGCCAACATCCAGACCGCGCTCGACGGCACGTTGTCGCAGGTCCTGCTCGCCGAGGCCGAAGGTCAGCGCGTTGCCGGGGCCAGCGCCGATGCGATGGAAGGCGGCATGGCCTTCATCCAGAAGCGCAAGGCCGAGTTCAAGGGCAAGTAATGCTGTTCTTCAACAGCCCCAACCCCGCGCCCAATCCGCGCCGGGTGCGGATTTTCGCCGCCGAGAAGGGGATCGCGCTGCCCATGCGCGATCTCTCGATCCCGGCGCGCGAGCACAAGTCGGACGAATTCGTCGCTCTCAACCCGCGCGGGCAGACCCCGGCACTGAAGCTCGATGACGGGACGGTGATCGCCGAGAGCGTGGCGATCTGCCGCTATCTTGAAGGCCTCCACCCCGAGCCGCCACTGTTCGGGACCAGCCCCAAGGAGCAGGCGCTGATCGAGATGTGGAACCGCCGGGTCGAGATGGTGCTGATGCCGCCAGTCGGCGCGGTCTGGGTGCACACGCACAAGTTCACTTCGGCGTTGCCGGGCCGCAATCTGGAATGGGGCGAGAGCAATCGTCCGCGCATCCACGATGCGATGCGCTTCTTCGATGTTTCGCTGGCGGACCGCGAGTTCCTGGCCGGCGATGCCTACACCATCGCCGACATCCTGCTGCTGACCACGGTCGATTTCTCGACCTTCATCGGCATGCCGATGCCCGAAGAACTCACCAACCTGCACGCCTGGCACGCGCGCGTATCGGCCCGCCCCAGCGCGGGCGCCTGAGAACCGAAATGACCAAACCCACCGTCACCGACTGGCAGGCCGCGGCCGCGAAAGAGGTCAAGGGCAAGGACCTGACCTGGCACACGCCCGAAGGCTTCGACATCAAGCCGCTCTACACGAGCGACGACGCGGGCGATCCGGGCCTGCCCGGTTTCGCCCCGTTCACCCGCGGGGTGCGCGCCTCGATGTATGCGGGGCGCCCGTGGACGATCCGCCAGTACGCGGGCTTCTCCACCGCCGAGGAATCGAACGCCTTCTACCGCCGCAACCTCGCCGCCGGGCAAAAGGGACTGTCGGTGGCCTTCGATCTCGCTACCCACCGCGGTTATGACAGCGATCACCCGCGCGTGGTCGGCGATGTCGGCAAGGCCGGGGTCGCGATCGATTCGGTCGAGGACATGAAGATCCTGTTCGACGGCATCCCGCTCGATCAGATGTCGGTTTCGATGACCATGAACGGCGCGGTGATCCCGATCCTC
>JBJTMA010000087.1:0-19972 GCA_046063295.1 Novosphingobium sp.
GCCGCGACGGGGCCTTGCGCTTCTGCCCTTTGACCGGCCGCACCGGCTTTGGCGTGGACAGCGGGATCGCCATGGTGAAGCCGGTGCGCATTTCGCTGGTGTGCTGGCGCGCGAAGTTGACCGTGCGGCTGTCCACCAGGGTCAACTGGCCCGACGTATCGCGCACGAACCGGTCGGGGAAGGCCGCGATCACGGCGGGTGTGGGAAGCGGTAGCGCCCCGGCCTGATTGCGCACATCGGTAACGATGTAGTCGGCAGTCAGCTGCAGGTTGTATTTGCGCCATGGGGTCACTGTGGCCGTTGCATGCCGGATCCTGCGGCTTTCGTTCTGCAGGTTCCCCCCGCCGCCGCTGATAAGCGTGACGTTGACCGTATTGCCCGTAACCGGATCGAAATAGAGCACGTTGGGCGTGGTGGTGGTCGGCGCCGCGAGAAGTTCGGGATAGCCGGCCACCTCCTCGTAGGAATGGCTGGCGGTCAGCCGCAGCCACTGGCTGGGCTGCCAGTTGAGCGCCAGCGCAAGACTGTCGATGGTACCGTACGTTCCCAGGTCGGAAACCGATGCATCGACCGTAAATTCGCTTTGCCCGATGCCGCCGAACGATCCGTCCGCCTTGCCGGTAAGCGGCACGGTCATCCCGCCGCTCGCCGTGTACTGATGGCGGCGGAAGTGGCGTTCGCCGGTGCCGTTGGAGCTGGCCCCGTCCAGCCGAACCCAGGTTGCGCCAAGCCCGGCGCGCAAACGAAGCTGGCCCGCCGGCAGGGCAAACAGCGGGCCTTCGAGATCGGCCTGCAGGTCCTGCGTGACCGTATCGCTCCAGGTGCGGGTGGTGGTCACCGGGATCAGCTGGGCCAGGCTGCCGCCGAACGGATTGAGCGTCACAGGTACCAGGATCGAGCCGCCGGGGATCGAGCCGACCGTATCGTAGGAATAGATCCGGCTGCGATCGTCGTACTTGCCCGCCAGCGTCGCGCGCCAATCGCCCCAGGTTGCATTGAAGGTCAGCGCCATGCTCGCGCTTTCGCCGGAGCTTAAGCTGTGCAGCGGACGCGCCGCATCGCTATAGGCCAGCACGACATCGCGCGAGAACGGCGAATTGGGATGGCCCACAGGGAGCAGGAAGCGCGCCGAAGGCAAACCGCTCAGCCGCTGGTCCTCTGTCCAGCCAAGCCGCCCGTTGAAAGTCAGCGAAAGCCACGGGGCCAGCACCTTGTTGCCGGTCAGCCCGAAGTCATAGGGCCGCGAGCGGCCGCGCAGTGAGCGAAAGCTCGTCTGGTCCGACGGATTGATCAGGTCTGCGGTGCCGGCAAAAGCGGACAGCGTTGGGCTACTGCTTACAGGGACGCCCGCGACGGTGACGATCCGCCCTGCAGCAAGGCTTAGCGCCGGGTCTATCTCCCCTCCGCTCGAAGTACTCAGCACATTCCCGAGCGGCGCGAATGGTGTGCTTGTACTCGCCGGAACGATGCCGCGCTCACGCTCTAGCAAGCTGCCTGACCTCGCGCCGCGAAGCGACAGGTTTATCCGGTCGTCGCCCTTGATGTAAGTGACTTGACCGTCCGCCTTAACATTGTTCCACCCGCCTTGCGTCGGGATCTGGTAGGTTGCCGTCAACGTGCGCTGCTTGACCGAACTGCGCAGCACTACATTGTAGGCGCGCTGTCCTGGCTTGCCGCCCACCGCAACCGCACTGCCGCGCGGCAGTTCCTCGATCCGCGCGACTGCCTCAATCGGCAGGTCGGAGATGTCGGTGATGCTGCGCGTTGGCTGGCCGTTGATCAGGATTTGCGGCTCGTCGTCGCCGTTCTCACCGACAATCGAGTCAAGTAGCTCGCCGACCGAACCCACGCCATACGAACCGACGCGGTCAGAATCGTAGACCTGCTCGACCGGCGTGTCCTTCAGCGCACCGGTCAGCGTGGTGCCGCCAAAGACCACGATGTCGCGAGGGTCTCCCGGCGGGGCCTTCCTGGCAGCAGCCTCATCCGGCTTGGTAGGCTGCTCGACAGGATCGGATTTCGGATCTTGTGCGCCTGCGCGTCCACTGGCCAGCAGGGCGAGCGTGATAAGCGAGCACTGAGCCCACTTCATGGCTGCTGCTTGAGACAGACGCCTGTGCATGTCGTTGCTCCACCCCGACTGGCAGTCATGGACGAACAAGCCCCGCCGACGCAAGCCGGCGGGGCCATTCAATCCATTGGCCGGGGCGTTTAGGCGCCCGGGACCGAGATGTAGGTGCCGTTGCTGGTGTTAGTTCCTGCACCCCATGGAGCGGAGTTGAAGTAGGTCGTGTTGCACTTTGACCCGGTGTAGCCGTTCTGGTTGGTCCAAATGCCCGGCAGCTTTTTCGGCGAGATACAGACCACTACCTGCGCTGCGTTGAACAGCGTGCCGGCTGGCGCGGTTTCCTGATAAGGCCCGCCGTTGGTTTCATGGCCGCTGCCGTCGCTGATCGTGATCTGGTCGACCGAGTGATCATAGGTCGCGACGTCTTCGGTCGGGCCAGGGAGCCAACTGTCAGGAATATGAACCGGGTCGGAACCGGTGCCGGTCCACTTGCACGCGCCGATGTCTTGGCCCCAGTGCGGGTTCGACGGGTTGATACCCTTGCAATCACCATTGCCGTTTTCGATCGTGTTCACATAGTATGGCGAACCCGGCTCATCTACACCCGGAACGAACGTTTCGGTCTTCTTGGTGATGATGCACGAATATGCGATGTGCGTGGTGGTCGAAAGCTTGTTCGTGTAGTCGTATTCGCTGTTCGACCAGTTCTTGTACTTGGCGCCCTGTGTACCGAACATGTTGACGCTGCCGCCAACGCGGTACGGATCACCAACGATGCTGAGGCCCGAGAAGGTATACGTGCCGGTGCCGAAGCGGCTGCTTTCGTCGATAACGCGGCTGCCGGGGACCTCGACCGACGCATCGTCAGTCTGGTCGCCAATTTCCAGCTCAACGGCAAGCGCCGAGGTGCCGTCGTGCAGCAGCACCGGAGGGGTGCTGGCAAGGTCCGCCGCGCAGGTGGAATTCATGGTGGCTGTGGACGTACCGTCAGGAATGACAGTCGCGCTGGCCGGGCTGGCGAGCGTTGGCATGGTGCCGACGATGACTGCTGCAGATGCAAGCAACTTGATAATCTTCATGGACCGTTCCCTTCAATTCCCAGGCATCGGCCGCTGCCAGGCCAATGCGAAATGTTGCTGCGAACCAAGAGGATTGCCCCCTTCTGGTCAGCGGCTGTAGCGAGTGCGACTCGATGACAGCGTTGTTAACCACACGTTGTTCAAGAAATTCAGCAGCTTGATCCCCTTCAGCCGCCTGAGTTAGTTGACCGTGTTAACTTCACCTATCTACGCTTCGTTCGGGAATGCAATTGTCAAAATGCGACAAGGTGTTGCTGTCCACATTTGGTGCAGGCGCAGGAGCAATCCTTACTTCCTTGGCGCCGGTTGCGATTTTCGGCCACGGCCGGTACCGCGCCGGTCGAAAGCCGAACCGATCCATGTCACCGACCCGCCTGATTGCAGCAGCACTGCTTGCCATACCGGGGACCGCCCGGGCCGAAGCCGTGCATTCCGATGACGGGCAGGAAATCGTGGTCACCGGCGCAGGGCTGAACGCTCCGCCAGCCGCCCCGGCCTACGATGTGCAGCAAATCGGCGCGGACCAGCTCGGCGCAAGCGCCTCGGGCCGGATCGAGGATGCCTTGAACGGCGTCGCCGGGTTCCAACAGTTCCGCCGCTCGGACAGCCGCAGTGCCAATCCCTCGGCGCAAGGGGTGACCTTGCGCGCGCTGGGCGGCAATGCCACCAGCCGCAGCCTGGTGCTGCTCGACGGGGTGCCGATGGCCGACCCGTTCTTCGGCTATATCCCGTTCTCCGCACTGGCCCCTGAACGGCTCGCGCGGGTGCGGGTCACGCGCGGCGGCGGTGCGGGCGCCTTCGGGTCCGGCGCGGTTGCCGGGACCATCGAGCTCGAAAGCGCGGGCCCCGCCCAGCTCGGTCCGTTCAGCGGCCAAGCGCTGCTGGGCGATCGCGGCGAAAGCGAACTGTCAGGCACGGCCGCGCCCCGGCTCGGCTCAGGGTTCGCGGTGATATCGGGCCGTTGGGACCGCGGGCAGGGCTTCTGGACAACTCCCGAAAGCCAGCGCGTCCCGGCAAGCGCGCGCGCCCGTTACGACAGTTGGTCGCTGGCCTTGCGCGGGGTCGCGCCGCTCACCCCGGACATCGAGCTGCAGGCCAGTGGGCTGGCTTTCGGCGATGCCCGCACCTTGCGCTTCGCTGGCGCCGATTCCACCAGCAGCGGCCAGCAGGCAAGCTTGCGCCTGGTCGGCAAAGGCGCATGGCAATTCGATGCGCTCGCCTATCTGCAAGCGCGCGATTTCTCGAACGTGGTCATTTCCTCGACCAGCTTCAGGAAAACGCTCGATCAGCGATCGACTCCGTCGGCCGGGTGGGGCGGCAAGTTCGAACTGCGACCGCCCACGGGGAGCGCGGTGGTCGTCCGCCTCGGCAGCGACTGGCGGATAGCGACAGGCACGATGTACGAAGATGCCTATTCGGCGGTGACCGGCCTCATCACCGCACGCCGCCACGCAGGCGGGCGCACCAGCGACCTGGGGCTTTACGCCGAGAGCGACTGGCGTCTCGGGGCGCTCGTCCTGACTGGCGGCTTGCGCGCCGATCGCTGGGCGATCACCGGCGGCAACTTTGTCGAAGCCAATGCCGCCGGCACGGTAACGACGAGCAACGTGTTTGCAGACCGTACCGGCTGGCAGGGTTCGATCCGCGGCGGCGCGGTGCTCGATCTGGGGCGCGGCTTCGCGCTGCGCGGGTCGACCTATACCGGCCTGCGGCTGCCGACACTCAACGAACTTTATCGGCCCTTCACGGTCTTTCCGGTGACTACCCGCGCCAATGCCAATCTGGTGAACGAACATCTGGTCGGTTACGAAGGCGGACTGGACTGGAAGCCAGTTGCGGGGATAGCCTTCTCCGCCACCGCTTTCGACAACCGCGTCGAGCACGCGATCGCCAATGTAACGATCGGCCCCAACTTGCGGGAGCGGCGCAATGTCGATGCCGTGCACGCCCGGGGGATCGAGCTGGGGTTCACCGCGCAACATGGAGCGTTCGCATTCGATGGCTCGCTTGCGCTGACCAACGCCAGAATGGAGGCGAGCGGCGCGTCCGCGGGCCTTGACGGCAAGCGTCCGGCGCAGACGCCGAAGGTCGATGCCAGCGCGACGCTGTCCTGGCTGCCGCACCCGCGCTGGCGCCTCGCGCTCACCCTGCGGCACACCGGGGCGCAGTACGAGGATGACCTTGAAACCGATCTGCTTCCTGCCGCGACCACGCTCGATGCTTTCGCGGCGGTGCCGCTTGGCCGCCGCTTGCAACTGGTGCTGCGGGGCGAGAACCTGACCAACACTAAGGTGATCACGCGCAATCAGGGCGGATCGATCGACCTTGGCACACCCCGAACCCTGTGGGCCGGATTGCGCATTTCGATGTAGCGTCTAGAACGGGTGGCAATCAGCAACCGGAGAGAGTCCCATGGCCACGCAGCTCAACGCACACGCCCGCAATTACGACTGCAGCGAAGCGGAATGGCAGGCCCGGCTGGAGCTTGCCGCGTGCTACCGCATATTCGATCACCTCGGCTGGTCGGAATCGATCTACAACCACATCTCGGTCAAGGTTCCGGGTGAGGAAGGCGCTTTCCTGATCAATCCGTTCGGGCTGCTCTATTCCGAAGTCTGCGCCTCGAACCTGGTGAAGATCGACATCGACGGCAACAAGCTCGACAGCAATCCGTACCCGGTGAACAAGGCCGGATTCGTGCAGCACGGACTGTTTCACCGCCACATTCCCTGGGCCCACGCGATCTGCCACACCCACACCACTGCGGCGATGGCGGTTTGCAGCCTTGAAGGCGGACTCCAGCCGGTCAACTTCTACGCCTGCAACTTTGCCGGACGCCTTGCCTATCACGATTTCGAAGGCATCACCGTGCGTGAGGAAGAAGGCGTTCGGCTGCTCCAGAACCTGGGCGAAGGCCGCATCCTGATGCTCAGGAACCACGGTCCAGTGGTACTCGCGAAATCGTTGCCAGAAATGTTCGTGACCAACTGGTCGCTGCAGCGCGCCTGCGAAATCCAGCTTGCGACGATGTCGATGGGGCAGCCGCTTGCCGTCTCGAATGACGTGGTCGCGGTTCACCAGCGCGATCTCCACGAAGGCGGCGTTCCCGGCATGCTTCCAGGGCAGGCCGATTTCGACGCCTGGACCCGCCGGATCGACAAGATCGACCGCAGCTGGCGCGATTGATCCCGATCACGTCCGAATGCCCAGCCTGACGATCAACGGCCGCGGGGTCGAACTCAAGATGGATCCGCAGACCCCGCTGCTGTGGGGCCTGCGCGATGCCGCCAATCTGACCGGAACCAAATACGGCTGCGGTGAGGGAGATTGCGGCGCCTGCATGGTGCTGGTCGATGGCGAAGCGCTGCGCAGCTGCCTGATCACGCTGGCCGAGGTCGAAGGGCGCACGGTGACCACGATCGAGGGTCTCTCGCCCGACCGCAGCCACCCGGTGCAGCAAGCGCTGGTAGCCGAACAGGCGATCCAGTGCGGGTTCTGCACGCCCGGCATTGCTATTGCCGCCGCCGCGCTGCTCGCCAAGAACGCCGATCCCAGCGCGGAGGATATTGCCGCGGCTGTGCCCAATCTGTGCCGCTGCGGGGTCTATCCGCGGCTGGTCCATGCGATCCAGCGGGCGGGCCGGGTGATGCGGCGGCTGGAAACGATCAGCGCCGCGCCGGTCCCGGGGATCAGCCCGGAAGACGCGGCCAGGACGGTGCCCGCGCTGAAGCCAGCTTAGAACGTCACTCGTGCCGTGACCCGCGCGGTGAGCGGCTTGCCGGGGAGAATGTTGTTGTCCGAACTGGCGCTGGCGAAATAGCGCGTGTCGGTCAGGTTCTCGACATTGAGCTGCAACGAAAGGCGGTCGCTCACCGTCACGAAGGCGGCCGCATCGATCCTGGTGAATGCCGGCAGTGCCACCGTATTGCTGATCGTCGCGAACTGGCTCGACTGGTGTACCACGCCCAGCCCCAGCCCGAGGCGCGGTGAGACGTCATAACGCGTCCAGGCGGCGAACTGGTGGTGTGGGAGAAGCGCCAGCTGCCGCCCGGCAGGTGCGGCGCTGGTGGTCGAACGGATCTCCCCCTCCTGATAAGTGTAACCAAGACTGGCCTGCCACACTGAGGTGATACGACCGGTCAGGCTCGCTTCGATCCCCTTCGCCCGGCTGCTGCCGGTCAGCACGAAGAACCCCGGGTTGGCCGGATCGGCAACGCGTGTGTTGCTGCGATCGAGTTGGAACGCGGCGGCGGCCAGGCTGAGATCGCGCGCCACATCCCACTTTACGCCGACCTCGAGATTGCGGAACGCTTCGGGTTCGAGCGACTGGAGGTTGGTGGCGAGCGTCGTGAACTGGTCGCCTGACTGGGGGAGGAAGCTCTTGGCATAGCTCGCGTAGAACGAAACACTGGGCTGTGGCTTAAGCACCAGCCCGATCCGCGGTGACCACTTCCCGTCGCTGCGCGCAGTGCGCAGGTTGGCGACCAGATCGGTCGCGTCGATATCGAAGCGGTCATAGCGTACCCCGCCGATCACCTGCAGCCACTGGGCGAGTTCGACCTGGTCCTGGAGGTAGGCCGACTTGCTGGTCACCCGGGTATGGCTGGCAGTGCGCGTGCCGTTGAATGTGATGCTGGGCAGCGCGAGTACCGGAGCGAGCGAGACGGTTTCGGCAGTCTTGCCGTTCAGCAGCGCGTTGAACCGCTCGGAATCCGTCGTTTGCTGGCCGATCTCGGTTCCGGCGAGCAGGGTGTGACCGACTGGCCCGGTGCTGCCCTTCCAAACCAGGTTGGCCTGTCCGATCCAGTTGTCGCGCTGCTGGGCGTTGTTGTATCCGCTGAGCGATACCGTCCCGCCGGTCACCACGCCGGGAACGACGTTCTGATAGAACTTGTCATAGTGCGTGAACTGTCCGGTGACGTCGAACTTGAGCCCATCGGCCAGTTCGCGCTCGATCCGCACGCGGCCGAAGTGCGCGTCGACTTCGCTGCGGTTCAGCGCCGGGCTGCCGAACAGGGTGTGGTCATAGCCGGCAATCGGCCGCGCCGGTGCGGCGATCGATCCGCCCGGTGAGGCCGGAATGCCGCGGTCGGCCAGCCGTTCGTCATGATCGTATTCGTAGGCAAAGTTCACCCGGGTGCTTTGGTCGGGTGCGATCAGCAAGGTGGGTGCCGCGCCGACAAAGTGTCCGCCGAAGAAATCCCGCTGATTGTCGAGATTTTCGTAAGTCGCGTTGAGGCGCAGCGCGGCATTGCCCGACAGCGCCAGGTTGACATCGCCCGCGGCAGACCAGGCGCCGAACGTATCGATACCGCCCGACAGCGTCCCGCCGGTGCGGTTCAGCTCCGGGCTCTTCGATACGCGGTTGATGACCCCGCCGCCGCCGCCGCGGCCGAACAGCAGTGCGTTGGCACCTTTGAGCACCTCGACCCGCTCGATGTTGAACAGCGGGCGGTAATACTGCGCATCGTCGCGCAGCCCGTCGAGGTAGAAGTCCGCAGTAGTCGGCTGGCCGCGCAGCACCACCTGGTCGCGGTTGCCTTCGCCGAGGCTGATCGTCACGCCCGGAACATAACGCAGCGCGTCGCCAAGCTGCTCGATCCCCTGATCGTCAAGCCGTTCCCGGTCCAGGGTCGTCACGCTCTGCGGCGTATCGCGCAGCGGGGTACCGGTCTTGAGGCCGGAAACATCGGGCTCGTGCGTCCGCTCACCAGTCACCACGATCGTCGGCGCGCCGCCATCGTCCATTTCGTCGGCACGCGCCGCACCTGCACAGGACAGCGCGGCGAGCGCGAAGAGCGAGGCGGAGCGACGGAACGAATGCGTCATGACTGTCCTTGTTGCGAATGATTTGCAGTAACGAATTTGCCGCTAATGCGAATCGTTCGCATTGACAAGGATCAAATTGCCCGATGCGCAGATAATCGCTAGCGGGTGCGGGCCGCCCACCCGGCCGCTCGTCCCGCCGCTTTTCAGGAGAATGTTATGAAGGCCACTATTTGGCACAATCCGAACTGCGGAACCTCGCGCAAGACGCTGGAGATTCTCGCGGAGACGCCTGGGGTGGAATTGACAGTGGTCGAATATCTGAAAGCCCCGCCCAGCGCGGACAAGCTCGCCCAGCTTTACCGCGACGCCGGAATTACTCCGCAGCAGGGCCTGCGGTTGCGCGGCACCGATGCGGAAGAGCGCGGCCTTCCCGCCGCCAGCGCTGCCGAAGTCCTGAGCGCGATGCACGCCGATCCGATCCTGATCGAGCGGCCGCTGGTGGAAACCGAAAAGGGCGTGCGGCTGTGCCGGCCGCAGGACGTGGTGCGCGAGATTCTCTAGGCCGAGCGGTGGTGCAGCAGGCTGTCGTCGCTCGCCATGCCCTTGATGCCAAGGATCACCACCCCGGCACACAGTCCCAGGATGGCACCAAACCCGATCCACGGGTTGTGCCCGTAAAGCCAGACCCCGACCGCGGGTGCGACAATATAGCCGGCGCCGTTCACCGATGCGACGATCCCCGCTGACTGGCCCTGTTCGGCGCGGCTCACCGCCAGCGATGCGCCAGCGGTGAAGCCGGGGCGGAACAGCCCGAAGCCAAGCGACAATACAGCAAAGCTGACTGTAATGGCGTGAAGCGTCGTCGCGATCGACAGGGCCGCGATGCCCGCCGCGCCGATCGAAATCCCCCACAGGCACGATGCGCGCGGGCCAAGGCGAAGCGTGGGGATTACTCCCCATTGCGCGAACAGGGTTGCCGCGGCACCGGCAAACATCACCAGCGCGATATTCTGCGCTCCCGCACCCGGATCGCCGCGCAGCCCAAGCCGATCCAGCACAAGGAAACCGATCAAGCCCATCGTCGCGGCCTGGGCGTGCCCGCCAAGCAGCCCCGCGACCAGCCAGGGCCGCAGACGTTGGTCGAACCAGCTGATCTTCGCCACATCGCCGAACAGGACTGGTTCGGGTCCGGGCTCTGCGCTTTCGCTGGGCAGTGGCCGCGAATCCGAGCTGGCGCTGAACGGAGCCGCGATTACGTCACCACGCGCGGCATAGGCAGGCGCATCGTCGGGCAACCGCAGGCGAAGCGCGACAAGGACGATCACCGCAATGATCGAGAATGCCGCAAACGGTCCGACCAGGCCAAGGCCCGGGACGATGAAGAAGGGGGCCAGCGTCGGGCCGACGATCGTGCCAAGGCCGAAGCTCGATGAAATCAGCGACAGCGATTTGGTCCGTTCCTCGCGGCTGGTACGGCTGGCGACATAGGCCTGGACAGCCGGCGGTGCGGCGGATCCGAAACCGCCGTACAACGACCGGAACAGCGCAAAGGTAATCAGTGTTGCAAGCCCCGTCAGGTAACCGTTCAGTCCAAGCCACAGGGCCAGTCCGCACAGGCTGAAGCTGGCGATGAACCCGGTCAGCCCGATCGCCATCATAGCCTTGCGGCCGCGCTTGTCGCTCTTGCGGGCCCACAGCGGGGCGCAGGTCATCCACAGCAGAGCCGACCAGGTGTAGGCCAGGCTGATCCAGAAATCGTGGACCTTCAGTGCCGTGCCGATTGAGGGCATGACCGATTGCATCGCGGTGTTCCCGGCCGCGGTGACCAGGCTGACCGTGAACAACAAGGTCAGGCGCCCCAGCGGCAGGCTGGAGGTAGCTGCCGCCTGGGCGGCCGGTTGGGGATCCTCGCGTGACATCGCTTCGTCGCTAATCCTGTCGCTCGCACCTTGCAATGGCCGGACAAATTTGGGAAGGGCCGGTTCTTCCCTGCAAAATCAGGACCTTTACTCAAACATGACCACTTCCGAGCTTGCCCAACGCACTTTGGGCCAACGCGCGAAGCGCCGGATCATGCAGGCCCTGGGGCCATGGGGCGTCTTCCTGCAGGGTTTCATTGAGCATCCGGTGATGGTCGGCTCGATCATCCCGTCCTCGCGGTACACCATCCGCAAGATGCTGGGCCCGGTGAAATGGGACGAATGCAAGCTGTTCGTCGAATATGGCCCCGGTGTCGGCACCTTCTGCCGTCCAGTGCTTGAACGGCTGCGCCGGGATGGCACGCTCATCGTGATCGACACCAACCCGCTGTACATCGATTATCTCAAGGCGACGATCAGCGACAGCCGCTTCGTGCCGGTGCTGGGTTCGGCCGCGGACGTAGAAGCGATCGTGCGCGCGCACGGCCACGACCACGCCGACTATGTCCTTTCCGGCCTGCCGTTTTCAACGCTGCCCGATGGCGTCGGTCCTGCGATTGCCGCCGCAACCCATCGCGTGCTGCGTCCGGGCGGCGCTTTCCTGGTATATCAGTTCAGCGCCAAGGCGCGTGACTTCATGGCCAAGCACTTCAAGCACATCGACAGCGGGTTTGAAGCGCTCAACGTGTTGCCGTGCAAGCTGTTCTGGGGCTGGAAGGACTGACCCTTCTATTCGAACGCTTCGGCGGTTGCCTCGATCGAACTGGGGGATAGCTGGTCGTAGATCGCGGTGGTCAGCGCGACCATGTAAAGCCCGATCGTCAGCCCCATCGCAATCATGATCACGATCAGGCCGATCATCGCACCGGCACCTGGCATCGAGCCGGTGCTGGCGACGGCGCCGGTAAGGCCGGTGTTGAGGGCCGCGACCACAATATAAAGAACCAGTGCGCCGACGACCGCGAGGAACCAGACCGCCATGATCTTGAGCGCGCTGCTCGATGTAAGGCGCCAGGATTGGCTGATCGCGGTGAACGGGTTGCGCAGTTCGCCGATGGCAATCAGCGGCAGGACCAGGCTGAAGCGGCTGAACAGGTAGAAGGCGCCAATCCCGAGCAGGACCGCAATCAGTAAGCTGACGGCCGCAGATTGGGCGGCAGCCATGATCGCGGCCATGAACAGGCTCACCACGATGCCGCCGCCGATGCCCGCCACAATGTAGATGAGCAGCACGCCCATCATCGGCAGAACCCCGCGCAAACCGGCGCTCAGAGCAACCGAATAGGTGTCTTCATCGCGCCCGGTGCTGGCCCGCGAGAGTGCGATCTGCTGGGCAAACAGCACGGCAAGATAGAGGATATAGAACAGGATGAACGAGAAGCCCATTCCCGCAAAGGGGCTTTGGCCCGGCACAATCTGGCCGGTTCGGGCCGCTGCGGAAAAGCGGATCATCGCCATGAACATGCCGCCGAACGCCACGAGCAGGGCGATGATGCCGACAAAGAAAGTGGCCCAAATGGCCGCCATCTTGCCGAAGCTGGCCCTGAGCAGTTCAAATGCCTGCGAAAATGCCTTGCTACCGTTGAACTGCATCGTCTTCCCCCTCGACTAGCTGGTTTGAAGCATCCTGCGCAGCTTGTCCCGTCTTGTAAATCGCTAATACTTCAGCGGGCCGGTTCGCCGAGCTGTCGATAACTCGCCGCGATCACGGCAACAAAGGTTGCTGCCTGTGCCCCCTGCATCAGACCGCCCACCAGGTTGGCGACAAATCGGCCGGCCTCTGCTCCGCCAAGCAGCGCCGCAAGGATCGCGAAACCGCCCTGGACAAGCCAGCCGACGATGGCGAAGGCAAAGTAGATCAGCAGCAGGAAAACCAGCAGCTGCCAGCCAATCCCCTTGGTTGCCTGAAACGAGCGTTGCAGCACTTCAAGCGGATTGCGGGCTTTGCCAAGCACCACCACCGGACCGATGAATGCAAAGCGCACCATCATGTAAAGGATGAACACGGTGCCCATGATTGCGGCGACCTGGGTGAGCAGCAGAGATCCGATCAGGCCGATGATCGTGATCGGAACCAGTGCGGCCAGCAATGCGACCGCATGCGCTGCGATCAGCGCGGCAAGGAAAGACGGCGCTGCCCGCAGCGCCTGGCGCATGGCCTGGCCCACCGTGGGCCGCGCCGGATCGCCCAGCAGCACCAATGCAACGAGCATTCCGAAGACTTCGACAACCAGCGCGAGCGCGAACCACAGCCAGTTGGCATCGAAGTACTGGGCAAAGCGCGACAGCACCTGCGCTGGCGGCTGGCCTTGCGCGGGTTCGGGCAGCGGCAGGAAATGCATCAGCGCAAACACCGGCAGGACTGCAAACACACCCAGCACCGCCAGCAGGACTTCGCGATTGGCAAGCAGCGCGCCGCTTGCTTCATCCCACACTTTCATCGAATCGAAGCGTGAACGCTTGCGGCGTTCGCTGTGCTGGGGCGGGGTGGATTGCGGCTGCATGCTCATGCCCCTTGATAACCACAGCAATTGCCGCCACGCAAATTCTCGATGGCAGCCGATACCACCCTGCAGCCCGAATGGCGGATCGAAACCGCGCCAGTAGCCTATCGCCGCGCGCTTGAGGATATGACAGTTCGCAATGCCGCCATCGCCGAAGGTCGCGCGGCGGAATTGATCTGGCTGCTCGAACACCCGCCGGTCTACACCGCCGGGACCAGCGCAGACCGGTCCGAACTGCTCGATCCACGCTTCGAGGTCGTCGAAGCAGGCCGCGGCGGGCGCTATACCTATCACGGCCCCGGGCAGCGGGTGGGTTATGTCATGCTCGACCTGAAACGCCGTGCGCGCGACGTGCGCGGCTTCGTCCATGCGCTGGAAGGCTGGGTGATCGACACACTGGGTGATTTCGGGGTCGAAAGCTGGCGCGCGCCGGGCCGGATCGGGATCTGGACGCGGGGCCACGACGGGCGCGAGGCAAAGATCGGCGCGATCGGGGTGCGCATCCGCCGCTGGGTGACGATGCACGGTTTCTCGGTCAATCTTTCGCCGGATCTTTCGCACTTCGGGGGAATCGTCCCCTGCGGGATCGAGGAGTACGGCGTCACCAGCCTGGCCGCGCTGGGAATTGCGGTTGATTCCGCCGCCTGGGATGCGGCATTGCAGGCGCGCGCCGCAAGTTTCCTTGCCGCGCTCGAGCGCCCGTGCGGCGAGGAGACTGCGTGATGAAAGCTGGACTGATCGTGGCTGGATGCGTGCTTGCGTTGCCCTTCACACTCGGCGGCTGCAAGGGCGATGCGAAGAAGGACGCCGGCGCGGGCAAGGCCCAGGGCGAGGTGCTCCCCGGATCGGCCAGCGACGCGATGCTGCCCTTGGATACGGTCAAGAGCCAAGCCCCGCTGGCACCGAAGAGCGAAGGCGGAGAGGGCAACGACAAGGACGCGAAGAAGGCAAAGACCGGCGCGAAGGCCAGCGACGCTCCGCAAGATGGCGCGGCAGACGAGGCTGCAGATGCAAGCCCCAGCGCATCGGCTTCCTCAACAGACAACTGAGAGCCCGGCGGGGCGGCTATTGAATCTGGAGAGCCTTGAGCGCCTGCTCAACCTTCTTGAGATTCTTTGAACCCAAGCCGCCGACCGGAATGGTGTAGGTGATTTTCCCGTCCGTGAGTTCGTATTTCACGATCGTCATGCCCTGGTCCTGCGTGCCGAAATGCAACGACCGTCCCTGCTTCAGAACCGCCACGTCGCCTGCAATCAGGATTGGCGGATCGCGCAGGCAGGTGATCCCCGCAACGTCCTGTGGCAAGTTCATGCTGGCCGGATCGCTTTCCGCAAGCTGCAGGTTCCAGCCCAATTTCATCTCGGTCCGGAACTTGCCGTCCTCGGTTTTGATGATCCAGCTGCAATAGCTCTCGCGGGGATGATCACCACCTGCGTGGAGCGGCACTGCCCATGCAAGACCACTCAATGCCAGCAAACTCATACGCATGGTTCGCACAGTCTATTCCTCCAGCCCAAGCACCCTTAGTGCCAGCTTGTAGTGCGGCATATCGATCATCTTGCCGTCGATCTGCAGCGTGCCCACACCGGGATTGCTTTGGAACGCTTCGACGATGGCGCGGGCTTCGGCCCGTTCGGCCTCGCTTGGCGTGAAGGCCGCGTTGATCACCTCGACTTGCGCCGGGTGAATGGCCAGCATTCCGGCAAAGCCATCCGAGCGGGCCTCTTCGGCGGCGCGCTTGAGGCCCTTCGCGTCAGCAAAATCGGCGTGGAGCGTGTCAATCGCCATGACGCCCGATGCGTGCGCGGTGAGCAGCGTCTGCATGCGCGCGTGGCGGAAAACATCGGTCCAGCGCCCGTCGGCATCGCGCTTGCGGGTTGCACCGATCGCGGCGGACAGGTCTTCGGCGCCCCAGGTCAGCCCGGCCAGGCGCGGCATCGTTGCCTTGGCGTAAGCCGGGATGGTCAGCGCCGCCGCCGCGGTTTCGCTGACCAAGGGCAGGATCTTCACCGCGTTGGGGGCCAGCCCGCTGCGGCCTTCGAGTTCGTAGATTTCTGCCGCAACCTGCTGGACCGATTCGGGCCCGGCGCTCTTCGGAAGCATGATCCCGTCAGGTCCGCCGGGCATCACCGCGCGCAGGTCTTCGCGCCATTCACCGGTATCGAGAGCGTTGATTCGCACCCAGCGCCCCTGGCGCTGGCCATGGGTAACCGACGTGCGGTGCGCGGCAAGCCATTGCCCGGCCATCACTCGTGCGTTGGCCTTGTTTTCCTGCGCCACCGAGTCCTCAAGATCGAGGATCAGGATATCGGCTCCGGTCGCGGCCGCCTTGCCCAGCTTCTTTTCGCTGTCACCGGGAACGAACAGCCACGACCGTACTGGCATTTATCGCCTCTTCGAGATTACGCCGGCACAAGCGCCGGGTAGTCGATATAGCCTTCGGGACCGGGCAGATACCAGCTTTTCGGCACATTGGTGTTGGGTGCCCATTCCGCGCCAACGCGAATGCGTTCGGCAAGATCGGGATTCGAGATGTATGGGCGTCCGAAGCTGATCGCATCGGCACGGCCGCTGGTCACATCGGCTTCGGCTTCTTGCGCGGTGTAATCCGAATTGAGGATCAGCGGGCCAGTGTAGATGCCGCGGAGCAGGCCGTCCTGCTTGGGCACGTCGGTCCGGCCGAAAGTGCCTTCGGGTCCGGGCTGGCGCAGCTCAAGGTAGGCGACGCCAAGCTTTTGCAGCACGCCTGCAGCGGCGCCGAAGATGCTTGCCGGATCGGGATCATCGCAGCCTTGCGAATCGCCGTTGGGAGAGAGGCGAATGCCAACCCGGTCGGCGCTCCATTCGGCGATCAGCGCTTCGAGCACTTCGCGCATGAAGCGGGTGCGGTTTTCCGTGCTGCCGCCGTATTCGTCGGTGCGCAGGTTGGTGCCGGCGCGGAGGAACTGGTCGACGAGATAGCCGTTCGCGCCGTGCAGCTGGACCCCGTCGAACCCGGCCGCACGGGCGTTGCGCGCGGCCTTGGCATAGTCAGCCACGGTACGCTTAATATCGTCGAGCGTTGCGGCGCGGGCCTGTTCGTGCGGCTTGCGGCCTGTGGGGGTGTGGGCATGATCGGGCGCGGTGGTGGCGCTTGCCGAAAGGCCACGTTCGCCGCCAAGGAAATCGGGGTGGACGATCCGGCCCATGTGCCACAGCTGCAGCACGATCTTGCCGCCGGCGTTGTGCACCGCATCGGTGACCGGCTTCCAACCCTCGACCTGCGCATCGTTCCAGATGCCGGGGGCTGCTGGCCAGCCGAGACCTTCGACGCTGATCCCGGTGGCTTCGGAAATGATCAGCCCCGCGCCGCTGCGCTGGCGGTAATATTCGGCCATCATCGCGTTGGGTACCGAACCCGGGTCGCTCCGGCCGCGGGTCAGCGGAGCCATGATGATGCGGTTCTTGGCAGTGAATGCGCCAAGCTGGAGCGGCTGGAAAAGAGCGTCGTGCAAGTGGAGCCTCCCGTGAATGCAAGATTGGAACTTGCTATCGGTTTTAAGTTGCAACTCGAATGCGGGCATAGCGACAAAAATTTCAGCCGCCAGTAGCGCACCTATTAATCGAGCGGCTAAGGCAAGCGGATGGGATTGGCAATCACGGACAAGCGCGGTGTTGGCGCGGAGGAGCGTAAAGGGCGGTATTTCGCCGCGCTGCTCGGCGGCAATGTCGCCTTGGCGCTGGGCCCGCTGTGGGTGCGGCTCGCTGATAGCGGGCCGATTTCGGCGGCGTTCTGGCGGCTCGCGCTGGCACTCCCGGTCTTCGTCGTCCTGGCGCGGTGGAACGGGCAGCGGCTTAGCGGCCACCGTTGGGGTGCGGTCGCCGCGATCATGGCGGGCGGCACGTTCTTCGCGCTGGACCTGGCTTCGTGGCACCTCGGGATCGGTCGGACCCGGCTCGGCAACGCAACACTGTTCGGCAATTCGGGTTCGATCCTGCTGGTCGCGTTCGGCCTGATCGCCTTGAAGCGCTGGCCGCGCCTGCTTGAATGGGCCGCCTTCCTTGCCGCGATCGCGGGATCGGCGATCCTGCTCGGGCGCAGCCTGGAAATGAGCCGCGACACCATGATCGGCGATCTGCTGTGCCTGTTTGCCGGGTTTCTCTACACCTTCTACATCCTGCTCGCCCAGCGCGCGCGCGGCCAGTTCGGCAGCTGGGCGGTGCTGGTCTATGCCAGTCTTGCCGCGGTCGTGGTTCTGGGGTTGATTGCCTCGCGCACCCATGAACCCTTCTGGCCGCACAACTGGTGGCCGCTCGTCGCGCTTGCGCTGACCAGCCAGGTGATCGGGCAGGGCTTGTTGGTCTATGCCTTGCGCCACTTCAGCGCCTTCGTGGTTGGGCTTGCCCTGCTCAGCCAGCCGGCGGTGGCAGTGGTGGTCGGCTGGCTGGCGTTTGGCGAAGTGCTCGCCCCGCTCGATTTTCTCGGCATGGCGCTGGTCGGCGCGGGCCTGGTCCTCGCCCGCTCGACGCAGGACTGATTGCGCGCTAGCCTTCCCCGAACAGATTATTTGGGGATGAGTTTAATGAGATTGCTCGCAGCCGCTTCGCTTTCTGTTCTCTCGCTCGCAACAACTACTGTTGCGCTAGATGCGAGGCCGTCGCGCGTTCCGCCGTCAATCGTCATACCGTATGTTTCGCAGTTTCAAGGTACCGTAAATCGTTACATGGCCGAGGTCACAATTCTCGCGCCGACCTATGCGACGTCTGCGGGGGAGCACAGGTACGACGACCGGCTGCCCGATATTACTAGGTTCGGACGATCAATCGAGCGATCTGAATGGAGTAGCGCACTCGCTTCACTCGCCAAGGTCAACCCTGCCACTTTGAGCCGGGACGACCAAGTCGACTACGCGATGCTCAAGAACGATCTCGAATACCGGGTCTGGGCGCTGGATGAACTTCAGGAATGGGCCTGGAATCCGCAGTATTACAATGATATCGCCGCAGGCTCGCTGTACAGCCTCGCGGCTCGCGATTTCGCGCCGTGGGACGTGCGGCTCAAGAACGCCACGGCGCGTATGGAGGCGCTGCCGAAGTTTCTGCTTGAAACCCGCAGGCAGCTGGTGCCCGCGCGCGTCCCGCTGATCTTTGCGCAGACAGTTTCGAAGCAGAATTCCGGCATCGTCGAGATCGCCGAAGGCATGCTCGCCCCGCACGCCGATGAGCTGAAAGGCGCGGACCGCGCCCGGTTCGATGCGGCGCTGGCGGGTCTGAAGGCGGCAGTCGCGGACCAGCAGAAGTGGCTCGACACCGTGCTCGTCCCGCAGGCCAAGGGCGACTTCCGTCTGGGCGCGCGGCTCTATGACCAGAAGATGAAATACGGCCTGATGAGCGACATGACCCGACCGCAGCTCAAGGCGCGCGCGCTCGAGGCAAAGGCCGACACCCGCGCCGAGATGTATGCGATCGCGCGGCAGGTGCTGGCCGGCAAGGCCGGCGCGCCGCCGCTGCCTGCGAAACCCACCCCGGCGCAGCAGCAGGCAGGGATCGAGGCCGCGCTGAAGCTCAGCTACGCCAAGCACCCGCCGCGCGCCAAGCTGGAGGAACGCGCCCGCGAAACGCTCGCCGAAGCCACCGCCTTCGTCCGCGCCAAGGGCTTCGTTGGCATGCCCGACGGCCCGGTGCGGGTGATTACCATGCCCAAGTTCCAGCAGGGCAACGCGGTTGCCTACAACGATCCGCCGGGGCTGTTCGAAAAGGGTCAGCAGAATTTCTACGCGGTCTCGCCGATCCCCGATGACTGGACCGATGCGCAGGCGGAAAGCTTCCTCTCCGAATACAACGACTACATGATCCACGACCTGTCGATCCATGAAGCGATGCCGGGGCACTACCTCCAACTCGATCATTCGAACAAGTCGCCCGACGTGCTGCGCGCCTACCTCGGCTCGGGGCCGTTCGTCGAAGGCTGGGCGGTCTATGCCGAAGGGATGATGGCCGATGCCGATTACCTGAACGGCGATCCGCTGTTCAAGCTGACCGTGCTCAAGATGCGGCTGCGCTCGATCACCAACACGCTGCTCGACATCGGCATCCAGACCGAAGGAATGACCCGTGACCAGGCAATGGACCTGATGCAGAACGGCGCTTTCCAGGCTGAGCGCGAGGCGGCGGGGAAGTGGGTTCGCGCGTCGCTCTCATCGGTGCAGCTGCTGAGCTATTTCACCGGCTATACAGAGCACATGGCGCTGCGCGAGGAAGCCAAGCAGCGCTGGGGCAAGGACTATACGCTGCGGCGGTATAACGACACAGTGCTGAGCTACGGCTCGCCGCCGGTGAAGTATGCGAGGGCAATGATGTTCGGGTTGCCGGTGCGGTAGGGACTACCGCGCGCCCAAATCACCCTTGCCCACTGTCCCGCTCGCCATTTCGAGCATTCGGTCGAGGCTCCTTTTCGCCTGCACTCGCAGCCCCTCCTCGATCTCGATCCGCGGCTTCAGGTCGCGCAGCGCCATGTACAGCTTCTCGAGCGTATTTAGCGCCATGTAGGGGCAGATGTTGCAGGCGCACTGGCCGTCGGCACCCGGCGCGCCGATGAAAGTCTTGTCGGGAACGGCAAGTTCCATCTGGTGGATGATGTGCGGTTCGGTCGCG
>JBJTMA010000088.1:0-27165 GCA_046063295.1 Novosphingobium sp.
ATGCGCGAAGGGATCGAAACCGAGGTGGGGCGATAAGTTGCGGCGGAAGGAGCGGCGGCGACCTTGGTTGCGGGGGCAAGAACCAATTGGCCATTGTCCATCGACTTCCTGCCGTTGAACAGTTTGCGGAAATCTTCGTCGCCGCCCTGGGCGGAAGGCTTCGAAGCCTGCGCGGCGCGGAGCGGCGCGGTTACGTCAGCATTTGCTGCAGCGCTGTTGGCAAAGGCGGGAGTTGCAACCGAAAGCCCCGAGATCGCGGCAACCATGCCGGCAAGTCCACGAAGCTTGGCAAAAAACGAAACAGTGAGCACTCAAACCAACCTTGTCTTTTCAGCCACTTTTGCGGCTGCGCGAACCCTTGCTAAACCGGTGCTGGCACTAGCTTGCGGACTTAATCAGAGATGGTCGGTAAGCCCCCCGCCGTCTCGATTGGGGTGCTAACGGCAGCACTGGTTAACAATCAACCCCGGCATAGAATTGCCGCGATAAACCGGCTTTGGAACGCGCTGAGTCGTTGAATGGCGGCTTAACGGAGCCTTTGAAATGCCGCTGGACCAAGGTTTTCCATAGGGTTGCAGCAGAATCGATTTGGTTCCCGCCAAGCGCGATAAAATGATTTGTGCCGGTCCGGACGTGCCTGATTTCGTCGTCAAGGATTCGTTCGAGGATCGCGGCGCCGCGCGAATCGCCCATGGCGCGCACGCGGTCAAGCGTGGCCGGAGTTACATCGAGACCGCGTGCTTCCAGGACCATCGGCACTACTGCAAGCCGGGCCGCGACGTCGTGCCGTGTTTCGTATGCCGCTTCCCACAGCCCCCCGTGCGCGGGAAGCGCGCCATAGTGGCTGCCCATGGTCACCAGGTGACGCTCGATGATCGCGAAATGCATCGCTTCCTCGGCTGCGATCCTGAGAAAATCGTCCACGAATTCGCGGCCCATGTCCCCGCCGAACCGGCCCGCCATGTCGAGTGCGAGGTCGATCGCCACGAATTCGATGTGAGCGAGCGCATGCCAAAGCGCCAGTCTCCCGCGCTCCGACCCCGCCTTGCGGCGCTTCGGCATCTGACCGGGAGACAGCAGTTCAGGCAGCGCGGGACGGCCCGGTTCGTCAGGCATCGCTACGTCGAACGCCCAGTCCAGCCGGCCCTTGCGCCAGGCGCGGACCACCGCGCGGGTCCGCATCACCTTTGCGCGTGGCTCAGTTTCGAGCAAGACCTCGCGGATCGCCGCGGCGATCGAGGTCACAGTGCCTTCGCAGCCTCGAGCACTTCGGCAGCATGGCCCTTGACTTTGACCGGGCTCCACACCTTCGCAATCCGCCCGTCAGCTCCGATCAGGAAAGTTGAGCGGACCATGCCCATGTAGGTCCGGCCGTACATCGACTTTTCGGTCCAGATGCCCAGTGCATCGCTAAGGCCGCCGGTTTCGGCGTCGCTTGCAAGTGGCACCTTGAGGCTATGCTTCGCGGCAAACTTGACGTGCTTCGCCGGCGGATCCTTGCTGATCCCGAGTAGGGCCGTTCCGGCCTTCTCGAAGTCACCGGAAAGTGCCGAAAAATCAATATTTTCGGTGGTGCAGCCGGGGGTATCGTCCTTGGGATAGAAGAACAGCACCAGATTGCGCCCGGCATATCGCGCCAGGTCGAGCGGGGTGCCGTCGCTCGCGGTCAGGATCGCACTCGGAAGCTTGTCACCAACACCGGGAAGGGCAGCCATCATTCGGTCTCCAGTCGTTCGCCAAACGTATCGAGCCAGGCCGCGGCAACTGTGCGGCGGGCCTCGCCAAGTCCGGTCATCAGTGCGTCCCAATCACCATAACCGCAGGCGAGCGCAAGAGCCTCGCGCGCGGCGGGTGGAGGATCGTCGCTTCCGGGGGCAAGCAGGCGGGCGGCAACCAGGAACCGGCTCAGATGTGCGTCGCTTTGCGCCAGGTCACCCGGAAGCAGACCAGCATCGACCAGTTCGGCCAGCGCCCCGGCAAGGTCGGGCCGCAAGCCCTTGCCTTCGCGCAGCTGCAGGTAGTGGATCAGGAATTCGAGATCGACCAGCCCGCCGCGCTGGAGCTTGACGTCGAGCGCGCTCTTGGGCGGCTTGTGCTGCGCCATCTCGCCACGCATGTGGAGCACGTCGGCGCGCAGCTTTTCCGCGTCGCGCGGGGCGGAAAGCACCTCGTGGACCATTCCTTCAAGCTCGGCGCGTGCGTCGGCCGGCCCGTAGAGCGCGCGCGCCCGGGTCAGCGCCATGTGCTCCCAGGTCCAGGCGCTCTCCTTCTGGTAGCGCGCGAAGCTGTCAAGCGTGACTGAAAGCGGTCCTTGCGCGCCAGACGGTCGCAGCCGCGTATCGACCTCGTAAAGCGCTCCCTCGGCGGTCGGTACCGATAAGGCGGCGATCACCCGCTGGCCCAGCCGGTTGAAGTAGAGCGTCGCGCCAAGCGGCCGTGCGCCATCCGATTCGGCCCCGTGATCGCCGGTGAACAGGAACACGAGGTCGAGGTCGGACGCGTGAGTCAGCGCCCCGCCACCAAGCCGGCCAAGGCCCAAAACCACGAGATCGCTTCCCGCGATCCGACCATGCACGGCCTCGAACTCCGTCTTGGCCGCATCGACCAGAACCACCAGCGCCGCTTCGGCGACACGGCTGAGTGCAGCCGCGATTTCAAGCGGATCGCGGACCTGCTCGATCAATTGCACGCCAAGCGCAAAGCGCAGCTCGCCAACCCGGCGGCGGACGCGATCGAGCAGCGCCTCGTAATCGTCGTCCTGCTCACCGCGCGAGAGGAACACGGCGATATCGGCAACGCTGCCCGGCAGCTCGAACGCGCTCGCGTCGATCAACGGATCGAGCAAGTCGGCGCGCCGTGCGAGCGCGTCGGCAAGCGGCGGGGCAAGGCCAAGGATGCGCGCGAGCAAGCCGATCAGAGCGGGCTTGGCCTCAAGCAGGCGAAACAGACCCAGCGCGCTCGGAAGTCCAGATAGCAATTGCTCCCAGCGCAGGACCGCACGCATCGGTTCGGGTCCGCGCGCGAAAGCCGTCATCAGTTGCGGACGGATCGCGTCGAAGGCCGCGCGCGCCGCTTCGCTGCGCAGCGCGCGGACCTTGCCGCTGCGCCAGCCTTCGATCCGCTCGGCGAGTGCGGCGGGATCGTCGAAACCCTGTTCGGAAAGCTCAACCACCAGCGCATCGCCGCGCGGCGCCGTCAGTTGCGTCGGCGCGTCTTCGCCGGCGTGCCGGGCGAGTAGAGCGTCATAGCGGGCGCCAACCGCGTCGGTGATGGCGGTAAGTTCGGCGACCAGCGCCGCGCCATCGGGCAGGCCGTCAAGCTGGGCCACACCATCCAGCGCCGCAGGGTCGAGCGGCAGACGGTGCGTCTGCTGGTCGGCAACCATCTGCAGCCGGTGCTCGACTGTGCGCAGCCGGTCGTAGCTGGTGCCGAGCAGCTCTGCGTCGGCGCTATCGACAAGCCCGGCGTCCGCTAGCGCATCGAGCGCCGCGCGGGTTCCTCGCACGCGCAGTTCAGGCCGCCGACCGCCGTGGATCATCTGGTGAGTCTGCGCGAAAAACTCGATCTCACGGATTCCGCCGCGGCCCTTCTTGAGATCGAAACCGGGTCCGGGACGGGGCGGGCCGGCATAGTTGGCGCGGATCTGGCTGGTCAGCCGCGCAATCTCGGCAATCGCCCCGAAATCGAGGCTGCGGCGCCACACGAAGGGCCGGATCGCGGCGAGAAAGGCCTCGCCGGCTGCGACGTCTCCCGCACAGGCGCGGGCGCGGATGAAGGCCGCGCGTTCCCAGGCCAATGCCGAACTTTCGTAATGGGTCAGCGCCGCGCCGATCGGCAGCGCGAGCGGAGTCACCTCGCTCGCCGGACGCAGTCGCAGGTCGACCCGGAAGACATAGCCCTCCTCGGTCACGTGACTCATGATCCGCATCAGCGACCGCGCAACACGCTGCGCCGCTTCACCGGGATCGTCACGGCTGCGCCGGGGGAGCAGGTCGGGATCGTAGAGCAGGATCGGGTCGATGTCTGACGAGTAGTTGAGTTCGCCCGCGCCATGCTTGCCCAGCGCCAGCGCCAGGAACCCCGCCGGCGCCGCATCGGGTACGCGTTCGGTGATTGCAGCGGCGATCGCGCGGTCCAGCGCGCGGTCGGCAAAGGTGCTGAGCTCGCCCATGATGCGGGCCAGTGGGAACGCCCCGGCAAGGTCCCCGATTGCCAACACCAGTGCCAGGGCGCGCTTCTCCCGGCGGAGGGCGATGTCCACTTCAGCGCAGTTCACTCCGGCGAGCTTGGCCTGCGCCACTGCCGCTTCGCCGTCTCCTGCGGCCAGCAGGCCGGCCAAATCAGGCAGGCGCTCAAGTCCCTGCGCGAGATATGGCGCAAGGGCCTGCGCCCGGGCGATGGCTGCGCTCCAGTCGGGGCTGGTCATCGCTCCCCGATGAACGCAACCGTGGGGGACTTCAAGGCCTTGCACCCACCGCCGCGCTTTGCCAGTGTCCGCGCCGCAACGTTTCAAGGATGCGCACGATCATGATTCCTCCCCGTTTCGGAAAAGTATCGCTTCTCGCGGCTGCTGCGGCGCTGGTCGCGGGCGCGGCAGTCACCGCGGCTCCCGCGCGTCGCTCGGCGCAAATTCCGGTGCCGCAGATCACCGTGCCCAAGATTTCGGGCGATACGATCCGCGATGTCACCAAGGAGCTGTCTTCGGACCGTTATGAGGGCCGCGGTCCGGGCACCAAGGCCGAAGACCTCACGATCACCTACATCGTCAACCGCTTCAAAGCCGCAGGGCTCAAGCCGGGCAACAAGGGCTCGTGGCTGCAGGAAGTGCCGATCGTCGACATTACCGCGAAGAACGTGTCGCCGCTCACGGTGAAGGTCGGCGGGAAGAACCTCAGCTATGCCTACGGTCCGGACATGGTGGTGGGCAGCTACCGCGTCACGCCGCATACCGAATTGAAGGACGCGCCGATGGTCTTCGTCGGCTATGGCATCAACGCCCCCGAGCTTGGCTGGAACGATTACGCCGGGATCGACATGAAGGGCAAGATCGCGGTGATCCTGGTCAATGATCCGGATTACGAGCAAGCGGACGAGACAGGCCTATTCAAGGGTCGGCGGATGACCTATTATGGCCGCTGGACCTACAAGTTCGAGGAAGCGGCGCGGCAGGGCGCGGCCGGTGCGCTGATCGTCCACGACACCTTCCCCGCGGCCTATGGCTGGCAGGTGGTGAATTCGAGCTGGACCGGCTCGCAGGACTACGTCGCCACGCCGAACAATGCCATGGACCAGACCGAGGCCAATGGTTGGGTTCAGAAACCGGTCGCCGAAGCGATTTTCAGCGCTGCCGGAAAGGATTTCACAGCACTCAGTGCTGCTGCGAAGCAAAAGGGGTTCAAGGCGGTGCCATTGGACGCAACTGGCAGCCTCAGCTTCGATAACGAGATCAAGCGCGGCGCATCGCACAACGTGATCGGTATCCTCCCCGGCAAGAAGCGCCCGAACGAATACGTGCTCTACACCGCGCACTGGGATCACCTGGGACACTGCACGCCGGACAAGACCGGCGATGACATCTGCAACGGCGCAATCGACAATGCCACCGGTGTGGGAGCGCTTGTCAGCCTGGCCGAAGCCAACGTCAAAGCGGGCGCGGCCGATCGCAGCCAGGTGTTCATGTCGGTGACGCTTGAGGAATCGGGCCTGCTCGGTTCGCGCTACTACGCCGAACACCCGGTCTATCCGCTATCGCGCACCGTGGGCGGGGTGAACATGGACGGCGTCGGCCCGGGCAGCCCGAGCAAGGACGTCTCAGTTACCGGCGGCGACAAGAGCGACCTCACCCGCTACCTCAAGGCGGCGATGACCGCGATGAACCTCTACGAAAGCCCCGAGGACCATCCCGAGCGCGGGCACTACTACCGCAGCGACCATTTCAGCTTCGCCAAGCTCGGCGTGCCGATGTTCTCGGTCGGTCGCGGCAACGACTGGGTAAACGGCGGCAAGGCCGCCGGTGAAGCCGCGGCAGACGATTACGTCCTGCACCGCTATCACCAGCCCAGTGACCAGTTCGATCCCAGCTGGGACTGGTCAGGCGCGGTGCAGGAAATCTCGCTGTTCTACCGTCTCGGCCGCAGCCTGGCGATGACCACCGACTGGCCCAACTGGCACAAGACCGACGAATTCCGGCGGATTCGTGACAAGAGCCGCGCCGGGGCCAAGTAAGGCCATGACTGCCGAAAAAGTGCGGATGCCTCCCGAATGGCATCCGCAGCAGTGGTTGTGGGTGGGCTTTCCGCATCTTGCGGAGGAATGGCCGGGCCA
Organism: Novosphingobium sp.; assembly: GCA_046063295.1. Classification (GTDB taxonomy): domain Bacteria; phylum Pseudomonadota; class Alphaproteobacteria; order Sphingomonadales; family Sphingomonadaceae; genus Novosphingobium. Next base: position 6,325 of record JBJTMA010000088.1, read on the forward strand.
CTTCGAGCGCGCGCAGGAGCAGATTGCTGCCTTTGCATCCGCGGTTGCGGAGAGCGGGCAGGAAGTGCGGCTCGTGGTGCGTGACGAGGCCAACCGTGCGCGCGCCGCGTCACTCTGCTCGGGCAAGGTCAAGCTGGTCACGCGACGTTACGGTGATGTCTGGCTGCGCGATACCGGCCCGCTGGTGGTGGAGCGCGGTGCACGCCATGTGGCCAAGCGTTTCGGCTTCAACGGCTGGGGCGGCAAGTACCTGATGGACGGCGACCAGCAGATCGGTGCCGAGCTGGCGCGCGATGCCGGACTGCAGACCGAGACGGCAACCTGGATACTAGAAGGCGGGGCACTCGATTGCGACGGCACCGGGCTGGTCGCAACCACCGAGCAATGCTTGCTCAATCCCAATCGCAATCCCGCGTTGTCGCGCAGCGAAATCGAAGCGCAGCTCGCTCGCGATCTCGGCTTCGACCGCGTGCTGTGGCTGCGCGACGGGCTCATCAACGATCATACCGATGGGCATATCGACAATCTCGCGCGGTTCGTAGCGCCCGGCGTGATCGCGCTGCCGCGCGCGACCGGCGCCGGCGACCCCAACGCTGCCATTTACGCCGACGCCAAGGCGCGGGCCGAGGCTTTCGGCGTGGCGGTGCGCGAGGTTCCTTCACCGGGCCGGATAGAGACCGACGGCCGGATCGAGCCCGCGAGCTACATGAATTTCGCGATCACTTCGAACCTCGTCGTGGTGCCGATCTACGGCAGTCCGCACGACAAAGACGGCGTTGCGGCAATTGCCGAGCTGTTCCCCGATCGCGAGATCACCGGCATCATGGCCGATGCCGTCCTCGGCGGCGGCGGCAGTTTCCACTGCGCGAGCCAGCAAATGCCGCTATAGGCGGCGCGTGTCCAAGCTCCTCCTCGCCTCGATCCACGATGTCGGCCCGCGTTTCGAGCGCGAGGTCGACCAGCTGGCCGAGCTGCTTGGCGGGATCCTGGGCGGTCCCAGGTTCGCGATGCTGGTTGTGCCGAACCACTGGAGCGAAGCTCCGCTGGCTGACGCCAAGGCGTTCCAGGTCCGTCTGCGCGACTGGGCCGACCAGGGCGTCGAAATGTTCGTCCACGGCTGGTTCCACAAGGACTTGGCTGAGCATTCGGGCGCGGCGGCATTCAAGGCGAGGCACATGACCGCGGGAGAGGGTGAATTTCTTGGACTGACCCGTGAGGTTGCCGCGCAGCGCATGGCAGACGGGCGCAAGCTGATCGAAGACGCGATCGGCCAGCCGGTCGCGGGTTTCATTGCTCCGGCATGGCTTTACGGCGATGGCGCGCGCGCAGCGCTCGCGGAGAGCGACTTCGCCCTGGCCGAGGATCACATGAAGGTGTGGCAGCCGCATAGTGGCAAGGTCCTCGCGAAGGGGCCGGTGATTACCTGGGCCAGCCGCTCGGTGCCGCGCCAGCTGTCATCGCGGTTTTTTGCCGGGCTCGCACGTCATGCGCTCCACGTGCAGCCGGTGGTCCGCGCCGCTGTGCACCCGGGCGACGTCACCGTCCCGGCGCTGCTGAGCAGCATTTCCGCCACATTCGGCGCGTTCGCCGCGCGTCGCCGCGCCGCGCGCTATGCCGAGCTGCTCTCCCGGTGAGCGGGCTTACCATTGCGATGCCGATCCACAGCTTCGAGCCAGGCGGCGTGGAGCGGGTGGCGCTCAACCTTTCCTCCGCCTGGCAGTCCGAGGGTGTGGAGGTGAAAGTGCTGCTTGGCCGCGGCGAGGGAGCGATGCGCGGCATGGCTCCGGACCTCGACTACGTTCGCCGCCCCGAGCCGATCCCCACCGCTGCCTGGGAAACGATCTGGATGATCTGGTGTACCTGGCGCTGGCTGCGAACGAACCGTGCCGACGTGCTGTTCCTGGCCGGCAACACCTACGCCATCGTCGGAGCCGCGGCCAAGCTTTTGCTGGGTTGGCAATGCCCGCCGATCGCAATCAAGATCAGCAACGACCTTGAGCGGCGCGACATGCCGGCAATAGGCCGCTGGTTCTACCGGGTCTGGCTGCGCATCCAGGGGCGCCTGTTCGACCGCTTCGTCGGCATGGCCGCACCGATGCGCGTGGAGATCGCCGAGGCGATGAAAGTCGATGATGCGCGGATTGCGATCATTGAGGATCCGTCGCTTGAGACGAGCCAGCGCAGGGGCCTGCTGGATATTTCGCGCGGCGCCACCACACCCCGCCCCCCGCATTATGTTGCGGTCGGACGGCTGCTCCCGCAAAAGAACTTCCCGCACTTGCTGCGCAGCTTTGCGCGCCTCGAAGATCCTGCGGCACGGCTGGTAATCGTGGGCGAAGGGACTGATCGCGCCAAGCTTGAACGGCTTGCGGCGCAGCTAGGCATCACGCATCGGGTTTCGCTGCCCGGGCATTGCGATCCCGCGCCGTATCTTGCCGGTGCATCGGCCTATGTCCTCTCATCCGACTACGAAGGTGTCCCCGCGGTCATCATCGAAGCGCTGGCAGCGGGCCTGCCGATCGCTGGGACCAACTGCAGCGTGTCGATGCAGGCGCTTACCGCGCAGGGTCAATTTGGCCGGCTGGTTCCGATCCGCGACGAAGCTGCTCTGGCGCAGGCAATGCAGGAGGTCCTGGACATGCCATTTGATCCCGAGGCGGCGCGCGATTCAACCGAAGTTTACACGATAGCCCTGGCTGCGGCCCGCTATCAGGGACTGTTCGAAGGTCTTGCAGCTGCGTGATTGCGGGCAAGTTCAGCCTCGGTTCACCGCTGCGCCGCCACGGGCCGGCGCTGTGTCCACGCACGCTCTTCCTGCGCCGCAAGGCTTCGTTGCCATGAGCCACGAACCCGCGACCCCGCGCGGCAACCGCTGGGCGGCGCTGGCCAGCATGGGCATTTCGCTTGCGCTGCTGGTGGCGGTGGCGTTCCAGTTCAAGGGCCTCGACTTCGCCAAGGTGCGCGACCTGATCCCCAGCAGCCCGCTGTTCTGGATAGCATTCGCCGCTTATTATCTTGCGGGACCATTCAGCGAATGGGTCGTCTATCGGCGCCTTTGGTCGATGCCGATCGCCGGAATGGGCGCACTTCTGCGCAAACTGGTCGCCAATGAACTGCTGCTCGGCTACCTTGGCGAAGCGCAGTTCTATGCCTGGGCTCGCGCCCGGACGAAGCTGTCGGAGGCGCCGTTTGGCGCGATCAAGGACATGACGATCCTGTCCGCGCTGGTCGGCAACATCGCCACGCTGGTCATGCTCATTTTCGCCTGGCCCTATGTTTCCGCCGGACAGCTTGGGGTCGATGGTGCGACCGCCTTTGGCTCGCTCGGCGTTGTCCTGGTTACATCGCTTGCCATCCTTCTGTTCCGGCAAAAGCTGTTCACACTGCCGCGCAGCGACCTGTGGTTCATCTCGGCAGCTCACCTCGCCCGGATCGCAGTCATCCTGGTGGCCTCGGCAGTCATGTGGCACGCGGTACTGCCGGCGGTGGCGATCACCCTGTGGCTGGTTCTGGCGACACTGCGAATGCTGCTCTCTCGTTTGCCGTTCCTGCCCAATAAGGACATTATTTTTGCGGGTGTTACGGTGCTCTTACTGGGCAAGGGAGCGGACGTTGCTGCGCTTATGGCGATGATGGCTGCGTTGTTGCTGGTTGCACACCTGATTATTGGAACCATATTTGGCCTCACCGGCCTGTTTGATGCGGAGAAAGTGAAATGAAGCCTGTGCTCGCAACTTTGGCGCTGCCGTTGCTGCTCGCTGCAGGGCCTGCGCTCAAGAGCTCGCCTGACCTGGGCAAGGCAGAAGGGCGCTGCCGCGCCGGTGAACCCGGCCCGGCATTGCTGGTCGAAGCGGTCGGCATGAAGGACCGCACCGGCAACATGAAGCTTGAAGTCTATCCGGGCAATGAGCAGGACTTCCTGGCCGATGACAACGTGCTTGTCGCGGCGGGCAAGACCTTCCGGCGGGTTGAGGTTGGCACCCCGCAATCGGGCCCTGTGGTGCTCTGCGTGCGCCTGCCTGGTCCGGGTACTTACGCGGTTTCGGTGTTGCATGACCGCAACCAGGATCGCCGCTTCCAATGGAAGATCGATGGGATCGGCTTCTCGTCAAACCCCAAACTGGGCTGGAGCAAGCCCAGCGTGAGCAAGAGCCGGGTCGTGGTGAATTCCAATGGGGTGTCCAAGATCTCGGTGGTTATGAACTACAAGAGCGGACTTGGCGTCGCGCCACTTAAAAACAATTGACCTGACGCCCCCTCCACGGGAGAGGGCATGGCCATGCGGCTTGTCGATGTTTGCGCGTTCTACACCCCCCATGGCGGCGGGGTGAAAACCTACGTCGAGCAGAAGCTGCGGATTGGTCCGGAACTTGGCGCTGAGATCGTCATCCTCGCGCCGGGTGACCGGTACGAGGTGCTCGAGCGGGGGCCCGGCGCGCGGATTGTGATGATCCCCAGCCCCCGGTTGATCGTGGACAGGCGCTACTGGTATTTCGGGGATAAGGCTGCGCTGCACCAGGCGCTGGATGAGCTGGCACCCGATCTGGTCGAAGTCGGTTCGCCGTGGCGAAGCCCGGCCTGGGTGGCGGATTGGTACGGCAAAGTGCCGCGCAGCCTGTTCATGCATGCCGATCCGATGACCGCTTATGCCTATCGCTGGTTCGATCCGCTTTTGCCGCGCAGCGCGACCGACCGGTTGTTCGCTCCTTACTGGCGCCATATCCGCGCGCTATCGCACCGCTATGACAGCGTGATCTGCGCCAGCAAGGACCTGCAGGATCGCCTGGTCGGGGGCGGGGTGGAGCACACCAACCTGGTCCCGATGGGGGTGGAGGCCGGAGCATTTTCACCGGCAAACCGCGATCCGGCGTTGCGCAAGCAGTTGCTCGCCGATCTCGGTCTTCCCGAAAGCGCCGGGTTGCTGCTCACGATTGGACGCCTTTCTGCGGAAAAGCGCTGGTCCGTGGTAATCGAGGGGGTCAAGCGCGTCTCGCAAGACCGGCCTCTCGGCCTGATCCTGCTCGGCGAAGGGCGCGAGAAGCCGCAAGTGCTGCGGGCGATTGGCAGCAATCCGCATATCCGGCTGCTCGAACCGGTTCGAGACCGGCCGCGTTTCGCCGCGATGGTCGCCAGTGCCGATGCGGTGGTGCAGGGCGGCGATGCCGAAACCTTCGGACTGGCCACTGCCGAAGCGCTGGCGAGCGGAACGCCGGTTGTGGTGCCCGACAAGGGCGCGGCAACCGAACACGCGGCGGGGAGCGGGGGCGTGATCTACAAGGCCGCCGATCCCGATGCGCTGGCCGCCGCGATCGGTGATCTGGCCGCACGAAACTGGCCGCGTAGCAAGGAGCGGGTCACCACCATGCGCGATCACTTCGAACAGCTATTCACGCATTACCAGGCACTGATCGCAGCGCACAAAGGTTGACTTTTCGCAGCACTGCAATTAGTTTCATTTGCAACCAATTGCAGTGCTGGAGCAAAACCTTATGGCCGACCTGTTCGACAATCCGTTGGGCCTGGACGGGTTCGAATTCGTTGAATTCTCCGCCCCCGAAAAAGGCATGCTCGAACCGGTATTCGAGAAGATGGGCTTCTCGCTGATCGCGCGCCACCGTTCGAAAGACGTCCAGCTGTGGCGCCAGGGCGGGATCAACCTGATCGCCAACTATGAACCGCGCAGCCCTGCGGCCTACTTTGCCGCCGAGCATGGCCCTTCGGCCTGCGGGATGGGCTGGCGCGTGCGCGATGCGGCCAAAGCCTATGCCGAGGCGCTCGAACGCGGCGCGGAACCGGTCGAGGTAAAGACCGGTCCGATGGAACTACATCTCCCCGCCATCCGCGGCATCGGCGGCTCAATCATCTACCTGATCGATCGCTACGAGGGCGGTGCCTTCGGTGACCTGTCGATCTATGACATCGACTTCGTCTACGAAGATGGCGCCGATCGCCATCCGGTCGGTGCAGGCCTCAAGCTGATCGATCACCTGACCCACAACGTCTACGGCGGGCGCATGGCGCACTGGGCCGCGTTCTATGAGCGCATCGCCGGCTTCCGCGAGATCCGATATTTCGACATCAAGGGCGAATATACCGGCCTCACTTCGAAGGCGATGACCGCGCCCGACGGCAAGATCCGCATTCCCCTCAACGAGGAAGGCAAGGCCGGCGGCGGGCAGATCGAGGAATTCCTGCGCGCTTACAACGGCGAGGGAATCCAGCACATCGCCCTCATTTGCGACGATCTGATCGGGACCTGGGATAAGCTCAAGGATCTCGGTGTCCCGTTCATGTCGGCCCCGCCGGCGACCTATTACGAGATGCTGGCCGAGCGCCTGCCCGGACACGGCGAGCCGGTCGAGGAACTGCAGAGCCGCGGCATCCTGCTCGACGGATCGACCGAAAACGATGACCCGCGCCTGCTGCTGCAGATCTTCGGCGAAACGCAGATCGGCCCGGTGTTCTTTGAATTCATCCAGCGCAAGAAGGACGAGGGCTTCGGCGAAGGCAACTTCACCGCGTTGTTCCAGTCGATCGAGCGCGACCAGATGAAGCGCGGCGTGCTGGGCGCGAAGGAGCCGGCAGAATGAGCGCGCATCCAGTAAAGCTCGGCGGCATCCATCACGCCGCCTATCGCTGCCGCGATGCCAAGGAAACGGTCGAATGGTACGGCCGCGTGCTCGGCATGGACTACACTACGGCGTTTGCCGAAGACCACGTGCCTTCGACCGGCGCTTACGATCCCTACATGCACGTGTTCCTCGAATGCGGGAACGGCAACGTGCTTGCCTTCTTCGAGCTGCCCAACCAGCCCGAGATGGGCCGCGATCAGAACACCCCGCAATGGGTGCAACACCTGGCCTTCCGAGTGCCCGATGTCGACGCGCTGCTCAGCGCCAAGGCGCATGTCGAAGCGCAGGGTGTCGACGTGCTTGGCCCGACCCACCATGGCATCTTCAAGTCGATCTATTTCTTCGATCCCAACGGGCACCGCGTCGAACTGGCGGCGGACATCGGGACGGCGGAACAATACGCCGAGCTGAAACGCGTTGCCGCGCCAATGCTCGAAGAATGGAGCATCACCAAGCAGGCGCCCAAGCACGCCGCCTGGCTGCACGAGAACGTCGAAGCACCCAACGAGTAAACGGCTTTCCAAATCGTTCCGGCGCGTTATGGGGCGGCGGTGCGTTTCACAATGCAACTGGGGGCCGCGCTGGCTGGGGGGCTAGCGCTGATGCCGCACGCGGCATGCGCGCAGCGTGCGTCAGACAATGTCATCACCCAGTCGAGCGACGCGTTCGGCCGTTCGGTCGGCAACGAGAAGAGCGGGCTTTACACCACCGATGACGTACGCGGGTTCAACCCGGTGGATGCCGGGAACGTCCGGCTCGAAGGGCTCTACTTCGACCAGATCGAGCGGGTTTCGACGCGGCTGATCGATGGCAACACCATCCGGGTAGGCCCGGCATCGCAGCGCTATCCATTCCCGGCGCCGACTGGCCTGGTCGACTATTCGCTGACCCAGCCGCACGGAAAAACCAGCTACAGCATCAATCTCGACAATGGCTCGTCGAGTTCGCTCGGGGTGGGCGGCAGCTTCGAGTTCAAGCAGCCGCTGGGTAGCACAGTGGGTTTGTCGGGAGGCTTCGGCTTCCGCAATTTGCGCCGCACCGAAGGCGGGACCGGGTTCGTCAGGACCTTTGGTGGGACTTTCGCCTGGCGACCTGCCAAGGGCGCGGAATTGTTGCTGTTCGCCGGGGATTTCCGCTTCCGCAGCGACGAAGCGCGCCCGACCCTGTTCCTCAGTGGCACCGGCGGTCCGCCGCAGCTTGAACGCGGCAAGGATCTTAGCCCGACATGGACCGGCAAGAATTCGGACACCTGGCTTTACGGGGCAATCGGCAAGGCACCCTTGGGGCAGCACCTACGGCTCGAAAGCGGGCTGTTCTACACCCGACGCGACCTGCACAGGGTTTTCGCCGATCTCTATACCGGGGTCCTGCCCGATGGCAGCACAAGCGGGCACAAGATCGTCGCCGATGCCGGTTCCTTCGATGCATCGCTATCGGGCGAAACCCGTCTGGTGCGGCAGTGGAGCAGCGGCACGCTGAGCCAGCAGCTCACGCTGAGCCTGCGCGGACGGCACAAGGTGCGCCGCTTTGGCGGCACCGCCACATTCCAGTTTGGCCCGTCGAGCCTCCTTGCCAATGCAGGCATCGCCGAACCGGCTTACACCATCGGGCCCAAAAATCGCGACAGGGTCGACCAGCTTACCTATGGCGCGGCCTGGAGTCTGGTATCGGCGCGCGGATTTTCGTTCGACGCCGGCGTATCCAGAAGCAGCTATACCAAGTCGATCGATTTCGCCGATCCGCTGCTTCTCGATCCGGTGACGCGTGACCGGCCGGTAACCTGGAACCTGTCGGCCTCGCTGGCATTGGCGAGGGGCGTCAGCATCTACGCCGGGGCTTCGCATGGGCAGGAGGAAGCGCTGATTGCGCCCGACGTGGCGATCAATCGTTCCGAAGCGCCGCCGGCAATCCATACCCGGCAGATCGAAGGCGGTCTCAAGCTTGCGCTCACCCCGCATATGACACTCATCGCCGGCGCGTTCACGATAACCAAGCCATACTACAATCTGGATCCCTCGCTACGCTATCGCCAGCTTGGCAGCCTCAACAACCGCGGGCTCGAATTCTCCCTGACCGGGCAGATCGTCCCTGGCGTGAACGTGGTCGGCGGCCTTCTACTGCTCGATCCGCGTATTTCGGGTGAGGCCGTGACGAGCGGCCAGATCGGCCCGCGCCCGGTCGGACAAGTGCGGAGCCATGCTGTAGCCAATTTCGATTGGCGCCTTGATGGCGGCAAAGCACCGCTGTCGTTCGACCTCGCGATCGAGAGCTTCTCAAGCCGGGTCGGCAACAGCGCCAATACGGTGAACGCCGCGCCGCGCACTACGGTGAACCTGGGCGCGCGGTACCGCTTCAAGCTGGGCAAGAGCCCGTTCCTGGTGCGCCCCCTGATCCAGAACCTGTTCGACAACTATGGATGGCAGGTCTCGACGAGCGGCGGCTGGACCTACGCCGCACCCCGTTCGCTCATCGTGCAGGTGGTAGCAGACTTCTAGGCCTCGCCGGGAACCTTGACCCGGGTCATCGCCAGCGCCGCCAGGAGCAACGTTCCAGCCGCAAAGGCCATCGTCCAGAGCGGCTGGCCGGGGAACAGCCATTTCATTATCTGTCCCATCACGGTTGCCACCAGCAACTGCGGCACAACCACGAAAACGTTGAACAGGCCCATGTAGATGCCAAGCTTGCGCTGGGGCAGGCTGCTGGCAAGGATTGCATAGGGCATCGCGAGGATCGAAGCCCAGGCGATGCCCACGCCCACTTCGCTCAGAAGCAGCAGCTGCTTGTCCTTGATTAGGAAGAAGCTAGCATATCCCGCCGCGCCGCACAGCAGACCGATCATGTGAGTGCGTGCCTTGCCGATCCGGGCTGACAGGAACGGCAACAGTGTGAGTGCGGCGATGGCGGCGACGCCGTTATAAACCGCGAACAGCACATCGACCCAGTTGCCTCCCGCCTGGTATTCCGGCGTACCCGGCAGCGCGCCAAAGAACTCACGCGCCACGATCGGGGTCGTGTTGATCCACATGATGAACAGCGCCGACCAGCTGAAGAACTGCACCAGCGCAAGCCTCTTCATCAGTTCAGGCATCCCTGAGAAGTCGCCGACGATATGGCCGAGCATTTTCGCAGGGTTGCCGCGCTTGGCCGATGAAATCGCCAGCGCGCTGGCAAAACCGTATGCGAGGAGCAGTCCGCCAAGCAGGTAAACCTCTTTTTCCAGTCCGAGCTTGGCGACCAGCCCAACAACTGCTGCGCCGGCGGCCATCCACCCGAAGCAGGCATTGTAGGTGCGTGCCGCCAGCGCGCGGATCGCTTCGCCTTCGCCATCCTCGGGAGCGCCGTCAAACGCTGCCATTTCTTCGGGCGAGTATTCCCTGGTGGAGACGACAGTCCACAGAACGGCGAGGAACAGCATCGCCCCGCCGAACCAGAACGCGTAGCGCACCGTATCGGGCAGGACGCCGGGTGCTGCCGTGTTGGCGACGCCCCAGTGTTCAAGCGCCCACGGGAACAGCGAACCCACAACCGCGCCAGCGCCGATGAAAGCAGTCTGCACCGCATAGCCGGCGCTGTGCTGGTCCTTGCTGAGCATATCGCCGACGAAGGCGCGAAACGGCTCCATCGAAATATTGAGGCTGGCATCAAGCAGCCAAAGCAGGAGCGCCGCCGCCAGCAGCACCGAAGCAAGCGGCATCAGGAACAGCGCCAGCGTCGCGAGCACGGCCCCCGCCACGAAATAGGGCCGCCGCCTCCCCAATCGGCCAAGCCAGGTGCGGTCACTCATGTGCCCGATCACTGGCTGGACCAGCAGGCCCGTAAGCGGGGCCGCGACCCACAGCGCGGGGAGTTTTTCGAGGCTTGAGCCTAGCGTCTCGAAGATGCGGCTCATGTTCGCGTTCTGCAGCGCGAAGCCGATCTGGATGCCAAAAAAGCCGAAGCTGATCTTGAACAGCCCGGCCCAGCCCTGACGCGGTTTTTGCATGATTGTTGTCTCTCCCGTTAATCGGGAGTTCGCACGCAGATGCGCGTCCAGCAATAGGCATACGAATACGTTGGTTAGGCCGCCCTGCTGCTTTCGCGCACCACCAGCCGCGCCTGGATCTCCCGGTTGGCGACCGGATGATCCTGTACCGCCGCTAAAAGGGTTTCAACCAGCAGCTCGCCACCACTTTTCAGATCCTGCATGATCGTGGTCAGTGGCGGACTGGTAAGGCTGGCGGCCGGGATATCGTCGAAGCCGATGACCGCGACATCCTGAGGCACCTTGAGGCCTGCTTCGGCCAGTGCGCGCATCGCGCCGATCGCGATCAGGTCGCTTGCAGCGAAGATCGCGTCGAAGGTCTGGCCCGAGGCGAGCAGGTCGCCAACCGCGGCGTAGCCGTCACCTTGGCTGCTCAAGGCGCCGCGCTGGAGCTTAGGGTCAGCCCGAACGCCCTCTTCATCCATCGCTGTACACAGACCGCGATAGCGTTCGGCGAACTCGGGGTAATGGTGGTCCGCCTCGCCCAGAAACGCGATCCGCCGCCGCCCCTGCGCCAGCAGATGCTCGCCCGCCAGCCGGCCGGCGCCGAAGTTGTCGGAACCGACGGTGGCACCGATATTGTTATCGCTTACCGATCCCCAGCGAACAAAGTGGGTCTCGCTTTCCACCAGCTGTCTGAGGCGGCTCTCGTAAAGCGTGTAATCGCCATAACCCAACAGGATCAGCCCGTCGGCGCGGTGACTGTCCTGGTATTGCACGTGCCAATCGTCCTCCATTTTCTGGAATGAGATTAGCAGGTCAAGGCCGCGATTTGCCGCAGCGCGGGTGATCGAGCCCAGCATGGCGAGGAAGAAAGGATTGATGTTCGCGCCATCAGGCGTCGGGTCTTCAAAAAACAGCAGCGCGATCGTGTTGGACCGCTGCGAGCGCAATGACGAAGCATTCTTGTCAACCGAGTAGTTCAGTTCGCGGGCTATTTCCTCAATCCGTTGGCGCGTCGCGAGACTGACGGATTTGGAGCCCCTGAGCGCCCGGCTCACAGTCGGCTGCGAGACACCTGCGCGATAGGCGATGTCGAAACTTGTCGGCTTGGTCGAGCGCTTGCGGCCCATTGTCTCTCCCGGCCGGTCCGTTGTCCGGCGCAGCAATGCTAAGCGCAACCTGCAAGGGCCGCAATCGCTGGCGCATAATATGCGGGCAAGCGTGACAATAGCGCCACAATTCCTCGGCCGACTGCGCAATGCATAAAATGGGTATACGTATGCCTTCTTCCTGAGCGGAGGGTGGACGCCGTATCAGAAGATCACGCGACGCCTGTGCCAAGGGACTGGGAAGGCGCGCTGAGGATTTTCAGAAGCCGGCGCCAGAAGGCAACCGGCTCGCCATCGGGGAGGAATTCAGTGGCAATTCGTACCAAGCTTTCGGGCGTTTCGGCTCTTGCCGTTGCGACCGCCCTGTTCGTGCTGCCGACGGTAGCATTCGCGCAGGATGCCGCGCCGGCGGCCGACGACGCCGATCAGGGTGACGCGATCGTCGTCACCGGCTTCCGCGCCGCGCTGAAGACTGCCACCGCAACCAAGAAGCGTACGGAAACCGTGGTCGAATCAGTAAACGCCGAAGATATCGGCAAGCTTCCGGACAACTCGATCGGCGAATCGATCGCGCGCCTTCCCGGCCTCGCCGCCCAGCGCAGCAATGGCCGTGCCAACATCGTGTCGATCCGCGGTTTCGGTCCGGACTTTTCGACCACCACGCTGAACGGACGCGAGCAGACCACAACCAATGACAGCCGCGCGGTTGAATTTGACCAGTTCCCGTCGGAAATCCTCTCGGGCGTGGACGTCTACAAGACCAGCGAAGCCGATCACACCGCTGGCGGGCTGGTTGGTTCGATCAACATGCGCACCATTCGTCCACTCGATTCCAAGAAGCGCGTTCTCGCAATCGGCGCACGGGGCACCTTCGTCGATCAGAAAGTCATTCCGACCAGCACTGACAAGGGTTACCGCGTCTTCGGTACCTTCGTGGATACCTTTGCCGACGATACGATGGGCATTGCTCTGTCGGCTGCCTATTCGGACGAACCTTATCAGACGCGCGATTGGAACGCCTGGGGTTACAGCCAGTACGGTCCCAATGCCTACGGCATGCAGGGCGTAAAGACCTGGTCGGAATCCTCACGGCTGAAGCGCCTCGGCCTCAACGGCACCTTCCAGGCCCGGATCGGTAACCAGCTGACGCTGACCGTTGACGGGTTCTATTCGCGCTTCAACGAGAAGCTCGACCAGAAGGGCTTCGAAATGCCCTTCGACTGCGACGGATATTGCGGCGCGGACAGCATCGTCAGCTACACCGTGAATGCCAACCAGATCGTCACCGCTGCGACGATCAAGGGCACTCCGGTGATCGAAAACTACGCCACCGACAACAAGAACGACACCTATTCGTTCGGCGGCAATCTGAAGTGGGACAACGAAAACGGGACCCGCGCGCTGCTCGATATCAGCTGGTCACGCACCGACCGCTGGCAGGACCGGTTGGAAACGACGGCGGGCCTGCGCCGCGGCGTCAACGGCCCCGATGGCAAGTTCATCTATCCGCCGAGCGCCCAGGTTTCGTACTCACTGACCGATCACGGCCCGGTCTATGTATCGGACTACAACGGCGTCAACCCGGCGCTTGGCCTGACCGACGTCGAAGGCTGGTCGGGTGCGACCAACCAGGCGGGTTACGACAAGATCCGCCGCAGCCGCGACGATCTCAAGGAAATCCGTGCCGAACTCGAACAGGATGTTGGCGGGCTGATCAAGTCGGTGAAGATCGGGGTCGACCACACCTACCGGTCGAAGAAGCTGACTCAGGACGAAGCAATCCTTTCGCCGAAGAATGGTGCCGACGTGGCGGCCATCCCGGCCAACCTGCTGCTTGCCCCGGTCCAGCTCGATCGCGGCTTTGGTCCGATCCTGTCGTACGATCCGCGGACCTTGGTCGGCGCCGGTGTACTGTCATATAATCCGGTACCTTATGGCGCGTCGCAGGCTTTCAACATCAGCGAAGACGTGTGGACCCCGTTTGCCATGGCATCGGTGGACCAGGACCTGGGCAACGGCAACTCGCTGACCGGCAACTTCGGTGTGCAGGCGATCCACACGGGTGTGACTTCGCAGAGCGCGGTCAATCCGACCGTGAAGGACAGCTACTGGATGGTGCTGCCCAGCCTGAACCTGAATATCCGCACCCCCAACGATCTGGTGGTGCGCTTCGGGTCATCGCTGCAGATGATGCGGCCGCGACTGCCGCAGATGAACAACGCAGTGAGCTTCAACGTCAACAACACCTACACCCCGCCGATCTATACCGGCGGCGGCGGCAACCCGCTTCTGCGTCCGTACAAGGCTTTCGCGCTCGACATGAGTGTTGAGAAGTACTTCGCAACCAAGGGCTACATCTCGGTCCAGATGTTCTACAAGCATCTGATCGACTACATCGACCCGTCGGCGAACAATACGGCCTTCGACTACGCCGGATTCCCCAAGCCTGCCGGGACCCCGCCGAGCTCGACCATTGGTCTGTTCAGCGGACCCGTCAACACAAAGGGCGGCTGGATAATGGGTGCGGAACTTGCCGGTACCCTGCCGTTCGAAGTGTTCAGCGAATCGTTGAGTGGGTTCGGGATCACCGGGGGGCTCGGCTACACTGAAACCAAGGCCTTCGATGTCAACGGCAACTCTTCGGCGATCCCGGGCTATTCGAAGTGGGTGGGCAACCTGACTGCCTTCTACGAGCACAATGGCTTCAACCTCCGCGGTTCGATGCGTTATCGTTCGGGTTTCCTGGGTGACTTCGCACTGTTCAGTGGCGGTCTCGACCGCCAGCAGGTACTGTCCGAAACGGTCTATGATGCGCAGATCGGATATGACTTCCCTGAGACGTCGGGACTGCATGGGCTGTCGCTCTACGTTCAGGGGCAGAACCTCACCGACGAACGCCAGGCCACCGTGGCCGACGTGAATGGACAGCCGTACCCGGACACTTGGCTTAAGTATCAGACCTACGGTCGCCGCATTCTCGCCGGCTTCACGTACAAGTTCTGATGCCTTCATGAGGGCGCGGCGGGGATCGGATCGGGTCGCAACACCGGTCTCCGCCGCAACCCCAAGGTTAAACGTTCGCTTGGCTAGCCTGCTCCGGTGTTCGATAACGCCGGAACCTTGGGCGGAGATGAGCCATGTCTGCTGAGCAGTCCTTCCAGTTCGTCATCGCCGGCGGTGGAACCGCAGGATGGATTGCAGCTGCCACACTCGCCCGCTTCCTGGGCGAATGTGCGGACATCACCCTGGTCGAGTCCGACGAGATCGGCACTGTCGGGGTGGGCGAAGCGACGATTCCGCAGATTCACAATCTGCTGATCGGCCTCGGCATCGACCAGGCCGAATTCCTTGCCCGCACCAATGCAACCTTCAAGCTCGGGATCGAATTCGAGGGTTGGCGCGCGGGCGGCGAATCCTACATTCACAGCTTCGGCAAGGTCGGCCGAGGCGTTGGGCTGATCCCGTTCCGCCAACTGTGGCTTCGCGGTCGCAGTTTGGGTGTTGCCGGGGATTTCGGTGATTACAGCTATAACGTGGCGGCAGCACGCGCCGGCAAATTCGCGCTTGGGCCCAGCGGTTCTGGCAGCGTTCCTGACCTTGCCTATGCCTATCACCTAGACGCTTCATTGTTCGCGCGAATGCTGCGCGAATACGCAACCGCGCTTGGCGTCAAGCGCGTTGAAGGCCGGATCGCCGGGGTCGAACGCTCTGCAGCCAGCGGCAATCTGCAAGCCTTGCAGCTTGACGACGGACGCCGGATTGCCGGCAACATGTTCATCGACTGTACCGGCTTCCGCAGCCTCCTGCTGGGGCAAGAGCTTGGCGCCGGATACATCGACTGGACCAACTACCTGCCATGCGACACTGCTCTCGCGGTGCCGAGTTCCGGCGGCAAGTTCCGGCCCTACACCCAATCGATGGCGCGGCCCGCGGGCTGGCAATGGCGGATCCCGCTGCAACACCGCACCGGCAACGGCCATGTGTTTTGCTCGTCATTCATGTCGGTTGATGAAGCATCAACACTTCTCCTCGCCAATATCGAAGGCGAGGCGCTGGCCGATCCACGCCCCATTCGCTTTGCCGCAGGGCACCGCGAACAGTTCTGGTCGCACAATTGCGTCGCCCTCGGGCTGGCAGCCGGGTTCATGGAACCGCTCGAATCGACCAGCATACACCTCGTTCAATCGGGCGTGGCGCGGCTGCTCGAACTACTGCCTCGAGATCCGGCGAACCTTTCCGCCGGGCGCGACACGTTCAACCGGCTTTCGGCGATCGAGTGGGAGCGGGTGCGCGATTTCATTGTCCTGCACTACGCAGCCAACGAACGGCACGGCGAACCGTTCTGGGATTACTGCCGCGCGATGCCCTTGCCCGACACGCTGGCTGCCAAGATCGAACTGTTCCGCGAAGCCGGCCAGTTCATCCGCGAGGAGGACGAGCTGTTCCTTGACGATAGCTGGGGTCAGGTAATGCTTGGCCAAGGCATAATGCCCCGGAGTTGGTCGCCGCTTGCGGACAACGTCCCGGGAGACGATGTCGGCCCCTTCCTCGAAAGCCTTGCGAAGGTTTATCGCGTTGCTGCTGCTTCGCTTGCGGACCACCGTACAGCCGTTGCGCAACTGGTGGGGAGCGGTACATGACTGCGCGTAATTTCATCGGGGCGGCCTTGCTGTCGCTGGCCTTGACCGTGCCGCTTGCGGCAGCCCCGGCGCAATCGCCCACGGACTATCGCGCCCGCGCCCCGCAGGACGAGGTGGTGTATTTCGTCCTTCCCGATCGCTTCGCCAACGGCGATCCACGCAACGACCGCGGCGGTCTCAAAGGTGACCGCCTGAAGACCGGGTTCGACCCGAGCGCCAAGGGTTTTTACCATGGCGGCGATCTCAAGGGGCTGATCCAGCATCTGGATTACATCCAGGGGCTGGGCGCCACTGCCGTCTGGTTTGCGCCGATCTTCAAGAACAAACCGGTGCAAGGGCCCAAGGGCGATGAGAGCGCCGGTTATCACGGTTACTGGATCACCGATTTCACTTCGGTCGATCCGCACTTTGGGACCAATGCCGAATTCAAGGCCTTTGTCGATGCAGCGCATGCGCGCGGGATGAAGGTCTATATGGACATCGTGGTCAACCACACCGCCGATGTAATCCAGTACCGCGAAGGCGGCGATTATGCCTACCGCGGCAAAGGCGACTTTCCGTTCAGCCGCCGAGGAGGGCCCAAGGGCGCGCCGATCAATGCGGGCTTCGGGGACGATAGCGATCCCAGTCCGGCCAACTGGTCGCACATGACCGATCCGTCGTTCGCCTACACGCCCTTTGTGCCCAAGGGCGAAGAACACGCCAAGGTGCCCGATTGGCTCAACGACCCGATCTATTACCACAATAGGGGCAATACCAACTGGCAGGGCGAAAGCGCGCAGTACGGGGATTTCGTCGGCCTGGATGATGTGGCGACCGAGAACCCGCGAGTAGTCGCCGGGTTTATCGATATCTACGGTAGCTGGATCGACCGGTTCGGCATCGACGGCTTCCGCATAGATACCGCCAAACATGTGAATCCGGAATTCTGGCGCCAATTTGGCCCCGCCATGCTGGCCAAGGCCAAGGCCAAAGGCATCCCCAACTTTCACATCTTCGGCGAGGTCGCGACCGGCGAATTCGATCCCGCGCTGCTAGCGAGCTGGACCCGGAATGCGGGGCTGCCCGCGACGCTCGACTTCGCCTTCGCGGTGGCAGCGGTCAACGCGGCAAGCGGCAAGACCGGAACCGGGCAGCTTGCGCGATTGATCGACGACGATGTGCTCTATGAAGGCGGCGCGGCGACCGCGCTGATCCAGCCGACCTTCCTTGGTAACCACGATGCCGGCCGGGTCGGCATGTTCCTTGGCCAGATGGCACCCAAGGCCGATCAGGAGGAACTTTTCGCGCGGGATATGCTTGCTCACGCAATGCTGCTGACAATGCGCGGGGTGCCTGTGATCTATTCGGGCGATGAGCAAGGCTTCGTCGGTCACGGCGGCGACCAGCTTTCGCGGCAGGATATGTTCGCCAGTAAGGTCGCGGTCTACAATGACCAGCCACTGCTCGGCAGCACCCGCACGACCGCAGTCGATAACTTCAACCCGCAGCATCCGCTCTACAAGCTGATCGCCGAACTGTCTGCGGTGCGCCGCGAAACGCCCGCGCTGACTTCAGGCAAGAGCGTGGTGCGACTGTTTTCCGACAAGCCGGGCCTGTTCGTGATTTCGCGCTTCGATCCCGCAACGGGCCGCGAAGTGGTGATCGCCTACAATACCGCCAATGAGCCCCGGAGCGCGGCTGTCCCAGTAGCGGCGCGAAGCCTTTCCTTTGCCCCACTTATCGGTCAGTGCTCGCTCGCCGCCGATGCGCCCGGCAGCTTCACCGTCACCCTTCCTGCGCTCGGCTTCGCCGTCTGCGCAGCCAAAGATTGAGCCGAGTTTCTTCCCGATCATGAACCGTCTTGCCCCGATTTCCGCCGTTGAAAATCTTGCCGATACCCAGCCGTGGTGGCGCGGTGCGGCGATTTACCAGATCTATCCGCGCAGCTTTTGCGATAGCAATGGCGATGGAATCGGCGACCTTCCAGGGATCACCGATCGCCTGGACTACGTCGCTTCGCTGGGTGTGGATGCGGTCTGGGTCTCGCCATTCTTCAAGTCACCGATGGCCGATTTCGGTTATGACGTTTCGGACTATTGCGACATCGACCCGATCTTCGGGACTCTTGCGGATTTCGATGCCATGGCAGCACGGGCCCACGAACTTGGGCTCAAGCTGTTGCTCGATCAGGTCTATTCGCACACGTCGGACCAGCACGCCTGGTTCACCGAAAGCCGTGCCGATCGTGAAAACGCCAAGGGCGATTGGTACGTCTGGGCCGATGCCAAGGACGATGGCTCGCCGCCGAATAACTGGCAGTCGGTATTCGGCGGCCCGGCCTGGACCTGGGACGCGCGCCGCCGCCAGTATTACCTGCACAATTTTCTTTCGAGCCAGCCGCAGCTCAACGTGCACAACCGCGAAGTGCAGGACGCGTTGCTCGCCGTGGCGAAATTCTGGCTCGATCGCGGCGCCGACGGTTTTCGCATCGACGCACTCAATTTTGCGATGCACGATCCCTCGTTGCGCGACAATCCGCCCGCTCCAGAAGATGGCCGGCAACGCACCCGTCCATTCGATTTCCAGCAGCAGCGCTACAACCAGTCGCATCCGGACATTACCGGGTTCGTCGAGCGCATCCGCGCTCTGACCGACAGCTACGACGCGGCCTTCACCATGGCCGAAGTCGGGGGCAAGGAAGCCGAGCGCGAGATGAAGCTGTTCACTGCCGGTGAGACCCGGCTCAACAGCGCTTACGGCTTCGATTTCCTCTATGCTCCGAAATTGACACCGCAGCTGGTCGCACACGCGCTCGAGCTGTGGCCTGACGCGCATGACGTGGGTTGGCCAAGCTGGGCTTTCGAAAACCACGACGCGCCGCGAGCGCAATCACGGTGGTGGCCGGCCGAGCACCGCGAAGCCGGGGTGCGGATGAAAATGCTGCTGTTCAGCGCGCTGCGCGGGAACATTATCCTCTATCAGGGTGAAGAGCTTGCGCTCGATCAGGTCTCTATCCCGTTCGAACAGCTGCGGGATCCCGAAGCGATCGCCAACTGGCCGCTTACGTTGTCGCGCGATGGTGCACGCACCCCGCTGCCCTGGCAGGCGCAGGACGAATACGGCGGCTTCAGCAGCGCTGCCCCGTGGCTTCCGCTGGGCGAAGATAATCTCGCCCGCGCGGTGGACCGGCAAGACGCCGATCCGGCTTCACCGCTCAACCTGGCACGCGAAGCGCTTGCCGTTCGTGCCGATAATCCTGCGCTGCGGTTCGGTTCGTGCGAAGTCACGCATGTGGACGACCGCGTGCTGGTCCTCCGCCGCCGGAATGACCGGCAGTCGATCGACTGCGTGTTCAACCTGTCCGCGACTGCCGCCCCTTGGCCGGCTGCTACGTTGGCCGGACGCACCATTGCAGCAGTGAATGGCGCTGCTGCCGGTACAGAATTGCCGCCGTTCGGCGCCTTGATGATCGAAGGAATTCCGCTTTGAAGCCAACTTGCCTGCTCGCCGCGTTCGCGGTCTCGGTGGCCTCTCCCGCCTTGGCGCAGACTGCAGCGCCGGTCAGCGCCAGCTCGCCGGATGGGTCGGTAAGCGTTTCCCTCACCACCGATGGCGATGGGCGCGCGGTCTACACGGTCAGCCGCATGGGCAAGACGATCATCCAGCCCTCGCACCTCGGTTTCCTCTTCACCAATGTCCCGAAGCTCGATCGGCACCTGGCGATCACCGGCACAGAGACCAGTGATTTCGACCAGACCTGGGAGCAGCCGTGGGGTGAATGGCAGCACATCCGCAACCACTACCGCGAGCTCAAGGTGCACCTCAAGGAAACCACCGCGCTTGCCCGCGTATTCACGGTCACCTTCCGCGTTTACAATGACGGCGTGGGCTTCCGTTATGAGTTCCCCGACCAGGCGAACCAGCACCAGACCAACATCGCCGACGAACTGACCGAGTTCAATTTCGCGCAGGATGGCACCGCATGGTGGAAACCCGCGTTCCTGTGGAACCGCGAGGAATACCTCTACAACAAGACCGCGCTCTCGGCCGTTGGCACGGCGGATACCCCGGTCACGATCAGGCTCAATGACGGCACCCATGTGGCGCTGCACGAAGCCGCGCTGGTGGACTATTCCGGCATGGCCGTCGCACGCACCGAAGGCACCACGCTGCGTGCGCAGCTCACTCCCGGCGCGGGCCGGCCCAAGGTGACCAAGACGGGTGCTTGGAACACCCCGTGGCGCACGCTGATCATCGCCAACACCGCTGGTGGGGTGTACGAAAGCCACCTGATGCTCAACCTCAACGAGCCCAACAAGCTCGGCGACGTTTCGTGGTTCAAGCCCGGCAAGTTCGCCGGCGTGTGGTGGAACATGATCAAGGGCGAATGGACTTGGGCGCGCGGTCCCAAGCACGGCGCGACCAACGAGCACGTCAAGCAGTACATCGATTTCGCCGCCGCCAACAAGATCCCCAACGTGCTGGTCGAAGGCTGGAACGTCGGCTGGGATGGC
>JBJTMA010000089.1:0-5606 GCA_046063295.1 Novosphingobium sp.
CAATTCGCGGCTGATGGGCGTCCCCGCCACTGGTAATGGACGGCGTGAGAACTATGCCCATGCCCCGATGCCGCGGATGACCAACACCTTCATGCGCGCCGGCAACGACAACCCGGCCGAGCTGCTCAGCCGGGTCAAGAACGGGATCTTCGCCAAGAGCTTCGGAGGCGGGCAGGTCGATATCGTTTCGGGCAAGTTCGTGTTCAGCTGTACCGAGGCCTACAAGATCGAGAACGGCAAGCTTGGCGCCCCGATTAAGGGCGCCACCCTGATCGGTGACGGGCCGACCGTGCTGACAAAGGTGATCGGGATCGGCAACGATCTGGAAATCGACGAAGGCGTCGGGGTCTGCGGCAAGGGCGGACAAAGTGTCCCCGCCGGGGTTGGCCAGCCTACACTTCTGGTCGAAGGGTTGACTGTGGGGGGTACCGCATAATTTTCAGCGGGAGTTCAGCTTGATCCTGATATGCTCCGCATCTCATAGGAGTCGAAACATGCGCAAGATCGCCATCGCCCTTACCGCAGCAGCCGCGCTTTTGACCGGCCCGGCGCTGGAAGCGCGCCCGAAGATGACCCCGCAGCAGGAACTCGACAAGCTGCTGGAAGGCCGCGTTGCCGGCAAGCCCGAGCATTGCATTTCGCACTTCGACACCCGCGAGATGCGGGTGCTGGACAAGACCGCGATCGTCTATGGCTGGGGCAACACGATCTGGGTCAATGTGCCGCGCAACGCGCACGATCTCGATTCGGACGACGTTATGGTAACCCGCACCTCGTCCAGCCAGCTGTGTGATCTCGACATCGTGACCACGGTCGATCGCACCGCCGGGTTCTACAACGGCAATATCAGCCTGGGCGAATTCGTGCCCTACCGCCGGGTCGCCTCGACCAACTGACCTGAATTTGCAGTCCCCTGCGAAACGCCGCGCCGGAGCGATCCTGCGCGGCGTTTTGCGTTTCCCCGGACCCGCCTTGACTCCCCGCGGTAACAATTTAGGGTGTTTGCCCTAGATTAATCGAGTCTGGGAACGGGAGAGAACTATGGCCACCGCCGCGCCGCTGGAACGAGACGTATCGCCGATCGCGCCGATCGATGTATCGGACGCCGCGCTCTTCGCCGAGGACCGGTGGCAGGAGCCGTTCCGCAAGCTGCGCGCCGAGGCGCCGATCCAGTACGTGCCGGAAAGCCCGTTCGGCCCCTATTGGTCGGTCAGCACCTATAAGCCGATCGTGCACATCGAGGCTTTGCCCAATGTGTTCTCGTCAAGCGGGGAATACGGCGGCATTTCGGTGGCCGGAGGCGTGGAAGAGCCGGTCGATGGCGAAATGCGCATGCCGATGTTCATCGCCATGGACCCGCCCAACCACACCGGCCAGCGCCGCACCGTGGCCCCATCGTTCGGCCCGAGCGAGGTCGCCGCGATGAAGGCCGAGGTCCAGGCGCGCACTGCCGAAGTACTCGACAGCCTGCCGATCGGCGAGGAGTTCGACTGGGTCGAAAAGGTTTCGATCGAACTCACCACCGGCATGCTGGCCAAGCTGTTCGATTTCCCGTGGGAGCAGCGCCACAAGTTGACCTACTGGTCGGACATGGGCGGCAACGTCGAACTGATGAAGGACCCGGACAGTCTGGCGCTGCGCAACGCCGCCCTGATGGAAATGGGCGGCGCTTTCGCCGAATTGTGGCAGCAGAAGGTCGCCAACCCGGGCAAAGACCTGATTTCGATCATGCTCCAGTCGGACGCGATGCGCGAGATGAGCGAGCAGGAATTCATGGGCAACCTGATCCTGCTGATCGTGGGCGGCAATGACACCACGCGCAATTCGATGTCGGCATTCGTCTACGGGCTCGACCAGTTTCCCGAAGAGCGCGCCAAGCTTGAGGCTGACCCGTCGCTGATCCCCAACGCGGTGCAGGAACTGATCCGCTGGCAAACCCCGCTTTCACACATGCGCCGCACGGCGATGGAAGACACCGAGCTTGAAGGGGTGACCTTCAAGAAGGGCGACAAGGTGGTGATGTGGTACGTCTCCGCCAACCGGGACGAGAGTGTTTTCAAGGACGCCGACAAGATCATCGTCGACCGCGAAAACGCCCGGCGCCACCTGTCGTTCGGTTACGGCATCCACCGCTGCGTCGGCGCGCGCGTGGCCGAACTGCAGCTGTGCACCCTGCTTGAGGAAATGGCCAAGCGACGGCTGCGGGCCAATGTCACCGGGCCGGTCGGGCGGGTGCCCGCATGCTTCGTCCACGGCTACACATCGGTTCCGGTGACGCTGTCACACTACTGATGAAGACCAAGGACCGGATTGCCGAGACCGCACGGATCCTGTTCAACGAACAGGGTTACGGCGGGGTGAGCACCGCGGCGCTGGCCGCGGCATGCGGGATCGCCGAAGGCAACCTGTGGTACCATTACAAGACCAGGCGCGCGCTGCTCGATGCGATTGGCGAGCAATTCGCTGGCGCAATCGAGGCGCGGCTGGCGCTGCTTCCGGCGCGCGATCCGGTCGGCGACTACGCCGCGCTTGTAGCTGCCATGATGGCCGAATTCCGCGACTTCCGCTTCCTCTACCGCGACCAGCAAAGCTATGGCGAACATGCCGAAGTAATTCGCGCCAAAGCACCAGAATGGACGCGGCGCACCTTCGACCAGCTTGAGCTGTACCTTGCCGCACTGGCCGATGCGGGGCTGCTCGACTGGCCGCGCGAGAGGCTGCGCGACCTTGCAGTCAACGCCACGATAATCCTCCGCTACGGGCTCGAGCATTACCGCGAGATGGGCGAGGCGACAGGCAGCGGTACGGGTTCGGTCCAGCGCACCTTGCTGCGCCATCTGACGCTGTTCGAGCATCGGCTCGATCCTGCGGCGGCGAAGGAGCTGCACCAGGCAATCGCGGCGATCGAAACCCGGCTCGCCGCCTGACTTGTCTCCTCCGGTCCGGGGCTTATGGTGAGGGCAGAGGAGAGCCGCCATGACCACCGCCCAAGCCCCGATCGATTCCCCCTTCGGCTACCGCTCACGGGCGCGCGAGGTGGTCGCCGGGATCGATCTTAGCGGCAAGGTGGCGGTCGTCACCGGTGGCTATTCAGGGCTTGGAACCGAAACCGTCCGGGCGCTGGCCGAAGCCGGAGCCAGGGTGATCGTCGGCGCAAGGCGGCCCGATGCGGCAGCTGCCGATCTCGCCGGGATCGACGGCGAGATTGCGATACTACCGCTCGACCTGTCCGATCCCGCCTCGATCGATGCTTTCGCCACCGCGGTTGCGCAACAGGCCGACAAGATCGATATCCAGATCGACAATGCCGCAGTCATGGCCAATCCGCTCACCCGCGACGCGCGCGGTTACGAAAGCCAGTTCGCGACCAATCATCTGGGGCATTTCCAGCTCACCGCGCGGCTGTGGCCGCTGCTGGCGAAAAGCGGCCATGCGCGGGTCGTTTCGGTCTCCTCGATCGGCCACATGCGCAATGGCCTTGACCTTAGCGATCCCAACTTCGAGCACCGCGAGTACAACAAGTGGCTTGCCTATGCGCAGGCCAAGAGCGCCAACGCGCTGTTCGCGCGCCACCTCGACACGCTTGGCGCGGCGCACGGGGTACGTGCCTTCGCCGTCCACCCCGGCGGAATCGTTACTCCGCTACAGCGCCACCTGACCCGCGAGGAGCAGATCGCGATGGGCTGGATCGACGAAGAGGGGAACGTCAACGAGCGCTTCAAGTCGACCGAAGAGGGCGCCGCAACCAGCGTGTGGTGCGCGGTCTCGCCGCTGCTCGAAGGCATGGGCGGGGTTTACTGCGAGGATTGCAACATTGCCCGCGCGGTGCCGGCCGACGATCCGGAGTTCGCCGGCGCACGCCCGCACATCCAGGATGCCGCGCTCGCCGAGGCGCTGTGGGCGAAGTCCGAAGACCTGACCGGGGTGCGTTTCCGCCCCTAATCCACCACCTGCCGGATTTCGGGAACCAGCAGCGCCCACCACACCGCGCCGAGCCCGGCCATGCCCGCAGCGAGCGCGAAGGCCCAGCCGTAATTGCCGCCATTGTTCTGGACCAGGTATCCGGTGACGATCGGCCCGGCGATCCCGGAAATGTTGCCGACGGCGTTCTGCATGCCGACCCAGCCGCCCGCAGCGCGCGGGCCCGAGAAGATCTGCGCGACCGCGAACAGGTTGGTCGAGATCTGGCTGGTGCCGAGCCCGGCGATCACCAGCCAGAAGCCCATCTGCCACGGATTCGCCGCCAGATAGATTCCGGCGATGGCCGCCGTGGTGGCGACATGCCCGAAGATCATCAGCCGCCGCCGCAGCTTGCCCTCATCAGCCCCGGCCTGCACGCGCAGGTCGGACCAGTGGCCGACCACCAGCGCAGCGATGCCCTGCACCGCGAACCCCAGCGTGGTCAGCGCCGTCATCAGGGGAATCGAATAGCCCAGAGTCTTGGTCAGCCACAGCGGCAGCCAGAACAGCAGGAAATAGAACCCGTAGTTCGACAGGAAATGCGCCCCGCCCATCAGCCACAGAGTGGGAATGCCGAGCAGCCGGGTAAAGTCGAGCCGGCCCGCGGTGGGCTGGCTGAAAGTGCCCGCCTGCAGCGGCCGGGTTATGGCGCGCCACGGCAGCAGCCACAGCAGCGTGAACGCGCCAAAGGTCCAGAAGATCGGGCGCCACCCGCCCAGTTCAAGGATCGTCCCGCCGGCTAGCGCGCCGATCGCGGGGCCAAAGGCGATTGCCGCGGCGACCGCGGCGTTGGCGATGCCGCGCCGTTCGGGCGGAACCTGGGCTGCAAAGATCTTCGAGCTTCCCGGGAACGACACCGCCTCGCCGATGCCCAGCCCCAGCCGCAGCGCGAAGAGCATGCCGAAGCCCCCGGCGAACCCGGTCAGGAAGGTGCATAGCGCCCACAGCGCCAGCCCCAGCGCGAAGCTGCGGTAAACGCAAAACCGGTCGCACAGCCAGCCCATGAACAGGCACAGCGGCGCATAGGCCCAGCCGAACGCCGACACGGCCCAGCCATATTCCTTGGGCGAAAGCCCAAGTTCTCCGGTGAGTTTGGGCGCCGCGATACCCAGCGCGCCGCGATCGACGTAATTGAGCAACACCGACAGCGCGAGCAGCGCCACGAGCCATGTAACCATAGTGCTGCTTGCCTGCCGCTGCCCTGCTGCGCTTGCCATGACTGCCTCCCCCCAGCTTGACCCGGCGCAAGGCTAGCATGATTGCCCGCGCCTAGGCTATGGCGCAGCGATGACCAGCCATGCGATCCTCGTGCTCACCACCGGCGGCACGATCGACAAGAACTATTTCGACGCGCTGAGCGAATACCAGATCGTCGATTCCGGCATTCCGGCGCTGCTCAAGGAAGCGCGGGTCGCGCTGCCGTTTCGCGTGGTCGAGGTGTGCCGCAATGACAGCCTCGAGCTTACGGATGAAGATCGCGCCGCGATCGCCCGCCACGCCGCCGAGGCACCCGAAACCCGCATCGTGATCACGCACGGCACCGACACCATGACCGAAACCGCCAAAGTGCTGGCCGCGCAGGTGCCGGGCAAGACCATCGTGCTGACCGGCGCGCTGAGCCCGGCGCGGTTCGCCGAAACCGACTC
>JBJTMA010000090.1:0-2798 GCA_046063295.1 Novosphingobium sp.
CAAATGCTGATGCCTCGATGTAGCCATTCATCCGGGCTGCGCAGGTCTTGGCCAAGCGTTCGGCCGGGACGCCAAGCTGGCCAAAGCCGCTGACAACCTCCGTAACATTCGCGTACTGCGCCTCAAGCATCAGGATCACGCCCGGCCCATGATCGGCGGGCAGCTCGCGCACCGAAAAGGCATCGTCGGGCCAGCCATCCAGATCGCGCCGGGCGCGCGCCAGCATGCGCTCGGCGATCTCGAACGGCAGGCCGGTGAGCACCGCCTGTCCGGCTACACCAAGCTGTTCGCCGCGCTCGATGCAATCAATCGGCGCTAGCGGCGCGGGAGTTATATCAACCTCGATCCGCCCCCCTCCGCGCGGATAGAAACCGTGCCGCACTATGCGGGCGGAAACGCTCGGTCCCATCCGATTGATCACGGGCAGGAAGGTCCGCTCGATGAAGTCGAACGGCGGCGCGAGCATGTTGTGAGTTCCGCCTTCCAGAACGAGCCGGGATGGACCGTCGGCAAGTACAAGCGGCATCAACACGGTTTGCAGCACGAGCCCAGTCGAACCGGCCGTGCCAACGGCGCACCGGTACTCTCCCGGCGTCACTCGGCCGGGACGGAATTCGAGTTCGGTCGCACCGACCGTTAGGCCGGAGCATTCCGATCCCGAGATCACACAAGCGGCTTCTACCGCGGTCACATGCTGGCGCATAAGGCCAGGCTTCGGACGACGCCCACGTATGTTGCTGATCCGGAAAGGCTCGCCGGTCACGAGCGACAGCGCGCACGAGTTGCGCACCATCTGCCCCCCGCCTTCGCCTTCGGATCCGTCGATTGAGATCATTGCCTTACCAGGTCCAAGAAGATTTCATTAGCGGCGTCTAGAGCATTTGCTGGAGGCCGCCGTTCTGGAAGCTCGGTCGCCCGGCCAAGCTCGTCACGGATGAGCGCATCTAGATCCGGAAACCTTCGGGAATTACCAAGCTCACGGGTCACTCGCTTTGCTTCGACCAGTTCTTCGATCATTCCTGCAAGCGGTGCCGAGACGGCACTCTCGGTCAGGAGAGCCTGCAGGTTCATCGACGGTCGCCGGTCAGGATTGTTGCGCAGGGCGCGGATCGCCAGCGCTGGCCGGAGGGCATAGAAGTAGCGCTTAACCGGCACCGCGTCGCCGCCTTCCAGCCACCGTTCAGCCGCATTGCCGCCAAGTCTGGCATAATGACGGGCGTAACCGTGCGGATCGAAGATCGCATCGGCAAGCGCCGCAATTTCTGCAACTGCCGGATCGTCTGGACGGTAACGGATCGGTGAGGCCAGCCACTCGTTGACCACCACATTGGATCGAAGCATCAATCCAAGAGCCTTGCGGATATCCCAGCCGTTGAGATCGATTTCATCGACAATTGGTCGTTCAATGACATCGCGGCCCGCATTAAGGCTTAGATACCAATCTCTCGGGCGGACGTAGAAGAACCGCACATCGTAGTCGCTGTCCGGCGAGGGAAAGCCCCAAGCGCGTGACCCCGATTCGGCGGCCAGCAAGTAGCGCACGCCGTCTGTCGCCTCGATGGCGGCAAGGCGCGTTTCTATCTCCTGTCTGATTTCCGGTGCGATCTCTTCGAGCATAATCATATTTGCCTTTATCGGGGACTTGCCCGAAACCATTGTCTTCGTATATCGACTTCAGTACTCTGATCATTCTCTTAGCCAAGCCGGGAGAACAGACTTGGCAAGGGGATAAGCTGGGGCTGTGAGAACAACAGAAGGGTTTCTCCCGCCCTCCCAGCACCAACTAACCCTTCACGCAGACCACCTGCTTCAAGGTATGGGCGATCTCCACCAGATCGGCCTGGGCGGCCATCACGGCTTCGATCGGCTTGTAGGCCTTGGGCGTCTCATCGATCACGCCCGCGTCCTTGCGGCATTCTACGCCTTCGGTGTCGCGGATGTGCTCGTCGAGCGTCACAAGCTTCTTGGCCTCGGTGCGTGACATGATCCGTCCCGCGCCGTGGCTGCAGCTGTCGAAGCTCTCCGGGTTGCCCAGCCCGCGCACGATGAAGCTCTTCGCTCCCATCGAGCCCGGGATGATCCCCAGCACGCCCTTGGCCGCGCGCACCGCCCCCTTGCGGGTGACGAGCACGTTTTCGCCGAAGTGGTTTTCCCGCGTCACATAGTTGTGATGGCAGTTCACCGCTTCCAGCTCGGCATCGAACGGCTTCGCGATCTGGCCCCGCAGCGCGGCGATGACATTGGTCATCATCATGCGGCGGTTGAGCGCGGCGAAGTCCTGCGCCCAGCCGACTGCTTCGACGTAGTCGTCGAAATGGTCGGTCCCTTCCGGGAAGTAGGCGAGGTTTTCATCCGGCAGGTTGATGTGCCACTTGCGCATATCCTGCTTGGCCAATTCGATGAAGAACGAGCCGATGGCATTGCCTACCCCGCGCGAGCCGGAATGAAGCATCACCCAGACGCGGGCTTCCTGATCGAGGCACAGCTCGATGAAGTGGTTGCCGGTTCCCAGCGTGCCGAGATGCACCAGGTTGTTGGTGTTCTTCAGCCGCGGGAACTTGTCGCAGATCCGCTCGAAGCGCTGGACCAGCATGGCCCATGCCTCGACAATCGCCGGGGGCGGAGAACCCCACGATCCCTTGTCGCGCTTGCCCCGGCCGACATCACGGCCGTGCGGCACCGCCTGCTCGATCGCAGAGCGGATGCCTTCGAGGCTGTCGGGCAGATCATGCGCCATCAGCGAGGTGCGCGCCGCCATCATACCGCAGCCGATGTCCACGCCGACCGCTGCCGGGATC
>JBJTMA010000091.1:0-9125 GCA_046063295.1 Novosphingobium sp.
CGACCGCGTGGTACCACAACCGCCTGCCCGGCACGCGCCCCGCCGCGCTTGAGCCGTTCCTGCGCGAGGTCGAGCAGTTCGCGCTCAGCGATTATGCTGCGGCGCTGCAGCAAGGTGGGCGGCTCGATGCGAATACGCGGCAGGTCATCGCGCAGCGCGTGGCGAACTACATCGGGCTGCCGCTCGATTATATCCTCAAGAGCGACCTGCGGGTCAGCGGCGGGCAGTTCACCCAGCAATTGCAGCTCCCCGGCGGGCTCACCACCGGACGGATCGACACCCGCTTTTCCGGCCCCAGCCTCGACCTTTTGAGCAAGGAAGCGCAGTACGATCCGATGATCAGCTCGGTCGGCAGTGCTTATGTCGCGGCGTGGAACGATTATTCACGCGGCGCGCTCAAATACCCGGCTGAAGATGGCTTCAAGATCTTCGCCGATGTGTTCCCGGCATGGGAAATGTCGCATCAGGCGCCGGGCATGGGCGGGGCATACGGCGGGCAGACCACCAACGTGATGCTCGACCTTGCCATGGCGATGAAGCAGAACCCAAACCTGAAGGTGCTCAACACCGGCGGGTACTACGATCTCGCCACCCCCTATTTCGAAGGGGTCTACGAAATGGAGCACCTGCCGATCCCGGAATCGCTGCGCGGGAATATCGAGTACAAGTACTTTCCTTCAGGCCACATGGTCTACCTCAACGAGGAAAGCCTGAGGGGCCTGCACGATACCGTGGCTGACTTCGTGCTGCGGACGTCGCGCTAGGATCAGCCGGCCGAACGGTCGAACAGCTCGATCGAGGCTTCAGGAAGGGCAATCCCGCCCTCCGAGCCGTTCATCCAGACGAGCTGGCCGGTCATTTCCGGAAAGCCTTCGAAAGCCAGTTCCACGCTTTCGCCGATTTCGGCCGCTTCGGGGAGGCCGCGGACCTTGATGCCGCTGGGCGAGACGTTCATGACCCGCACCCGCTCGCCACCGATCGCCAGCGCGGTGCCTTCGGGGATGGCATCCGCGTAGCGGCGCTCTGCCCGGTGGTCGACGCTGCGGCTGACCATTCGGTTGATCCGCCCGAACATGCCCAGGCCTGACGGCTTCTTGCGGCGCTGCAGGGGTGACTGATCGGTGCCCACGATGCCGGCCATGATCTGTTCGCGGCGTGACAGCAGGGGATCGGCCTGGCCCAGGGCAGTCTCGGCTGTGGCGGCGGCGTGGCTGCCCGGGGCCGGCAGGAACCGTGCCGCAACGGCGGGGTGGATCGGCGTTTCGAAACACAACCCGGCAAGGTTGCCCGAGCTCCAGATGCGCTGCGCGGCAAGGCTTTCCAGTCCGGGAAGCTTGATCCAGACCTGCGCGTCGACTGCGCCGACAATCAGGCCGTCCACGCGGCAGCCCAGTGATGAGAAATCGATCAGCCGCGCGTCCAGCGCACTGCGGCCGCGCTCGCGCAGCGCCACGGTGATGCCGATACCCGCGCGCCCCTGGCGGCGCCGCTCGACGAAATCGCTCTTGCGTTGGAAACTGACGGTCATGTCCACTGCCCCTGAAAATTGCCGCTTGCCGGCAAATGTCATTTCAAGCGCGACCCTGTTGCGCCCATGTGGCGGAGCGGTGCGGCGGCGGGCAAGCGCGGCGCCGCGGCTGTCTCGCACTGGGATTAATCGGTGTGGTTAAGTTAAAGTTACGGCCCTGCGCCCCGGGCAACCGGAGCGCGGCGGTTTACCCAATGTTTGCAGCGCTATAGCATTCCTGCACATAGGCGAGCGGGCGACCGTCGGGCAGCATCAGGCGCGCGCGGTGCGTTGAAATGACCCCCGCGGGACAGGTTGGATCGCCCTGCCGAGCAGCGCTGAGCGGCTCGCGCGTAAACTGCAGGCTGGCGGCGATTCGCCCGAACGGGACTTCGGTTTCGGCCAGCTCGCGGTTCATTTCGGGCGTAAGCCGGGCGGGCACGAACCAGTTGTGCGCATCGGACAGTACGGTGTCGCCGCACATCAGCTGGACGTGGCGATAGCCGATCGGTTCGTCAGGACCTGCGTCCAGGACGCTGCGCATGTCCGCCGGGGCGGCCGCGTCGGCGCCTCGCACGAAGCGGACCCGGATGGTCGCCCCCGGAGCGATTGCGCGCGCATCGCACCAGCGCTGCAGCGCTTCGGTAGCGCTGGCGTGCCCGGCGAGGTTCGCCTCGAAAGCAGCGAGCGTCGATCCATCCGATGTATGAGCGCAACCTGCCAGAGGCAGCGATGCAGCGGCGAAGGTCATCAAGGTACGTCCGAAACTGGTCAGGCGCTGCCGCACGGGCAGCCGGTTACTCCGCCGCATTAGCCGCGAACGCAGGGGCGCGCCAGAGTGGCATTGGTGCAGAAGCGAACAGTCATGTCAGATACCGCCGGGCACTGCATCCCGCCCTTGCGCGCGCAGCCCGGTGATCAGCGCCTCGCAGCATTCCTCAAGCTTTGCCGCGTCGACCGAGCGAACCACGAAATTTGCGCCGACGCGCCCCTCGCGGAAGAACGGGTACGAACCGATCACGCAGCCTTCGTGGGCGCGTTCGGTCTCGCGCAGCAGGTCGGCCACTTCGCTTTCGGGAGCCCAGCTGCCCACCGTCTGGCTGAGCAGCGGCGCCCCGCCTTCAAGCTCGCCGGTCAGCGCGTCGAGCATGCCGGCAGTGATCGAGGGGACCCCGGCCATCAGGAAGACATTGCCGATCCGGATCCCCGGCGCGCCCGACATGCGGTTGGGGATGAGCTCCGCGCCTTCGGGCACCCGTGCCATGCGCAACCGCGCTTCGTTGATCCCGCCGCGGCTTTCGTAATAGCGTTCGAGGATCGCCCGGGCTTCGGGGTGGATCACCACGTCGACACCCAGCGCCTCGGCTACCGCGTCGACGGTGATATCGTCATGCGTCGGGCCGATCCCCCCGGTGGTGAACAGGTAATCGTTACGGGCGCGCAGCGCGTTCACCGCTTCGACGATCGCGGCGGTATCGTCAGCCACCACGCGCACTTCACTGAGCCGGATGCCCTGCACGCCCAGCCACGACGCGACCTGCGCGATGTTCTTGTCGTGCGTGCGGCCCGAGAGGATCTCGTCGCCGATCACCAGCAGGGCGGCCTTCCAGATGCGCGATGCGTCAGTCATTGCGCATCGTTAGGCGAGCCATCACCCGGCGACAAGCTCGCGCGCGCGGGTGAACCTGATCACTCCGTCGTCGATCGGGGCCTGGCGCATGTCCACGCGGTCGCGGCGGTAGTCCTGGTTGAGCCGCCACGGCAGGCTTGGTGCGTTCTTGGGCATCATTGCCTTGCCGCGTTCCAGATAGCCCGAGGAAAAATCACCGAACACATCGTCTTCCTGCAGCCCGCCTTCGGGCAGCGCAGGCGTCGCGGCGACAGCCCCGATCGCGTCCATCTGCTTGAACAACCGGGTCAGGTATTCGCCGATGATGTCGACCCGCAGCGTCCAGCTGGCGTTGATATAGCCGAACACGCCAGCAAGGTTGGGCACGTCGGAGAACATGCAGTTGCGGTAGTAGAAGCGCTTCGAGAAATCGACCGGCTGGCGGTCCACCGAAACCGCGATCTTGCCTGCGACGGCCAGGTTGAGCCCGGTTGCGGTGATGATGATATCCGCATCCAGGTGTTTGCCCGACTTGAGCTTGATCCCGGTGGCGTCGAAGCTGTCGATATGGTCGGTCACCACGTCGGCGCGGCCTTCGTTGATCGCATTGAAGAAATCGGCGTCGGGCACCAGGCACAGCCGCTGCTCCCACGGATTGTAAGGCGGAACGAAGTCGGTTTCGTTGAACCTGTCGCCCAGCAGCTTGCGTGTTTCGCCGAGGATGAATTCCTTGGACTTTTCCGGATGGCTGCGCACGCGCTTGAACATCATGTCCTGCATGGTGATGTTCTTGAACCGGGTGATCGCATAGGCGGCTTTTTCAGGCAGCACCTTGCGCAGCGTGTTGGCGATCTTGTCGCGCGCGGGGCGGCTGACCATGTAGGTCGGGGTGCGCTGCAACTGGGTGACGTGCGCCGCGCCAGAGTTGACCATGGCTGGCAGGATCGTGACCGCGGTTGCGCCCGATCCGATCACCACCACCTTCTTGCCCTGGTAATCGAGATCCTTGGGCCAGAACTGCGGGTGGACGATCTGCCCCTTGAACTTGTCGCGCCCCTTGAACCCGGCATCATAGGGATCGTCGTAATCGTAATAGCCCGATCCCAGGAACAGGAAGCGGCCCTGCGTGCTGCCCTTCCTGCCGTCGGCGCTTTCGGTGACCACGGTCCAGCAGGCGGTCTTGCTGTCCCAGTCAGCGCTGATTACTTTCTGGCCAAGCCGCATCTTGTCGCGCAGGCCGTATTCATCGGTGATATTGTCCAGGTATTCGAGGATCGCGGGGCCATCGGCGATCGACTTTTCGTGCTTCCATGGTGCGAAGGAGAAACCCAGCGTGTGCATGTCGCTGTCGCTGCGGATGCCGGGATAGCGGAACAGGTCCCAGGTGCCGCCCAGGTTTTCGCGCCGGTCGAGTATGGCGAAGCTCTTGCCCGGGCAATCGCGGGTCATGTGCACTGCCATGCCGATGCCGGAAATCCCGGCGCCGACAATGATCATGTCGAGCATCTCGGCGTGGGGCCCAGAACCCCCTAGCGTAGCCATGTTCATCCGCTTATCTCCCGCTCACTGACATTCGTGTCAGCATTAATCGATCGCCTAACAAATAATCGCCCTTATTGCGAGTCTCGTCGGGCTTTGCCACACCCGCGCGATGTCGATCATTGCCGCGCGCCGATACTCTCACGGAAAACCGCTCAAGGACAAGCTGGTTATCGATGGCGTGCCGCGGCCCATGCCGCGGGGCAAGCAGTTCGACTGGATCGGGCTGAGCGATCCAGATCCAGCGGAAATGGACCTGGTGCGCCAGCAGTACGGGCTCCACCCGCTGGCGATCGAGGACGCGCTCAATCCCAACCAGATGCCCAAGCTGGAGCTTTACGGGAACGTGCTGTTCATCGTCGCGCGGACCGCGGCGATCCCCGAGGGCGAGAATATCGAATACGGCCAGACCGCGCTGTTCCTGGCCAGCAATTTCCTGGTCACTGTGCGGATCGGATCGATGCGGGCGCACGGTGAATTGCGCGAGCGGCTTGAAGCGATGCCCGAACGCCTGGCCGAGGGGCCGGACTATGCCGCCCACGCAATCCTCGATTTCATCGTCGATGGCTATCAGCCGGTGCTCGAACGGCTCGAGGAAGGCGTACAGGTGCTGGAAGAGCGCGCGATCGACGTGTTCCCCGAACCTTCGACGATCCGCCGGATCTTCCGCCTGCGCCGTCAGTTCCGCCGCTTCGTGCGCGTCATCGGCCCGATGGTCGAAGTCTGTGACCGGCTTTCGAGCACCGAGATACCGATGATCGATCCGGGCGCGCGGATCTGGTTCCGCGACGTGCTAGACCATACCCGACGCACCATGGTGCGAATGGACGGCCTGCGCGAGAACCTGGCGAGCATCGTCAAAACCGCGGCGCTGCTCGAACAGCACCGCCAGGGCGACATGACCCGGCAACTGGCGGGCTGGGCAGCGATCCTCGCCGTGCCCACCGCCATCGCCGGCATCTACGGCATGAATTTCGATTACATGCCCGAACTGCACCACAAGTGGGGCTATCCCATGGTCTGGGGGGCGATCCTGGCGATCTGCGGCGGGCTGTGGTTCAGGTTCCGCAAGATCGGCTGGCTTTAGATTACGGCGTGATCATGAACTGCTCCCAGCGGCCATGCTCGCCCGGTTCGGCGTAAGTGATAAGGGTCAGCGATTTCTTGGCGTAGTTGAGCTTGAACACGCGGTTGACGAAGCCGCCGCGCAGCCGGGGCGGACGCACTGTGGTGACCGATTTGAGCGGGCCCAGCGGGCGCAGGCTGGCGCTGTAATCACCCAGCACCTGCGGGTTGAAATAGTAACGGCCATTGTCGGTGAATTGAGCCGGGTTAAGCTTTCCAGCGGTAATGCCGACCAGCGTGGTCTTCACGTCAGCCAGCCGGTCCTTCTCGCCGATGTTGGCCTGCACTGCCTTGGGCAGAACGATCTCGGCGATCTTGCTGGTCAGTTCCTCCTGCACCTGCGCAAAGTCGCCGTTAGTCAGCACCACCACGGCGGTCCTGTCGTCGACCCAGATCGAATTCTGCGACAGGAACCCGACCGATTCGCCGCCGTGATCGATCACCCAGCGTCCGCCGGTAAGGTGCTTCGAAACGCCGAGGCCGTATGTGGTCCAGGTCCCATCGGCGAGGCGGACCGGGCGCTCCATCTCCTCCCAGTCGTCCTTGGTCAGCAAGGTGCGGTTGATCCGCGCGATATCCCATTTGGCCAGTTCGGCGGCGGTCATCGAAAGCCCGCCCGCGGCCCACAGCCAGCCCTTGGCTGGCGGACGTGCCACCCGCACCGGACCCAGCGCATTGCGGTGGTAGCCTTGCGGGAATTGCGGCCCGTTGGTCTCGTCAATGTCATAGGGGTGGATGCCCAGCGGCTTGAAGATCCGTGCCTCCAATTGGTCCCACAGCGGGGCGCCGCCGGCCTTTTCGGCGATCAGGCCGGCAACCACATAGCCAGTGTTCGAATACTGCCAGCGGCTGCCCGGCGCGTAATCAAGCGGCTTGAAGCCCCAGCGCCGCACGATATCCATCGGCGCCACCGGCTTCTCCATCGCTGCGAACGAATAATCCTGCGGCCAGAAGTCCTGCAGGCCCGAAGTGTGCGACAGCAGCTGGCGTACGCGGATCCTGTCGCCATTCGGCAGGTCGGGGAGCCACTTCGAAACCGGATCGTCGAGACTGATCTTGCCGTCATCCTCCAGCAGCAGGAGCAAGGCGGCAAGGAACTGCTTGGAATTGGAGGCGATCTGGTAGGGTAAGGCGGCGTCGGGTTTGGTCAGCGTTTCGCTGGGCTTGCCCCAG
This sequence comes from Novosphingobium sp., assembly GCA_046063295.1. Classification (GTDB taxonomy): domain Bacteria; phylum Pseudomonadota; class Alphaproteobacteria; order Sphingomonadales; family Sphingomonadaceae; genus Novosphingobium. The sequence continues at coordinate 6,954 of JBJTMA010000091.1, forward strand.
GCGCGGCTGAGCACGATCTGCCCGTCACGCACCACCGCAACCTCGACCGAAGGGATGCCGGTCTCCTTGAGCGATTTGGTCACCGCCGCGTCGATCGCGGTCTCCTCAGCGGGCTGAAGCGCGGGGGCGGCGGCAAGGAGCGGCTGCAGGGGCAGGGCGAGTGCAACGAGTGCAGTGACGAAGCGTTTCATGGCAAGTCAGGCTAGCGCGATTGTCGCGCACCGCAAGCCGTGGCATTGGCCCTGTCAAGCAAGGGGAATAGAACAATGGCCGGACAGGGTTCGACCCGCACTATCGTGGTGGCGCTGATCGCCAATGTCGGGATTGCCGCGGCCAAGTTCGTCGCCGCGGCGATTACCGGCTCGTCGGCGATGCTGACCGAAGGCGTGCACAGCCTGGTCGATTCGACCAACCAGTTGCTGCTGCTTTACGGCCGCCGCCGTGCGGCCAAGCCGGCCGACGAACTGCATCCGTTCGGCTATGGGCGAGAGCTCTATTTCTGGAGCTTCGTGGTCGCGATCCTGGTGTTCGCGCTCGGCGCCGGGGTCTCGGTTTACGAGGGCGTGCTGCACATCCTTGAGCCCGAGCCAGCGGTCAATCCGCTGATCGCCTTCACGGTACTGGGCGTTGCCTTCGCGTTGGAAGGTTGGTCGACGCTGGCGGCGCTGAAGGATTTCAATTCGGCCCGGCGCGGTTCGATCTGGCAGGAAATCCGCACCACCAAGGACGCGACCACGCTGGTCATCCTGCTGGAAAACAGCGGCGCGCTGGTCGGGCTGGTGCTGGCTGCGGCGGGCCTTGCGCTCAGCTTGATCACCGGCAACCCCATGTGGGACGGGCTCGCCTCGGTGCTTATCGGCCTGGTGCTGGGCCTGCTTTCGATCCTGCTGCTGCACGAGGCCAAGGGTCTGCTGATCGGCGAGGCGGCCGATCCCGAACTGGTTGCCTCGATCCGCGGCTGCGCCGACGCGAACGCTGCGATCGTTTCGGTCCAGAACGTGATGACCGTCCATTCATCGCCGACGATGGTCACGGCGATCATCAGCGCCGATTTCGTCGACACGATCACCGCGCGACAACTGGAAGAAGCCGTGCGCGACATCGAGTTGCAGGTCGCCAAGGCGCACCCAATTGTCGCCCGGGTATATGTCCGGCCGCACGATCCTGCGCTGCTGCGTTGAGCCTGTGGACTTAATAGCGCCGGTATAGCCAAGCGTCCCCGGCGGTGTCATATCGCGGTCACATTTCCACTGAGGGGACGGAAGATGTTCGGTTGGTTCCAGCGGCTGCTGCCGCATTCGGGCGATTTCTTCGTCCTGTTCGAACGCCATTCGGCGGCCATGACGGGGGCGGCCGACGCCTTGGCCCAGCTCACTGCCGGGCAGGGCGACCGCAACGCCAACCTGCGCACCATCCATGACCGTGAGCACGATGCCGACGAGGTTATCCGCCAGACCCTCCACGAAGTCCGGCAGACCTTCCTGACCCCGTTCGATCGCGGCGCCATCACCTCGCTGATCGGGGCGATGGACGATACCATCGACGAGATGAATCGCTCGGCCGCGGCGATCGAACTGCTCGAGGTAACCAGTTTCGATCCCCAGATGCGCCAGATCGGCGTCCTGGTGCAGGATGCCTGCCGCCTGATCGCCGAAGCTATGCCGCTGCTGCGAGATGTCGAACGCCATGGCCGCCGCCTGCACGAGCTTACCGGCCGCATGGTCAAGCTCGAGGGCGAGGTCGATATCCTTCACGATACCGGCATGAAGAACGCCTTCCAGGATCAGAAGGTCAATCCCGACCCGCTCCAGTTCATGGTCAAGCGCGAGATCTACAAGCATCTCGAGCGCGTTGCCGATGCCTTCGAGGATGTCGCCAACGAGATCGACAGCCTTGTCATCGACCACGGCTGAGGCCGCCATTCAAAGGGAGAACGGCAATGCATGAGCTTGCCTTTCCGCTGCTGGTCGGCCTGGTCATCATCGCGCTGGCCTTCGACTTCCTCAACGGGCTGCACGATGCGGCTAACTCGATCGCCACGGTGGTCACCACCCGGCTGCTCTCGCCGGTCTGGGCAGTGGTATTCGCCGCGGCGGGCAATTTCGCTGCCTACTGGCTGGTCCCGCTCCATGTTGCCGATACCATCGGCAAGGGCATCATCAACAAGGACAT
>JBJTMA010000010.1:0-25816 GCA_046063295.1 Novosphingobium sp.
GACTGCCGTGGGGCAAGAAGAGCAAGCTCAAAAAGGACATCGCGGCGGCGCAGACTGTGCTCGACGACGATCATTACGCGCTCGACAAGGTCAAGGACCGGATCGTCGAGTATCTTGCGGTGCAGGCGCGGACCAACAAGCTGAAGGGTCCGATCCTGTGCCTCGTCGGGCCTCCCGGGGTGGGCAAGACCTCGCTTGGCAAGTCGATCGCCAAGGCGACCGGGCGCGAATTCATTCGCCAGTCGCTGGGCGGGGTGCGCGATGAGGCCGAAATCCGCGGCCACCGCCGCACCTACATCGGCTCGCTGCCGGGCAAGATCATTTCGAATCTCAAGAAAGCCGGGGCGAGCAATCCGCTGTTCCTGCTCGATGAGATCGACAAGCTGGGCCAGGACTTCCGAGGCGATCCCGCTTCGGCATTGCTCGAGGTGCTCGATCCCGAACAGAACGCCAAATTCCAGGATCACTACCTGGAACTGGACTATGATCTGTCGGACGTGATGTTCGTGTGCACCGCCAACAGCCTTAACCTGCCGCAGCCGCTGCTTGATCGCATGGAGATCATCCGTCTCGAAGGCTACACCGAGGACGAAAAGGTCGAGATCGCAACGCGCCACCTGATCGAAAAGCAGGTCAAGGCGCATGGGCTGAAGGAAGGTGAGTTTGCGCTGACTCCCGAGGGCCTCCGCGATCTGATCCGCTACTACACCCGCGAAGCCGGGGTGCGCACGCTCGAGCGGGAGATCGCACGGCTCGCGAGGAAGAGCCTGCGGCAAATCCTTGAAGGCAAAGCCAAGCAGGTGGTCATCACGCCAGAGAACCTTGGCGACTATGCCGGGGTGCGCAAATTCCGCCACGGCGTTTCCGAAGAGGAGAACCAGGTCGGCGCGGTTACCGGGCTGGCCTGGACCGAAGTCGGCGGCGAACTGCTGACGATCGAAAGCGTCACTGTGCCGGGCAAGGGCGGGGTGAAGACCACCGGCAAGCTCGGTGAAGTCATGAATGAAAGCGTCCAGGCGGCTTTCAGCTTCGTCAAGGCGCGCAGCCCGGCTTACGGCATCAAGCCCAGCCTGATCGCGCGCAAGGACATTCATATCCACTTGCCCGAAGGCGCGGTGCCCAAGGACGGCCCGAGCGCGGGCGTGGGCATGGTAACCTCGATCGTATCAACGCTCAGCGGCGTGCCGGTGCGCAAGGACGTGGCGATGACCGGCGAGGTTACGCTGCGCGGGCGCGTGCTGGCGATCGGCGGTCTCAAGGAAAAGCTGCTCGCGGCGCTGCGCGGCGGGATCACCACTGTTCTGATTCCGGAAGAGAACCGCAAGGACCTTGCCGAAATTCCGGCGAACGTGATCGAAGGGCTGGAGATCATTCCGGTTTCGCATGTGGATGAGGTGCTTGCCCGCGCGCTGACCGAGGAACTTGAGCCGATCGAATGGAGCGAAGCTGACGACCTGGCCAGCCAACCGGCACCTGGAATTGTCGGTCAGAACAATTCGCCTGCCACCGCACACTGAACGGCCTGTTCCCGGCGGTAATTCGGTTGCAATGCGCGATGCTGCGATGCGGCATCGCGCGCTTGCAATGGTTTGCTGTCGTGACTGTCCCAAAATGGCGGATTTTCGTGGATAATTCGCGATGAGCTGCGCTGTTTCGCTTTGACAGCCCCAGCAAAAGCGGCTCAATTCCGGCCCAGCTTTTCGAGGCGAATCGAACTTTTACGTAAGCACCAACCAGGTAGGGGGTTCCCGAAATGAACAAGAACGATCTGATCAGCGCAGTTGCCGACGCCGCCGGCCTCACCAAGAGCGACGCGACCAAGGCCGTGGAAGGCGTTTTCGACGCCATCTCGGGCGCGCTCAAGAAGGGTGATGAAGTCCGCCTCGTCGGCTTCGGCACTTTCTCGGTTGCCAAGCGCAAGGCTTCGACCGGTCGCAACCCGCGCACCGGCGAACCGATGAGCATCAAGGCTTCGTCGCAGCCCAAGTTCAAGGCCGGCAAGGGCCTCAAGGACGCCGTCAACTAAGACGGGAACCGGGGCTGGGCCTCGCGGCCCCGCGCTATGAATTAGCCGCGCCTGTCTTCGGACCGGCGCGGCTTTTCTATTGTGTGGTGGTTGCCTTGTTCGGAAGGGGCTTGCTCGAAAAGCTGACCAGCTTCGAAAATGCCCACGACAGAATCAGCGCGGTCGCCACGGCGATTGTCGCAGTTCCAAGGCTGTGGTTCCCGACCAGCTCCTTGGTCCAGACCAGCACGGTAAGATGGACACAGTATAGCGGCAGCGAAAAGTTGCCGAGCCACTCCATCGCCGGGCGCAGCGAAGCGGGCGGGCTCGACATGGCTACCGCCCACATCATCGGCGGCAGGAACAGGATCACGAAGGCCAGATCGCCCCAGACCTTGCCCAGCGGCAGTTGCGGCACGAGCGCTATGCCGATCACCGGCAACGCAAGGGCCAGCCACCACGGCAGTGCCGGTCCGCGCGCGCCTTCAAGATACCTGCGCCCGATCCACACGCCCAGGATGTATGACCAACCAACGCGCGGCAGCGCGGTCCACCAGGTTTGCCAGGTCGGCGCATTGACACCCATGGTGTCCGAACCATGGACCTGCACCTCATGTACCAGCCACAGCGCCATCGCGCCGGAAAGCGCCAGCATCCACCGCGTGGGCACTTTGTAGAGCACCGCCGCATGGGCGAAATTGGCGATGAGTTCGTAGAACAGCGTCCATTGCGGTCCGTTGTAGCGGTAGAATGGACCCATGCCGGTCAGGCTAGGCACCATCGCCAGATCCAGCGCCAGCCATAGCGCCAAGGTCAACGGATCGGCCATCCCGATGTATAGCGCGCGAACCACCGCAACACCTGCGCCGACCGCGACGAGCGGAAGCAGGCGCTTGTACCGCACCCAGGTAAATTCGATCGCGCCGATCCCGGCCCTGATCTTCTTCTCGGTCGAAACCGCAAGCACGAAGCCCGACAGAAGGAAGAACAGGTCCACGAACAGGTAGCCGCGCTGGAATGGCCCGCCGATGCCGTAGACGATATCAAGGTGGTAAAAGACCACCATGAACGCGGCAATCCCGCGCAATCCGTCGAGCTGGAACATGCGCGGCGAATGAGTTGGTGCGCGCGGTGCGGTAACGGCGGCTTCGGTCATGTTGTGGCTGGTCCCCTCTGGGTGCGTTTCACCAGCATCAGGCCGAAAGGTCAAATCGTCGCCTTACCGCTCGAATGCGTCCACTGGACGTTAAGCGAAGCCGTGCTTATATGCCGCCGCAATGAACCGGCTCATCCTTGCCCTTATGGCCCTGCTCGCGGGCTTCTCCGCGCAGGTCGCGCCCGCCGCCGCGCGAGTGAGCGAGGGCACGGAAATCGGCGCCGCGGTCGATGCCCGGCTGCTTGAACGGCAGGCCGCGGCGCTGGCATCGGTTGCCGATGCGCGAACTGCGCCGATCCAAGAACTGGCGCAAAATCTTCGGGTGGCAGGCCTTGCGCCGCAGGTCCGGATTGCTGCCAGCGTTCGCATCGGGATTGACCGCGCACGCGAATAGCGGCGCCATCAATTGCCATAACTCCATGCTGCGCGGTGCCATGAAGACGGAGCCGCTGCGGCATTTTCCCTACATTTTTGAATTCAGGAATTTCCCATGATCGGCGCAATTGCCAAGCGTGTATTCGGCTCGTCCAACGACCGTCTCGTCAAGAAGCTCGAAAAGACTGTTCAGCAGATCGGTGCCTTCGAACCGCATATCGAAGCCCTGAGCGACGAAGAACTCTCCGCACAGACCGACAAGTTCCGCGGGCTGCTGGCTGACGGGCGCACGCTTGACGATATCCTGCCCGAAGCCTTTGCGACGGTGCGCGAAGCTTCGAAGCGCGTGCTCGGCATGCGACACTTCGATGTGCAGATGGTTGGCGGCATGGTGCTTCACCGCGGTGAAATTGCGGAGATGCGGACCGGCGAGGGCAAGACCCTCGTCGCCACGCTGGCAGTCTATCTGAACGCGATCGAAGGGAAGGGCGTGCACGTCGTCACCGTGAACGACTATCTCGCCCGCCGCGACGCTGAATGGATGGGACAGATCTACAAGTTCCTTGGCCTGACCGTGGGCGTGATCGTGCCCAACCTCAGCGAGGTCGAACGGCGCGAAGCTTACAACTCCGACATTACCTACGCGACGAACAACGAACTCGGCTTCGACTACCTGCGCGACAACATGAAGCACAACCGCGAGGAGATGGTGCACCGTCCGTTCAACTTCGCGATCGTCGACGAAGTGGACTCGATCCTCATCGATGAGGCCCGCACTCCGCTGATCATCTCGGGCCCGACCGACGACAAGAGCGAGCTTTACGTGGCGGTTGACGCGATTGTGAAGCAGCTGCCCGAAGATCATTACGAAAAGGACGAGAAGACCAAGAGCATCACGCTCACCGAGGACGGGGTCGAATGGGCTGAGCGTCAGCTCGAAGCAGCGGGCCTGCTGGTGGGGTCGAACCTATACGATATCGAGAATACCCAGGTGGTTCACCACCTCGACCAGGCGCTCAAGGCCGTGGTCATGTTCAAGCGCGATATCGATTACGTGGTCGAAAACGACAAGGTCGTGATTATCGACGAGTTCACCGGTCGCAAGATGGACGGGCGGCGCTGGTCGAACGGGCTGCACCAGGCGGTCGAGGCCAAGGAAGGCGTGCCGATCGAGCCGGAAAACCAGACCATGGCTTCGATCACCTTCCAGAACTATTTCCGCATGTACCCGAAGATCGCCGGGATGACCGGTACCGCCGCCACCGAGGCAGCGGAGTTTTTCGACATCTATAAGATGAACGTCGTCACCATCCCGACCAACGTGCCCGTGCAGCGCGACGATCAGGAAGACGAATTCTACAAGAACACCACCGACAAGTTCCAGGCGATTGCCAAGCTCATCGCCGAACGCTCGCACACCGGCCAGCCGGTTCTCGTCGGTACCGTGTCGATCGAGAAGAGCGAATTGCTGAGCGAATACCTGACCCAGGAAGGGGTCAAGCACAATGTGCTCAACGCGCGCTTCCACGAAATGGAAGCACATATCGTGGCGCAGGCCGGCCGCCTTGGCGCGGTAACCGTGGCAACCAACATGGCCGGTCGCGGGACCGACATCCAGCTGGGCGGCAATGTGGAATTCCGTACCGAGGATGAGCTGCGCGACTTGCCGGAAGGCCCTGCTCGCGACGCCGCGATCGAAAAGATCAAGGCCGAGGTCGCCGCCGAGAAGGCGCAGGTGCTCGCCGCTGGCGGCCTCTGCGTGATCGGCACGGAACGCCACGAAAGCCGCCGCATCGACAACCAGCTGCGCGGCCGTTCGGGCCGCCAGGGCGACCCCGGCATGTCGAAGTTCTACCTCTGTCTGGAGGATGACCTGCTGCGCATCTTCGGGCCCGACACGCTGTTCAGCCGCATGATGAATTCGAACCTTGCCGATGGCGAGGCAATCGGTTCGCGCTGGCTCTCCAAGGCGATCGAGACCGCGCAGAAGAAGGTCGAGGCACGCAACTACGATATCCGCAAACAGGTCGTCGAATACGATGACGTGATGAACGACCAGCGCAAGGTGATCTACGAGCAGCGCGCCGATATCATGGATGCCGAAACGCTCGACGATGTGGTTCAGGACATGCGCCACGATACCGTCAACGCGATCGTTGGCGATGCTTGCCCGCCGGGATCGTACCCCGAACAATGGAACATCGAAGCACTCAAGGCCCGGACCTTCGAAGTGCTTGGTCTCGAAGCTCCGGTGGAACAGTGGCTCGGCGAGGATGGCATCGAACCGCAGGACATTGAACAGCGGTTGGCTGACATGGCCGACGCAAAGATGGCCGAGAAGGTAGGCGATGATGGCGCGGTCTGGCGCCAGGTCGAAAAGCAGATACTGCTCGAACGGCTCGACCATTATTGGAAGGAACACCTCGCAACGCTCGACGCACTGCGCCAGGTCGTGTTCCTGCGCGCCTATGCGCAGAAGACCCCGATCAACGAATACAAGCAGGAAGCCTTCGGACTGTTCGAACGCATGCTCGAGGCGATCCGCGAGGACGTGACCCGGATCCTGATGCTGAGCGTGCTGCAGATGCCCGAAACGGCACCGCTGCCCGACCTGCCCGATTTCCTGACCAGCCATGTCGACAACTTCGACTTCAGTGATGTCGAAGGCAGCCGGGTTCCGGGTGCCGAAGCCATCATGGGTGCGATCGGCGGCGCTGCGGGTGCCGCATCCGCAACCTTGCCACGCGCGGGCGAAGGCGATCCTTACAAGGACATGGGCCTGTCACGAAACGCCTTGTGCCCCTGCGGCTCGGGTGAGAAGTACAAGCATTGTCACGGGGCGGCGGGGTAGTGTGTGATCCTTCCCTGCTCGGGGAGGATTTATGATGTGGCTGCCACCGGCGTTCTTCGCCACCGCATTGCTTTACGCCTCGGTGGGGTTCGGCGGCGGATCGACCTACAATGCGCTGCTCGCGCTGGCTGGATTCGATTATCGGCTGCTGCCGGTCGTCAGCCTATGTTGCAACGTGATCGTGGTCACCGGGAGCACGGTACGCTTTACTCGCGCCGGCGTGGTTCCGTGGCGGCGTGCGCTGATCCTTTCGCTGATCGCTGCGCCACTCGCTTATCTCGGCGGGCTGACTCCGATCAAGCAGGCGACCTTTCTGGTTCTGCTTGGGATCAGCCTGGTCGCAGCAGGTATCGCGCTGTTTCTCCCGCGCGCTTCCGAGGGCGAAAGCGAGCCGACGTCATTAGCCAGGTGGATGCCGCTGGCGGTGGCTCCCTTGGGCTATCTCGCCGGATTGGTCGGGATTGGCGGCGGCATATTCCTTGCCCCGCTGCTGCACTTCACCCGCTGGGCCAACGCCCGCGCTATTGCCGCGACGACCAGTCTGTTCATCCTCATCAACTCGGTCAGCGGTCTCATCGGCCAACTCGCGAAGAATGGCGTGGATGCATTCAGTGCGGCGCTGACAGGCGCCTTACCCTTGCTGATCGCGGTGGTTCTGGGCGGGCAGTTAGGCTCGGTGCTGGCGCTGCGTTGGTTACCCGAGCGCGTGATCCGCATGCTGACAGCAGCCTTGACCATCTGGGCCGGCGGCCAGCTGCTTTATCGCCAGTGGTTTTGAGAAAATCTGGCTCCCCGAGTTGGATTCGAACCAACGACCAAGTGATTAACAGTCACCTACTCTACCGCTGAGCTATCGGGGAGCGGTCCTTTCGGACAGGGGAGCGCCTATAACAGTGAGATTCGGTTTGGCAAGCGGGTCCAGCGCTAAAATTGGAACTGCTCGGCAAAAATTCGTTCTTCGAGCGTCTTGCCCGGATCGAACAGCAGGGTGAGTTGGCGCTCGCGGTCGGCGCGAACCTTGACCATGTGGATGTCGCGGACTTCGCGCTGATCGGCCACTGCGGCAACCGGGCGCTTTTCCGGGTCCAGGACGCGGAATTCGATCTCGTAATGATCGGGGATGATCGCCCCGCGCCAGCGCCGCGGGCGAAACGGGCTAATCGGGGTCAGCGCCAGCATGTTCGATCCCAGCGGCAGGATCGGGCCGTTGGCGGAAAGGTTGTAGGCCGTCGAACCCGCCGGGGTCGCCACCAGGATGCCGTCACAAAAGAGTTCGGCAATCCGCACTTTGGCATTCACCGAGATTTCGAGCCGCGCGGTCTGGCGGGTTTCGCGCAGCAGCGATACCTCGTTGATCGCCGGGAAGACATGTATCGCGCCGCTGCCAGTGGTGGCCGCCATCTCAAGCGGGTTTACCGCCAGCGGCCGGGCACGCGCAACCCGCTCAACCAGCGAGCGGCTGCTCTTCTGGCGGTTCATCAGGAACCCAACCGTGCCAAGGTTAATCCCGTATGCAGGGATCACGCGGCCCGCATCGATCATCTGGTGCAGCACGTGGAGCATGTGCCCGTCGCCGCCGAGCACCACAGCGACATCCGCTTCGGCGAGCGGCACGAAGGGATAGTCTTGCCGCAAAAGCTCGGCCGCTCCTTGTGCGCGGTGCGTGTCGGATGGCAGCAAGGCAAGGCGAACCGGCTTGGTCATGCGCTGCGAATAGGGCGCGCCGCGCGCTGGGGCAACGGTTTGCTTAGTTCGCGATCCAGGAAGCCAGCGCAACGCTGCTCAATGCCGGTGCGAACAGGAAACCCTGGCACAGCGTGACGCCCTGTTCGGCGAGCAACGCGCGCTGCTCTTCGGTTTCGACGCCTTCTGCAACCACGGTGAGTCCCAAGTCTCGAGCCATGGCGATCACGCTGCCCACGATTATCCGCGCTTTCGGGCAGCCAGTGACATCCTGGGTGAAGGCGCGGTCAAGTTTCAGGATGTCGACTGGCAAGGCTTTCAGATAGGCGAGGCTGGAATAGCCCGTACCGAAATCGTCGATAGCGATGCGAAGGCCCTGTTCGCGCAGCCCTTGCAGGACCTGCGCGGCACGGGTCAAATCTGCCACGAGTCCGGCCTCGGTAATCTCGAGCGTAAGGCGCTCGGCGGGAAACCCGGTGCTGCGCAGGCGCTCCAACTTCTCGGTTGCAAAGCGCTGCTCGGCAATGTCCTGGCTGGTCACATTGACCGACAGGCGCAACTGATCGAGCGGCGATGTCCAATTGGCGGCAAGTGCCAGTGCGCGGTCCTGGATGTGGCGTGACAGCTGGGCGATCGTACCTGACCGGGAAGCGATGTCGAACAAGGCCTGCGGTCCCAATTCGCCCAGATCGGGATGCTGCCACCGTGCAAGCGCTTCGACGCCCATCGGCTTTCCTGTTGCCAGCTCCACCTGCGGCTGGAACAGCACCTCGATCTCGTCACCGGCGAGTGCGCTTTGCAAATCCGCCAGGCGGCGGACGATCCGCGGTTTCGCGGCGGGCTGGCGGCGCTCGGTCATCACGGGATGGATAGCAGCAGGGCGGTTAACGTTATGCTGCCTTGCGCGCGATTGCGCTGAGGCCCTTGGTTAGCTGGAACAACCCGTTGAGCCGCGCTTCGGCGCTACCCCAGGCGCGGGTGACCGCGATCTTGTGATCGGGCCTCAGCTTGATTGTCCCGGCAAGACGTTCGGCATAGGCGATCAGGCCCGTCGGATCGGGGAAGCTGTCGCCGTGGAAGCTGACCAGCGTACCCTTCGCGCCGACGTCGATCTTGGCGATATTGGCTTCGATTGCCTGGCGCTTGATTGCGATCAGCTTGATCAGGTTGGCGGTTGGCGCCGGAAGCGGGCCGAAACGGTCGATCATTTCGGCCGACAGGCTCTCGATCTCCGCCTGGTCACCAGCATCGTTCAGGCGGCGATACAGAGCCATGCGGACCGCGAGATCCGGGACATATTCCTCGGGGATCATGATCGACGCATCGACAGTGATCTGCGGGCTGAGCGCCGAACGTTCGCGGGCAAGTCCCATCTCGCCGGCCTTCGCAGCCAGGATCGCATCTTCGAGCATCGACTGGTAAAGTTCGAAACCGACCTCGCGAATGTGCCCCGATTGCTCGTCGCCGAGAAGGTTGCCGGCCCCGCGAATGTCGAGGTCATGGCTGGCAAGCTGGAAGCCCGCGCCCAGGCTGTCGAGATCGCCCAGCACCTTGAGCCGTTTCTCCGCGACTTCGGACAGTTGGGTGTCCTCGGGCGTGGTGAGATAGGCATAGGCGCGCAGTTTCGAGCGCCCGACCCGGCCGCGCAGCTGGTACAGCTGGGCCAGGCCGAAACGATCGGCGCGGTGGATAATGATCGTGTTGGCGCTCGGAATGTCCAGACCGCTTTCGACGATCGTGGTCGACAGCAAGACCTCATAGCGCTTCTCGTAAAAGGCGCTCATCCTCTCTTCGACTTCGCTTGGTGCCATCTGTCCGTGCGCGGCGACGAAACGGACTTCGGGCACGGTTTCGCGCAGCCACTTCTCGACCTGTTCCATGTCGGCGATACGCGGCACCACGATGAACGTCTGGCCGCCGCGATGGTGCTCACGCAGCAGCGCCTCGCGCATCACCATCGAATCCCATTCCATCACATAGGTTCGCACCGCGAGCCGGTCGACCGGAGGGGTCTGGATGGTGGATAGCTCGCGCAGGCCCGACATCGCCATCTGCAAGGTGCGCGGAATCGGCGTGGCGGTAAGGGTGAGCATATGGACATTGGTGCGCAGGGCCTTGAGCGTCTCCTTGTGGGTAACGCCGAAACGCTGCTCTTCATCAACAATTACAAGGCCCAATTGCTTGAAGTTCACACTCTTGGCGAGGAGCGCGTGCGTGCCGATTACGATATCGACGGTGCCATCTGCCAGCCCTGCCTTGGTGGCCTTGGCCTCCTTGTCGCCAACCAGCCGCGAGAGGCGGCCGATCCTCAGCGGAAAGCCGGCGAAGCGTTCGACGAAGCCGGAATAGTGCTGGCGCGCAAGCAGGGTCGTCGGCGCCACCACGGCCACCTGCTGGCCGCCCATTGCCGCAACGAATGCCGCGCGGAGGGCGACCTCGGTCTTGCCGAAGCCGACATCGCCGCACACCAGCCGGTCCATCGGCTTGCCTGCCGCAAGGTCGTTCAGGACGTCCTCGATCGCAGCGTCCTGATCATCGGTTTCCTGCCACGGGAAGCGCTCGACGAATTGGTCGTACGCCGCCTGTTCGGGCACCAGTACAGGAGCTTGACGGAGGGCGCGCTGGGCTGCGGTCTTGAGCAATTCGTGCGCGATCGCGCGGATGCGCTCCTTGAGACGGCTCTTGCGCTTCTGCCAACCTTCACCGCCCAGGCGATCGAGAGCGGTAAATTCGTTGTCGCTGCCGTAGCGGCTGAGCACGTCGATATTCTCGACCGGCACATAAAGCTTATCGCCGCCCGCGTATTCGAGCATCACGCAGTCGTGCGGGCTTTGCCCCACGGGGATCGACTGCAAGCCGCCATAACGCCCGATGCCATGCTCAAGGTGAACCACCAGGTCGCCGGGGGTCAGCGCCGCGAGTTCGGCCAGGAACGCGTCGGCGCCTTTGCGCCGCTTCTTGCGCCGTACCAGTCGGTCACCCAGCACGTCCTGTTCGGTGACCAGCACCATTTCGGAATTGGCAAATCCGCTTTCGAGCGGAAGCACGACGGCCGTGACCGATCCCTTGGCGGCAAGTCCCAGCGCTTCCTGCCAAGTCGCGGCGGGCAGGGGAGCGGGCCGAACCGCTTCGCCAAGGATCGCGGAGATGCGCGCCCGGCTGCCTTCCGAATAGGCGGCAATAAGCGCCTTCTTGCCTTGTGCGGCCTGCCCCTGCAGGAACCGCGCCGCGGCTTCATACACGTTATCCCCGCGCGCACGTTCAGGAGCGAAATCGCGCCCGCCCGAGAAACCGAGGTCGATGACCTTCGCACTGTCGGGCTGGGAAAAGATGTCGGCGCGGTGGACTGGATGGTCGATAAGCTGTGCGTCGAGCTCGGGCCGTGTGAGGTAGAGCGCGGATGGCTGGAGCGGGCGATAGCTGCCGCTGGCCTTGCCCGAGGTTTCGGTGCGGCTCGCGTAGTAATCGGCAATGTCGCCCAGCCGCTCGTCGGCTGAGCCAAGCGCGGCGGTGTCGATCAGCATCAAGTCGTTGGGATCGAGATGATCGAACAGGGTGACCAGCTTGTCTTCGAACAGGGGCAGCCAGTGTTCCATGCCCGCGAGCCGGCGGCTGTCGCTCACCGCCTGGTAAAGCGGGTCCGAAGTCGCATTGGCGCCAAACAGGTCGCGGTAGCCGCTGCGGAAGCGCTTGATGCTGGCATCGTCGAGCAGCGCCTCGCTGGCGGGAAGCAACAGGTGTTCGTCGATCGTGCCGGTCGATCGCTGGGTGTTGGGATCAAACAATCGTAGCGTTTCAAGCTCGTCACCGAAGAAATCGAGGCGGAGCCCGCTGCCGAGTCCTGAGGGAAAGATATCGAAGATAGAGCCGCGCACCGCGTATTCGCCAGCGTCTGCCACGGTGTCGGTGCGGCTGTAGCCCTGTCGCTGCAGCAGCTCTATCAGGCTTTCGCGGGCGATTTCCATTCCCGGTTTGAGCAGACGGACGTTCTCGCGGACCCGAAACGGGGTGACCACGCGCTGCAGCACTGCATTGATCGTGGTGACCAGCAGTTGCGGCCCGCTGGCCTTGGCCTGCAACCGGTGGAGCGCCGCCAATCGCCGCGCGCTGATCGACAGCGCCGGGCTGGCGCGGTCGTAAGGCAGGCAATCCCATGCGGGGAAGCTCAACACCTCCACTTCGGGTGCGAAAAACGCTGCAGAATCAATGATTCCTTGCATCGCCGCCTCGTCGGGCGCGATGAACACCGCACGGCCTTTTGCGGCGCGGGCAAGGTCGGCGAGTACCATCGGCTGCGCCCCACGCGGCAGCGAGGCGAGGGTCAGCGGGGTGCTTGCGGAGAGGATCTTGGTGAAATCGGGCATGGTCCAGACAACGGCAATTGCCCCGCGGGCTTTTTGAGCGCCAGCGAGGTAGGGATTTAGGCCGCCTTAGCGCGGCATTAGCGTGCTGTCAGCGCGGGATTTGTACAAAATCGAGTTTGCGGAACGCGTCCATCAGTGCGCCTTCGTAACGCGGCGGTACGGGCTGCGTTCCCAGCGCCCAGGCCATAACGTCGACATCGTCTTCGTCGAGCAATGCCTCGAACCAAACCATCTCGGTTTCATCCCATCCGGCGTGGTGTGCATCGAAGAAACAGCCGATCATGTAATCGGCTTCGCGAGTGCCACGGTGCCAGGCTCGAAATTTCAGGCGATTGAGGCGGTCCGTTGCATCCATGGACGGCGCCTTAGGCCCACCGCGCGCAAGCGGCAAGCCGTGCCCGGCCAGCGCCTTTAAGTGGAACCCCCGGCCATGCTGGGGCGTTGAGCGGGCGGGATCGCGCTGAAATTTTCCGGAGAACCTCGATGATCGAGCTTTGCAAGTTGCCGTATGACTATGCCGCATTGGAGCCGGTTATCTCGGCCCGCACGATGCAGTTCCATCATGACAAGCACCACGCCGCCTACGTGAAAAAGGCCAATGATCTTGCGGCGAAGGCCGGCCTTGAAGACCTTTCGGTCGAAGACCTGATCCGCAAGGCCAAGGAAGGCGGCGACAAGAAGCTGTACAACAACGCCGCGCAGATCTGGAACCACGGCTTCTTCTGGCAATCGATGACCGGCGATTCGCTCAAGCCGATGGGCGATCTCGAAGCCGCGATCAGCAGCAGCTTCGGCGACCTTGCTGCGCTGAACGCCAAATTCATCGAAGAAGGCGTGGCTCATTTCGGTTCGGGTTGGGTGTGGCTGGTTGCGGAAGGCGGCAAGCTCTCCGTCGAAAGCACTCACGATGCTGCCGACTATGTCGACCAGCCTGAAAAGACTCCGCTGCTGGTTTGCGACCTGTGGGAGCACGCCTATTACCTTGATCACCAGAACGATCGCGAAGGCTTCCTGAAGCAGTGGGTTAGCAGCCTGGCCAACTGGCAGTTCGCCGGCGCGCAGTTCGCCGCCGCGAAGGCGGGCGAGACCGGTTACGTTTACCCGCACCTCGCACACGCACACGCCTGAACAAGTTCGCCCGCACCTTTCGGGATGCGATCTCCTTCCGTGCCTGCTAGCGCGGGGCCGGAAGGGGAGGGTGAGGTGTGAAGCCAGAGCAAAACGATTTCGCCGCATTGGAGCTCGCGGCGCGACTGGGCGCCGACTTTCGCAGGGATATAGCCGAAGCGCAGACATTCCCGACGACCGGTTACGGGGATATCTTTGCGCGCTTTGACCAACCGGTGCCTGTCGACGGGACGGACAGCGCGACCGTAATTGCCGAGCTCGATGCCGGCGCGCGCGATGGACTTCGCGGCAACGTCGGCCCGCGGTTCTATGGGTGGGTCCAAGGCAGCTCGCACCCGGCAGGCGTTGCGGCCGACTGGCTAACGTCGGCCTGGGGACAGAACTGCGCCGGCATTCCCATGAGCCCGGCCGGTTCTGCGGTTGAGGCGGTGGCTGCCCGCTGGCTGCTCGAACTGCTGGACCTCCCCGCCGAGAGCTCGGTAGGTCTGGTCAGCGGCGCGACGATCGCCAATTTCGTCGGACTGGCGGCGGCGCGGGGCGAAATGCTGCGGCGACAAGGCTGGAACGTCGAAGACGATGGTCTCTACGGAGCGCCAAACCTCCGCGTGCTGGTCGGTGCTGACGCTCACAACACGGTCTTTTCGGGGTTGCGTTACCTTGGCCTGGGCGAAAAGCGGGTGACGACAATCGCCACCGATAGTCTGGGTCGGATGTTGCCGGGCGATCTCGAGCGTGCACTCAAGGCAAGCAGCGACCCGGCCATTGTCATCGGGCAGGCTGGGCAGATCAACACCGGGGTCAGCGATCCCTTTGCGACAATAGTGCCCCTGGTCCACAATGCGGGCGGCTGGATCCACGTTGACGGCGCCTTCGGCCTCTGGGCGCGCGTCAGCGAGCGGCACCGGCATCTGCTCGATGGAATCGAGCACGCGGATTCGATGGCGACCGATGGGCACAAGTGGCTGCAAACCCCGTACGATTGCGGTTTCGTGATCGTACGGCACGAAGAAGCTCATCGCCGCGCGATGGATATGGCCGCCAGCTACCTCACCCGCGACAACGAGCATTACCGGCATCCCGGTGCCTACGTTCCCGAACTCTCGCGCCGGTCACGCGGCTTTTCGGCCTGGGCGATGATGCGGCGGCTTGGCCGATCCGGCGTGGCGAGGATGGTCGATGAGGACATCAGGCTCGCGCAGCTGATGGCGCAAGGCATGGCGCGGATACGCGGCGTGGAGGTGGTCAACCAGCCCGAACTGAACCAGTTCGTAGTGCGGTTTGGCACGGACCGCGGCGATGCTGAGTGCGACCGCCTGACCCAGGCCACTGTCCAGCAGATCCAGCAAGACGCGGTAGCGTTCATGGGCACCGCCTTGTGGCGCGGGCGCACGGTCATGCGGGTTTCGGTGTGTTCGATCGCCACCACTGATGAGGACGCGCAAATCACCGTCGATGCTGTGCGCTGTGCCTGGGAGACTGTGCAAGCGCGCGGCTAGCCCTTATCAAGCCGCCATGCGTCCCGAGCGGCTCAATCCCCTTTTCGTCGCTGCCGATAGCCTCAAGGGCGTCGGCAGCGCGCTTGCCAAGCCGCTGGAGCGGCTTGGGCTCACGCGGGTCAAGGACTTCGCCTATCACCTGCCCGACCGCTTCGTGGAACGCCGCGCGGTGGCCGACCTTGACGAAGCAAGCGTTGGCGAGAACATCGTTGTTGCGTTGACCCCGGTCGAATACCGGACGTCGGCTGGGCGCGGTCCCATGCGCGTGCTCGCGCAGGACGCGGCGGGAAATATCTGCGCGGTTACGTACTTCGGGCGCAATTCGGGTTGGGGCAAGAAGCAGCTTCCGCTGGGCGAAAAGCGCTGGGTGGCCGGGCGGCTCGACCAGTACGGACAGATGCTGCAGATCGTCCATCCCGATCACGTAGCGGCGGAAAGCAGCGCGCTGTCAGGGCAGCTGGTCGAACCTGTCTACCCCTTGTCAGAAGGCCTGACCCAGGGCCGCACCGCTGCGCTGATCCAGCAGGCGCTGGAAACGGTGCCCGAACTGCCCGAATGGATCGAACCGGCGCAGGCCGACCGAATGAAGTGGCCGCGCTGGCGCGATGCGCTGGCACTGGCGCACCGGGGCCCTCATGCCGAGGCGCGTGACCGGCTGGCCTACGACGAACTGCTCGCCAACAGCCTTGCGCTTTTACTGGTTCGCTACGCGAACCGCGCCCATGTGGGCACGCCATTGGTTGGGGACGGTCATTTGCGCGCGCGCCTGCAGCTGCCCTTTGCCCTTACAGGCGCGCAGAAGCGCTGCATCGCCGAGATAGAAGGGGACATGGCCCAGGCCGCGCCAATGCTGCGTTTGCTTCAGGGCGATGTCGGCTCGGGCAAGACTGCGGTCGCATTGGAAGCAATGCTCATTGCGGTCGAAGCGGGCGGACAGGCGGCGCTGCTTGCACCCACTGAAATCCTCGCCCGGCAGCACTATGAAACAATCAGCAGAATGGCTGCGCCCACCGGCGTCAGTGTCGCGCTGCTGACCGGGCGTGACAAAGGTCGTCCGCGCGAGGCGATCCTGATGGGGCTGCTCGACGGTTCGATCCAGATCGTGATCGGAACCCACGCGATCTTCCAGGAAGCAGTGGCTTATAAAAACCTTGCGATGGTGGTTATCGATGAGCAGCACCGCTTCGGGGTAAGCCAGCGGCTGATGCTGGCGCAAAAGGGCAAACGCACCCCGCATTGCCTTGCCATGACCGCTACCCCGATCCCGCGCACACTGACGCTTGCGCAGTATGGCGAAATGGATGTCAGCCGGATCGACGAGATGCCGCCCGGGCGGCAGCCGATCGACACCCGCGTGGTTGCGCTTGAACGGATTAGCGACGTGATCGGCGCGCTCGACCGGCACCTTGCCAGCGGGCAGCAGGCTTACTGGGTCTGCCCGATGGTTCGCGAGAACGAGAGCGAGGATATCGCAGCTGCTGAAGCGCGGTTTGCCGAACTCAAGCTGCGGTTCGGGGACCAGGTTGTGCTCGTGCACGGCCAGCTGCGTCCGGAAATCAAGGACGCCGCGATGGAGCGCTTCGTGCGCGGCGATGCCAAGCTGCTGGTCGCGACCACCGTGATCGAGGTCGGGGTCGATGTGCCAAGTGCGACGCTGATGGTCATCGAGCAGGCCGAACGCTTCGGGCTCGCCCAGCTGCACCAGCTGCGCGGCCGGGTCGGGCGGGGAAGCGGGCAGAGCACCTGTTTGCTGCTGCGCGGGATGGAACTGAGCGAAACTGCCAAGCGGCGCCTGGCCTTGATGCGCGAGACGCAGGATGGCTTCCGCATTGCCGAGGAGGACCTCGAACTGCGCGGCGGCGGCGAATTGCTCGGCACGCGGCAATCGGGGGACGCGGCGTTTCGGGTCGCCAGCCTCGAACAGATCCAGAAGTTCTTGGCTGTAGCACACGACGATGCGCGGCTATTGATCGATCGCGACGGGGGTCTGAAGGGTGAGCGCGGAGAAGCGGCGCGCTTGCTGCTTTACCTGTTTGAGCGGGACTGGGGCGTACAGCTGCTGCGCGGCGGCTGAAACGGGAAGGGCAGCGAACCGCCACGCTCCCCGGCGGGCTCAATCCGATAGGGGAAATCGTGGCGATTCTGGCTCCGCACGCGGCGGAGTTTCCGAAAAATCGTGCAGGGCAATCGCTTGCATCAACTGCACTTGATCTAATGATAAGCGACAGGTTTGGTTCCCGCACGGAGCTTGCGGCAGGGCGCCAGCCATGCAAACAGCTTGCCCATGGTTGCCAGCACCTTCGAACTCTTCAAGATCGGCGTCGGGCCGTCGTCTTCGCACACGATGGGGCCAATGACCGCGGCTGCCGATTTCGTCGAATCGCTGGGGGTAGACCTGGCCGTCACCGCCCGGATCGAGGTTCGGCTTTACGGTTCGCTCGCCCTGACCGGCAAAGGGCACGCAACCGACCGCGCCCTGCTGCTCGGTTTGTCGGGAGACCGGCCGGCAACAATCTGTCCCGATGCGGCCGATACCGCGATACTGGCCATTCGGAGCGGCGGACGCTTGATGCTTGGTGGCAGGCACGAGATCGCTTTCGACGAGGTGCAGGATCTCCTTTTCCTGCAACGCGAGCGGCTCCCGGGCCACAGCAACGGCATGCACTTCGCTGCCTATCGCGCCGATGGCGGCCTGATTGCGGAACGCACGGCCTATTCGATCGGCGGCGGCGCGGTCGTGGTCGACGATGGGATTGCGCGCAACGATCCCGGCGAAGGGGTGTGGGATGCACCCTTCGCCTTTTCTTCGGGCGATGAATTGCTGGTGCGTTGTGCTGACACCGGGCTCACCATCGCCGAGGGGATGCGCCGCAACGAAGAATCGCTGTATTCGCCCGAAGAGGTTTCGGCGCGGCTGGGCCATATCCGAAGCGCGATGAACGATTGCATTGAGCGCGGGATGAAGCAGTCGGGCGAACTGCCTGGCGGACTAGCGGTCAAGCGCCGTGCCCCGACCATCCTGGCGACGATGCGGGATCGGCAGGAACGTGCTCTGGCCGATCCGCTTTCGGTTATCGACTGGATCAACCTTTGGGCGCTGGCGGTGAACGAGGAGAATGCCGCGGGTGGGCGTGTGGTTACAGCGCCGACCAACGGGGCTGCGGGGATCGTTCCGGCCGTGCTGCGCTATTACGAACGGTTTGCGCCCGGGGCATGCAGCAGGGGCGCCGAAGACTTCCTTCTCACAGCTGCCGCAATCGGTTCGTTGTTCAAGGAAAATGCTTCGATCTCGGGGGCCGAGGTCGGCTGCCAGGGTGAAGTCGGCGTGGCCTGCTCGATGGCGGCGGCCGGACTTGCCGCAGCGCTTGGCGGCACGCCTGAGCAGGTCGAAAACGCCGCAGAGATCGGCATGGAGCACAACCTTGGCCTGACCTGCGACCCTGTCGGCGGGCTGGTCCAGGTGCCATGCATCGAGCGCAACGCGGTCGGTTCGATCAAAGCCGTGGAAGCCGCGCGGCTGGCATTGCTGGGCGATGGCACCCACCGCGTCAGCCTGGACCAGGTAATCGAGACCATGCGCAAGACCGGGCTCGACATGAGTGAGCGCTACAAGGAAACCTCGCTTGGCGGGCTTGCTGTCAACGTTGTCGAATGCTGATGGCCGGCGCGCCGATCCGGCTTCTGGTGAGCGACATTGACGGCACGCTGGTGCGGCGTGACAAATCGCTCCCTGACCAAAACGTGGCGGCGATCAGGGATGCTGCCGCGCGCGGGCTCAAGATATCCCTGATCTCGGCACGGCCTGAGGCGGGGATGGTGGAAATTGCCGCCCGGCTCGGCCTCAGCGGCCCGATGGGCGCGTTCAACGGCGGTGTGATATTCAGTCCGGGGATCACGGCCGAAGCTGGCGCCTTCGTCCCGGCAGAGCTCGCGGCCAGATTGGTGGCGCTCTACGCGAAGGCCGGCGTCACGCTGTGGCTGTTCCACACCGATCACTGGTTCACCAGCCGGATCGATGACCCGCACACCGCGCGCGAGGTACTCTCGTCAGGGCTCCAGCCTGAACCGCGCGAGGACTTTTCCGGCCTGCTCGGACAAGCCGCCAAGATTGTCGCTGTGTGCGATGATCCCGCCCTCATGGACCGGTTGGAAGGGGAGGCGCGGACGCTGGTCGGTCAATCGGCCACCCTGGTGCGTTCGCAGGACTATTACCTCGATTGCACCGCGCTTGCGGCGAACAAGGGAGATGGGGTGGCTGCGCTGGCGAAGCTCTACGGGGTTCCGCTCGAACAGGTCGCGGTGATCGGCGACCAGGGCAATGATGTTGCCATGTTCAAGGTTGCGGGGCTGGCCATCGCCATGGGTCAGGCCAGGGATGCGGTAAAGGCCGAGGCGGACGAGGTTACGGACAGCAACGAGGACGCCGGTGTCGCGGCTGCGATCGAGCGCTTCATTCTTCCACGGATCTAGGAACGATGTGGTCGGGGAAAGAGGATTCGAACCTCCGGCCCCTGCCTCCCGAAGACAGTGCTCTACCAGGCTGAGCTATTCCCCGACCGATCGTTCACCCCTTTAAGGAGGGGCGAGGCAGGAGCGCGCCTATAAGGAGCGAAGTGCAGGGTGGCAAGCGGGCAATAGATGGGTAACGTAGGTTTCATGGCCAGCGCCCCGATTCTCGAAGATTTGCCCCGCGAAGAGCACTGGGAATGGCAATACCTCAGCCTGATGCGGCGCATCTGGGAGCACGGCGACGAACGCGTCGACCGCACCGGGGTGGGCACGAGGTCTGTATTCGGCGCACAGATTCGCTTTGACATGGCGGGCGGGGCAATGCCGCTGATCACCACAAAGCGGGTCTACTGGAAAACAGCAACGCGGGAATTCCTGTGGTTCCTGACCGGGGACACCAACATCCGCGAGCTTTGCCGGCAAGGCGTGGAAATTTGGACCGACTGGCCTCTCGATCGTTATCGCAAGGCGAACGGTGAGCAGATCAGCCGCGAGGATTTCTCCGCACGGATCGTTGCCGACGAAGCATTCGCAGCGGAATGGGGCGATCTGGGACCGGTCTACGGCAAGCAATGGGTCGATTGGCCGACTTACGAAGCGGCGGGCGACGGGCTGTTCCGCAAGGGGCAGGGGATCAACCAGGTTGCACAGGTCGCTCAAAGCCTGCGTAGCAACCCAGGCAGTCGCCGCCACATCGTGGAAGGCTGGAATGTTGCAGAGCTTGACCAGATGGCCCTGCCGCCCTGTCACAAGACCTACCAGTTCCATGTGTCCGGCAATCGCCTGAATTGCCTGCTTTACCAGCGCAGCTGCGATGTCGCGCTGGGACTGCCGTTCAACCTCTGGGGCGCGGCACTTTTCACGCGGATGCTGGCGCAGCAATGCAATCTCGAGCCCGGTGAACTCGTCTGGATGGGGGGCGATACGCACCTTTACCTCAACCATTCCGATCTTGTCGAAGCGCAGCTCGCCCGAGAACCGTCGGGCCGGCCCACGATGGGAATCGCGCGGCGGGCGGAGAGCATGTTTGACTACCGGATCGAGGATTTCATTGTGTCCGATTACACCCCGCAAGCGCCACTATCGGCGCCGGTGGCGGTCTGATCGGCGCGATTGACGCCTTAAGCAGTTTGAAATATTATAACGCTCACTTAGAATAATGCTTCCATGCCTTGGGAAGCGGGAGAGCGCTTGATGGCTGACCGGCCTGCCAGTGATGTCACCGCGCGCGGCAACCTGCCGCCGCTGCAGCTGCACGTTCCAGAGCCCCCTTTCCGCCCGGGCGATCCGGTCGACTACAGCTATCTCGAAATCCCCGCCGCGGGCATCCTGCCGCGCCCGGATGAAGCTTGCGCCGCCAAGGAAACGCACCCGCTGTGCCACGGCATGATCCGCGTCCTGAACGAAGACCACCAGGCGGTCGGTGCGTGGGATCCAAAGCTCGATCCTGAAACGCTGCGGCGCATGCTGCGCGTGATGGCAATGACCCGCGCGTTCGACGACCGGATGTATCGCGGCCAGCGCCAGGGCAAGACCAGCTTCTACATGAAGAGCACCGGGGAAGAGGCCACGTCGGTCGCCTCGGCCTTTGCGCTGGCTGACGACGATATGGTCTTCCCCAGCTATCGCCAGCAGGGCATCCTGATCGCCCGCGGCTATCCGCTGACCGAGATGATCAACCAGATCTACTCGAACCGGGCGGACAAGTTGAAAGGCCGCCAGCTGCCGATCATGTATTCGAGCCGCGAGCATTCGTTCTTCACGATCAGCGGCAACCTTGCCACGCAGTATCCGCAGGCCGCGGGCTGGGCGATGGCCAGCGCGATCAAGGGCGATACCCGGATTGCCGCCAGCTGGATCGGGGAAGGTTCGAGCGCCGAGGGCGATGCTCACGCCGCCTTTACGTTCGCCACGGTGTTCAACGCACCGGTGGTGTTCAACGTGGTCAACAACCAGTGGGCGATTTCGAGCTTCTCATGCTTTGCCGGGGCCGAACGCGCAACTTTTGCCGCGAAGGCGGTGGGATACGGCGTGGCCGGGCTTCGCGTTGACGGCAACGATGCGCTCGCGGTCTATGCCGCGATGCGCTGGGCCGCCAACCGCGCCCGCTCGAACGGTGGACCGACGTTGATCGAGCACTTCACCTACCGGGCCGAAGGGCACTCCACCTCGGATGACCCCAGCCAGTATCGCTCCGCTCAGGAGCGAGACGAATGGCCGCTGGGCGATCCGATCATGCGCCTGAAGCGCCACCTGATCGCGCTGGGTGAATGGACCGCCGAACAGCACGAAGCGATGGACCTCGAGCTGGTCGAAGAGGTGAAGGCGGCGACCAAGGAGGCCGAGAAGAACGGCGTCCTCGGCCACGGGATGCACCATCCGTTCCACACCATGTTCGAAGACGTGTTCGAGGAACTACCGTGGCATCTCGAGGAACAGGCCGACCAGGCAATCCGCGAGCGGCGCATCAAATGGCCGGAGTGGAAGGAATCATGAGCGTGCTCGAAGAAGGCCCCGTCAGCCTGGCCGACGCGCCGGTCCGCCGGCTCAACATGATCGAGGCGATCAACGACGCGCTTGGCGTGATGATGGAGCGCGATTCCAATGTCGTGATCTTCGGCGAAGACGTCGGCTATTTCGGCGGCGTGTTCCGCGCGACGGCTGGCCTCCAGAAGAAGTTCGGCAAGAACCGCGTGTTCGACACCCCGATCAACGAATGCGGCATCATCGGCGCGGCGGTGGGGATGGGCGCCTATGGCCTGCGCCCGGTGCCCGAGATCCAGTTTGCCGATTATATCTACCCCGGGCTCGATCAGCTGATCTCTGAAGCGGCACGGATGCGCTATCGCTCGGCTGGCGAATTCACTTCGCCGATTACCGTGCGCTCGCCGTTCGGTGGCGGCATTTTCGGCGGGCAGACTCACAGTCAGAGCCCCGAGGCGCTGTTCACCCACGTCGCCGGCATCAAGACCGTGATCCCGAGCACACCGCACGACGCCAAGGGCCTTCTGATCTCGGCGATCGAGGACAACGATCCGGTGATCTTCTTCGAACCGAAGCGGATCTACAACGGCCCGTTCAGCGGCAACTATGACAAGCCGGTCGAGCCGTGGGCGAAACACCCCGACAGCGCTGTACCCGAAGGCTATTACTCGATTCCGCTCGGCAAGGCCCGTGTGGTCCGCGAAGGCGAGGCGATGACCGTGCTGGCTTACGGCACCATGATCCACGTCGCCGAAGCCGTGCTGGCGGATAAGGGGATCGATGCCGAGATCATCGACCTGCGCACCCTTGTTCCAATCGACATAGAGACTGTGGAAAAGTCGGTGCAGAAGACCGGCAAATGCCTGATCGTCCACGAGGCGACGCGGACCTGCGGCTACGGCGCCGAACTGAGCGCGCTGGTGCAGGAACGCTGCTTCTATCACCTCGAAGCCCCGATCGAACGCGTGACCGGTTTTGACACTCCTTATCCGCACAGCCTTGAATGGGCCTATTTCCCCGGACCGGTCCGCATCGGCGAGGCCGTTGACCGACTTCTGAAAGCGTAATCACGATGGGCAAGTTCACATTCCGCCTACCGGACATCGGCGAAGGCATTGCCGAGGCCGAGATCGTCTCGTGGCACGTCAAGGTTGGCGACCGCATCGAGGAAGACGGCCGCGTGGCCGATGTTATGACCGACAAGGCCACGGTGGAGATGGAAAGCCCGGTTTCAGGCGTGGTGCTCGAAGTGGCCGGGGCCGAAGGCGACATGATCGCGATCGGCTCTCCGCTGGTGGTGATCGAGACCGATGGTGAGGTTGCGGAGGATGCGCACGCGTCTCCCGCTGTTGCCGAGCGGATCGAGGCCGAAACGCCCGACGCGGGCGACGTTGAGCGGGTTGAGGCGGCCGTGGCCCCCGCAGTGCGTGCACCTGTTCCGGAACCTGTGCATGCGCCCGCGCCAGTCAACGCAACAACCGAATCCGTCGCCGCACCGGCGACGGCGGAAGTTCACACCAAGGTCCTCGCCAGTCCCGCCGTGCGCGCCCGTGCCAAGGATCTCGGCATCGATCTCGCCCAGGTCAAGCCCGCCGAAGACGGCCGCCTGCGCCATGCAGACCTCGACGCATTCCTCGCCTACAACGGTGCCTCGGGCTACGGCACCGCCGGTTCGCGCGGCAAGGATGAGACGATCAAGGTCATCGGCATGCGCCGCCGGATTGCCGAAAACATGTCGGCCTCGAAGCGCAACATCCCGCACTTCTCCTATGTCGAGGAGTGCGACGTCACCGCGCTTGAGGAATTGCGCGCGCAACTGAATTCGGCGCGCGGCGGCAAGCCCAAGCTGACCATGCTGCCGCTGCTGATCAGCGCGATCTGCCGCACCCTGCCGCAGTTCCCGATGCTCAACGCGCGCTATGACGATGAGGCTGGCGTGGTCCAGCGTTACGGCGCGGTGCACCTTGGCATGGCGGCGCAGACCGATGCCGGGCTGATGGTGCCGGTAATCCGCGATGCGCAGGACAAGAACCTATGGCAGCTCGCCGCTGAAATCGTGCGGCTTGCTGAAGCTGCCCGGTCAGGCTCGGCCAAGAGCGAGGAGCTTTCGGGATCGACGCTGACCGTAACCTCGCTTGGTCCGCTTGGCGGGGTGGCGACCACTCCGGTGATCAACCGCCCCGAAGTGGCGATCATCGGCCCCAATCGGATTATCGAACGGCCCATGTTCGTGCCGGACGGCATGGGCGGTGAACGCATTGCCAAGCGCAAGCTGATGAACATCTCGATCAGCTGCGATCACCGCGTGGTCGATGGCTGGGATGCGGCGAGCTTCATCCAGGCGCTCAAGAAGCTGATCGAGACACCGGTCCTGCTCCTGGCGGATTGAAAAGGGAGGGCACGCAATGGCGACACGCGATCCAAGGTTCGACGAATACATCGCCAAGGCAGCGCCCTTTGCTCAGCCGATCCTCCTCCGGATCCGCGAGGTGGTTCATGCGGCGGTTCCGGGCCTGACCGAGACGTTCAAGTGGTCGATGCCGCACTACCTGTACAACGGCAAGAACCTCGCGGGCATGGCCGCGTTCAAGGCGCACTGTGCGATGATGATCCACGGCGATGGCCGCCAGGGCGATGCCATGGGGCAGTTCGGCAAGCTCGCGACCGTTGATGACTTGCCCGGCGATAACGAGCTCAAGGCAAAGATCGTCGCCGCGAAAGAGCGGATCGATGCCGAAGGCACGGCGCTCAAAAAGAAGTCGCAGGGCGCGGCCAAAGTAGCCAAGCCCGAATTGCCGGTCCCGCCAGCGTTCGAAGCCGCGCTTTCCGCAAATCCTGCGGCCAAGGCGGTGCTTGAAGCCTTTGCGCCTTCGCACCGACGTGAATATGTTCAGTGGATTAGCGAGGCGAAGGCCGATGCGACGCGGGACCGCCGCATTGAACAGACGATCGAATGGCTTGCGCAGGGCAAGAAGCGCAACTGGAAATACGAAAACTGCTAGGGGTCAGCGCACGATCGCGCTGTAGGTAATCTCACCGGCACCGCGCGCGGCTTCGCTCGCCGGCACATGCCAGCGGACGTTGGTGACATCTTCGGGTGTCGCAAGCCGCAATCCCACGCGCATCGTCTCAAGCTTACCCCAGCTGCGTCCGCCGTCGATCGAGACCTCTTCGCTGCCGTCGGCACTGCCCTGGTAGTACACGCTGCGCGGCAGGGGGTTCGAGACGGTAAACGCGCCCGTTCCGCCCATTCGGGTCCAGCTGACCACATAGATCA
This sequence comes from Novosphingobium sp., assembly GCA_046063295.1. Classification (GTDB taxonomy): domain Bacteria; phylum Pseudomonadota; class Alphaproteobacteria; order Sphingomonadales; family Sphingomonadaceae; genus Novosphingobium. Next base: position 25,329 of record JBJTMA010000010.1, read on the forward strand.
CGCGGTCGCCGCGATGCAGCTGGTTGGCCGGCTGCAGCATCCGGCCTTTGCCGGGGGCGGACTTTTCCACGTAGACCGCGCTGTCGATCGAGATCAGCGGCGCGGCGAGCGCCGGCGCGGCAAGGCAGATTGCAGCGGCGAACGCGGTAAAGCTGCGGCGAATGTTCACGGTATAAGCCCCCAGATGGGTCCGCATCGGGACCGGTGAGGGGGCTTGTCGCAAAGAGAGGCAAAAGAATGGTTAACCCCACCTTTGCGACTCGCCCGATTATGTGCGAGGCATGACGCAATTCCGCCATTTTTGATGGTTTATGCCGGCGGCGGGGCATTTGTGAAAATGCCGCGCGATGCCGGTTGACAGCCTAATCGCGCTGGCCTAGTGGCGCCTCTCCCAAGTGGCTGCGCGGGTGTAGCTCAGTTGGTTAGAGTGTCGGCCTGTCACGCCGAAGGTCGCGGGTTCGAGCCCCGTCACTCGCGCCACTTGGGAA
>JBJTMA010000092.1:0-13289 GCA_046063295.1 Novosphingobium sp.
ACCGGTGCTGATAGCATTCTCCACCGCGAGCAGCGAGGCGGCCATGCCAAAGCTGTTCGAGCAACTCGACCGTTTCGGCGTGCCGCGCCGCATCTCGGGTCTGATGGTGCCGTTAGGCTATTCGTTCAACCTCGACGGGTCGATGATGTACGCCAGCTTCGCGACGATTTTCATCGCGCAGGCGTATAACCTGGTACCCGATATCGGCACCCAGATCGCGATCCTGCTCACGCTGATGATCAGCTCGAAGGGAATTGCCGCGGTGCCGCGCGCCAGCCTGGTGGTGATCGCGGCGACCCTTGCGATGTTCAACCTGCCGGTCGAAGGCATCGCGCTGGTGCTGGCGATCGACCAGTTCCTCGACATGGGCCGCACCGCGACCAACGTCCTCGGCAATTCGGTGGCGACCGCGGTCATCACCAAGTGGGAAGGCATGCTCCAGCCGCCGATGGATCCGGATGCCGAACTGCACGCCCCCAGCGAAACGCCCGAGCACGGCAAGAAGGGCCTACATCTCGATCCGCAGGCTTAGCGCACCTTTTTGGGCGCAGGAGTCTTCGGCTTGTAAGGGCACAAATCCGCCACCTTGCAGCGCCAGCATTCGGGGGTACGCGCTTTGCAGACGTAGCGCCCGTGGAGGATCAGCCAATGGTGCGCGCCGAGCCGGAAGGGTTGCGGCACCTTCTTCTCAAGCTGCGCCTCGACCTGTTCAGGCGTCTTGCCCTTGGCCAGCCCGGTGCGGTTGCCGACCCGGAAGATGTGAGTATCGACCGCGAAGGTCTCCTGCCCGAACCAGCAGTTGAGCACGACGTTGGCGGTCTTGCGCCCTACACCTGGCAGCCGCACCAGCTCCTCGCGGGTCGAAGGTACCTCGCCGCCGAATTCGTCGACCAGCAGCTGCGACAGGGCGATCACGTTCTTGGCCTTCGAGTTGAACAGCCCGATCGTCTTGATGTGCTCCTTGAGACCCTCTTCGCCGAGCTTCAGCATTTGCTGCGGAGTCTTCACCTTGGCGAACAGCGCCCGCGTCGCCTTGTTCACGCCAACATCGGTCGACTGCGCGGATAGCGCCACGGCAACCACCAGCTGGAAGGCATTGCCGAACTCGAGCTCGGTCTCCGGCGAGGGATTGTCCTCGGCGAGCCGGCGGAAGAATTCGAATATTTGGATACGGTTCATTCTTTGTCTATTTGTCAGGCAATAGCGCGGCAATACGATCAAAAATTTGATCTGTTGTATATTGATCTTCCCCACTAATCCTGTGGGCAAGAGATGGCGCTCGCACAAAAACTTCTTTGGCAAATTCAAGATCGATCAATTCACTTTGTTTCGATGCAGCTTCGAAGATCTTTTTGTACAAAATGACAAATTCTACATTCTGCGCGCCGATCTCAGATACTTGATTCTGAACATTTTCATCAGACGGATAGGTCAAGAATTTCTCGCAAAACGCATCGCTGACTATCCTCCAAGCCACATGGACCAGCAAGATAGGGGCCACTCCGGGACCATCCTTTTCAAGCAACCACTGGTCAGCGATGTCTGACGGACGTATCACCGCTCGACTAACGTTCTGAAATAATTGAACGGCAGACAGATCCTTGAAGCGGGTGGCATCAAAGTCCATGAATGGAAGCTTCAGATTCTTGGGAATAAGTCTGTAGCCATTAGTCGCAAGTGCGAAGGCACCTACTCCAACCATTGCAAACGCAAGAAACATACCCAGCAGAACAGAGGGTAGCGACGCAGTCACAGCCCCAGCACCTCGGGCATCGTGTAACGGCCCGGCGCCTTGCCGATGAGCCATTGCGCTGCCCGGACCGCGCCGCGTGCGAAGATGCTCCGGTTCTCGGCGAGGTGCGACAAAGCCAGTCGTTCGCTTGTCCCAAGGAACAGCACCGAATGGTCGCCCGCCACCGTCCCCCCGCGCAGGCTCGCGAAACCGATGTCGCCCGCCTTGCGCGCGCCGGTGATCCCGTCGCGGCCGCGCACGCTGTGTCCGGCAAGGTCAAGCGCGCGGCCTTCCGCGGCAGCCTCGCCGAGCAGCAAGGCGGTGCCCGAAGGCGCATCGACCTTCATGCGATGGTGGGTTTCGACCACTTCGATATCCCAGTCCTCGCCCAGCCGCCCGGCGGCTTCGCGCACAAGGTGGGCAAGAAGCGTCACGCCCAGCGAGGTGTTCCCCGTTTGCAGGACTGCGATCTTCTCGGCAGCGTGATCGCACAGCCAGTGGTGACGTTCCTCAAGCCCCGTTGTGCCGACCAGGATTGGCACCTGTGCCGCCATCGCAGCGTCGAGACTGGCTTCGAGCGCGGCGGGCGACGAGAAATCAACCAGCACATCGCTTGCTGCGGCTAGCGCGGCAAGGTCGCCATCCTTGTCGACCCCGCCGGCATGCACCTCGCCCGCCGCCGCAATTGCCTCGACCAGCGCAGCGCCCATCCGTCCTGCGCTTCCGATGATGCCGATTCGTGCCATTGCCGTCCCCATGTGAGGCGTGCTTCATGCGGGACATGGGCGACATTCGCAACATCGTGATCCTGACCGGCGCGGGCATTTCGGCCGAAAGCGGGATCGACACCTTCCGCAGCGAAGGCGGGCTGTGGGAACAACACCGCGTCGAGGATGTCGCCACGCCCGAGGGCTTCGCCCGCGATCCCGATCTAGTGCTGCGGTTCTACGACATGCGCCGCGCAGCGATCCAGGAGAAGCAGCCCAATCCGGCACACGAAGCGCTGGCCCGGCTCGATGCCGAGTGGAAGGGCGAATTGCTGATCGTCACCCAGAACGTCGATGATCTGCACGAACGTGCCGGCGCGCGCCGGGTGCTGCACATGCACGGCACGCACCTCAATGCCTGGTGCACCAGCTGCGACATTCGCTCGCCCTGGCGCGGCTCGCTGATCGATCGCCCGCCCTGCCCGGTGTGTCAGGCGCGAACGCTGCGCCCCGACGTCGTGTGGTTCGGCGAAATGCCGTACCGGATGAACGAAATCTATGCCGCGCTAAGGACCTGCGACCTGTTCGTTTCGATCGGCACCTCGGGCGCGGTCTATCCCGCCGCGGGCTTCGTGCGCGATGCGGTCGAGCTGGGGGCGGAAACGCTCGAACTCAATCTCGAACGCAGCCAGGGTTCGGCGATGTTCCATGAAACCCGTCTCGGCCCCGCTAGCGCGCTGGTGCCGGAATGGGTCGAGGAGATGCTGGAATGAGCACCCATAACGGCAGCTGCCATTGCGGCGAAATCACGCTGGTACTGCGCGAGGACCCGGTCGAGGCGGCAAGCTGCAACTGCTCGATCTGCCGGCGCATCGGCGGGCTGTGGCACTATTCTAATCCCGCTAACATCACCGTCACTGGTCGGGGCACGGGCTACCGGCAGGGCGACTGCATGCTCGATACCTGGCACTGTGGTACCTGCGGCTGCACAACGCACTGGACGGCGGTCGACCCTGAATACAAACGGATGGCGGTGAACCTGCGGATGTTCGCGCCGGAGCTGTGGCAGAACTTGCCGGTCCGCTTGGTCGACGGGGCAAGCTTCTAGGCAGGCCTATTGTCCAGCGCCGGGGTTGTGACAATGGGCCATCGCCCCATATTCCTTCCATGGCCTGGGATCTCGGCAAGGCGATGCGCAAGAAGGAGGAATTCGAATCCGCGCGTCTGCTCGACTTCGAATTCCGCCAGCGGGCGCGCGCAACACGCCTGCTGGCGCGGGCACTTGGCATCGATGAAGCCGCGCTGGTCAGCCAGATTGCCGAGCAGGATGAGGCCGGCGTTGCTGTCTTTGCCGCATCGCAAGCCGGCGTAAGCCGCGACAGCGTCATGGCCGAATTTCACCGCTGCCTGGCGCAGGCACGCAAGGAATTGATTGCCGAGCGCGGCGATCCCACGCCTTACCGGCTGGGTTGACCTCCGCCGCACCCCCGGCATTCGGGATCTTTCGCGATCCGCAAGGTCCTGAGGCTTGGCACCAGTCCTTCGAACAAGTGCAGCTTGCCCCATTGCGGATCGCCCAGCGCGGACTTCCCTTCGACCAGCACCCGTACCGCCTGCATCGCCGCGAAAGCCCCGACCATGCCCGCCATCGCACCCAGCACGCCGTCCTCTGCGCAGGTGTCGCAGTCCTCGGCGTCGAAGGCATCACCCACGAAACAGCGGTAGCAAGCCTCCCCCGCCAAGTGCCCGGCAAAGTTGGCAACCTGCCCCTGGAAGCGCCCGATCGCGGCGCTGGTCAGCGGGATTCCGAGCCTGACGCAAGCGTCCGACACCACCAAGCGAGTCGCGAAATTGTCGCATCCGTCAAGCACAAGGTCGGCACCTTCAAGGTACTGCGCCGCGTTCTGATCCCCCACCGCCCTGGCGTGGACGCGGACCTTGAGGGAACCATCAAAGCCGTTAACCCAAGCGGCGGCACGCTCTGCCTTCGATTGCCCGACATCCGCCTCGCGGTAGATGGTCTGGCGCTGGAGGTTGGTCGCATCGATGACGTCGCGGTCGATCAGTGTCAGCGTGCCGATCCCGGCTGCGGCAAGATATTGCACTGCCGGTGAACCGATCCCCCCCAAGCCGACCAGCGCAACGTGGCCTTCAGACAGCGCGACCTGGCCCGCCCCGCCCAGCTCGGGCAGCACGATGTGGCGGGCAAAACGGTTCAGGCGGTCTGGCGGTAGCGACATGGTACGGCTCTACGGGCAAATGATGCTGCGGCAAAGGAAGGTTCTTGCGCGCAGCCGCGCTCTGCGGCACTTAATCGTTCAATTAATAAACAAATGGGACGAGCGATGCATTTTGCCGAGCTGAAGCGCGTGCGCGAGGAATTGACCGGTCCGGGCGGCCAGTTCGAGGTGGTCGAGGCCGAAATCCTCGGCAATCGCATCAAGACGTTCAAGGCCGCCCCGCCATCGGTGCGTGAGTTCTGGCTCTCGACCGCGGCCTGGGGTGACAGGCCCTATCTGATCTACGCTGACGAAGTGCTGACCTACGCTCAGTCCCACGCTGCGGTTAACGCCTTCGCCGCCTGGCTGGGCAGCCAAGGGGTAAAGACCGGCGACCGGGTGGCGATCGCCATGCGCAACTATCCAGAATGGCTGCTGGCCTACTGGGCCTGCCTTTCGATCGGAGTCGCTGCGGTGGGCATGAACGCCTGGTGGACTGCCGAGGAGATGGATTACGCGCTCAAGGATTCGCAGCCCAAGGTGCTGGTCGCCGATGCCGAACGACTGGCGCGCTACCGCGAGCTTGCCGGGCACCATCCCAAGCTGGTCGGGGTGCGGCTGGGGGAATATTCCGCAGATGTTACAGCCTGGACCGACATCGTCGCAGCCGGAGGCGCGATGCCTGCCGCGACGGTCGATCCCGATAGCGATGCCTGCATCTTCTACACCAGCGGTACCACCGGCTTTCCCAAGGGCGCGCAGCTCACGCACCGGGGCTGCGTCGCCAATCTGATGAACATGCTCTATTCGACCACCGCGCAGGCTCTGGCGACCGAGCGCGCCACCGGCGTCACCCCGCCCGCCGACGCCCCGATCCCGGTCTCGCTGCTCACCACGCCGTTGTTTCACGTCACCGCGAACAATTGCGGCGCCTATCTGTCGAGCGCAGCCGGCGGCGCGATCGTGCTGATGTACAAATGGGATGCCGGCGAAGCGCTGAGACTGATCGAGAAATACAAGATCACCGGGGTTTCAGGCGTTCCGGTCATGGCCCGCGAAATCATTCATCATCCTGATTTCGCGCATACCGACACATCCAGCCTGACCGGCCTTTCAGGCGGCGGCGCGCAGGTCCCGCCCGACCAGGTGGGAGAGATCGCACGAAAGATTCCCGCTGCGGCGCCGACCACCGGCTATGGCATGACCGAGACCTGCGGAATTATCACCTCGGTCGCCGGACCGTATTTCATAGCCCGGCCCGATAGCGCCGGCCCCTATATGCCGAGCTTCGACGCTAAGGTTGTCGATGACGCCGGCGAGGAATTACCGCTGGGCGAAGTGGGCGAACTTTGGGTGCGCGGCAGCCCGGTGATCAAGGGGTATCTCAATCGCCCCGAGGCGACCGCAGAGGCGATCACCGCAGGCGGCTGGCTCCATACCGGCGACATCGCCCGGATCGACGAGGACGGCTTCATATACATTGTCGATCGCAAGAAGGACCTGGTAATCCGCGGCGGCGAGAACATCAGCTGCACCGAAGTCGAAGCGGTCATCTACCGCCATCCGGCGATCGCCGAATGCAGCGTCTTCGGCGTGAAGGACGAACGGATGGGCGAGGAAGTTGGCGTAGCGATTTACCTGCAAGCCGACCATGAACTCGATGAGACCGCGCTCAGGAAGCACTGCCTCGACCTGATGGCGAAGCACAAGGTGCCGCGCTACGTCTGGTTCCTCAACGATCCGCTGCCGCGCAATGCCAGCGGCAAATTCCTGCGCCGGGAACTGCGCGATGAACTTTCCAAGCAAGTAGCGGAGGCGTGACCATGGGCGACCTCGATGGACGGATAGCTCTGGTCACCGGCGCCGCGACCGGGCTCGGCGCGGCAGCCGCCCGCGCCCTGGCGGCGGCTGGCGCAAAAGTGGCGGTGACTGACCTGACCGCGCCCGAAGACCTTGCTGCCGAAATCGGAGGGATCGCGCGCGCGCAGGACGTTACCAGCGAGGCTGACTGGACCGCCACCATGGACTGGCTCCGGGCCGAGGCGGGCGGGCTCGACGTGCTCGTCAACAATGCCGGGCTGTGGCTGTTCAAGCCGATCACCGAGACCACCCTTGAGGAATGGCGAAAGCTGCACGCGGTCAACTGCGAGGGCGTGTTCATGGGCACCCGAGCAGCAATCCCATTGCTCGCCGAACGCGCGCACATGTGGCGTGGCGGCACCGCGATCGTGAACCTGTCATCGGTCGCAGGGATCGAGGGCGCGGCGGGGGCGACCTGCTACAATTCGACCAAGGGTGCGGTGCGTCTGTTCACCAAGGGCTGCGCCAAGGAGCTGGCTCCAGCGCGGATTCGGGTCAACTCGGTGCACCCCGGTGTGATCGACACCAAGATGGGCCGGGCGCTGATCGACGATTTCGCGGCTGCACAAGGCGTGGGCGATAACGAGGTGCTGGCGCAGGTTTCAGCGATGCACCCGCTCGGCCATCTGGGCGAGCCGCAGAACGTGGCAGATGCCGTGGTGTTCGTCGCGAGCGACCGCGCGGCCTTCACAACCGGAAGCGAACTGGTGATCGACGGAGGGCTTTCGGCCTGAGCACAACATTGTGCACAGCCCTGTGAACAGGCTGTGCATCGATGGTCGGGTCAAGGCGGAAAGGCTGTTAGCTTTCCAGCTGCCGCAACAGGCTGCGCACATCGCCGTCCATGTCGGCATCGCGGGTGCGCAGGTCCTCGATCAGCCGCACCGCGTGGATCACGGTCGAATGATCGCGCCCGCCGAACTTGCGGCCGATTTCGGGATAGCTGCGCGGGGTAAGCACCTTGGCAAGATACATCGCAACCTGACGCGGGCGGACAACCGCGCGGGCGCGGCGCTTCGATGACATCTCGGTGCGGTCAACCCGGTAGAACTGGCAAACGGTGCGCTGAATCTCGTCGATGGTGATGCGCCGGCGGTTGGCCGAAAGGATGTCGGTCAGCTGCTCTTCGGCGAGCTGGAGCGACACGGCCTGACCGGTCAGCTGGGCATAGGCGATAAGCTTGTTGAGCCCGCCGACCAGCTCGCGCACATTGCGGTTGATCGTACGGGCGAGGAATTCGACCACGTCCGCCGGAACATGCTGCGGCGAAAAGCGCTGCAGCCGGTGCTCAAGGATCATCCGCCGCAGTTCGATGTCTGCGGGCTGGATATCGGCGACGAGGCCCATGCTGAGCCGCGAAAGCAGCCGCTGCTCGACCCCATCGAGCGCCTGCGGGGCGCGGTCGGCAGCGAAGACCAGCCGCTTGCCTTCGGCGAGCAACGCATCGATCGTGTAAAGCAGTTCTTCCTGGGCGCTGGCCTTGCCGATGATAAACTGGATGTCGTCAACCAGCAGCAGGTCGAAGCCACGCAGACGGGTCTTGAATTCGATCGTCTGGTTCTGGCGCAGCGCCTGGACGAATTCGACCATGAAGCGCTCGGCCGAGCAGTAGAAGATTCGCGCCCGCGGGTGGGCCTGCAAATAAGCGTGGCCAATGGCGTGCAGCAGGTGCGTTTTGCCCTGGCCGGTCGCGGCCTTGAGATAGAGCGGCGCGAACTGCGGGGTCTCGGTTGCCGCCATGCGCTGCGCAGCGTTGCTCGCGAGGACGTTGGCCGCGCCCGAAACGAAGGTGGCAAAGGTCAGCGACGGGTCGAGCCCGATCGAGGCCATGCCAAGCCCGTTGGGACCCAGTCCGCCGAGCTCGGCAGCGCCCATGCCCAGGGCATCGCCCGGCTGCGCGGCGGGAGCCGAATCGGCGCCGCGGCGGGTGCCTTCACCCGAACCGAAACGCAGGCCCTGCGGAGCGCGGCGGCCGGGCTGCACCGTGATGCGCACGTTGCGGATATCGGGGCGCGCGATCTTCCAAGCGAGTGAAAGCCGGTCGGAAAACCGGTCAGCCACCCAGTTGGCCGAAAACTCGGTCGGCAGGTGCAGGTCCAGCGTGCCGGTTTCCTTGCAGAAGCCGCCAAGCTGAACCGGCTTGATCCACTGGCTGTGGAGTTGCTGTCCCAGATCCTTGCGCAGGCCCTGGCTGATGTCGGCCCAATCGGCAGCCAGATCCAGCGCTTCCTGTTCGTCGCGCATGCGATCCTCGTCCGATTTGCCATTGGCGGAGGATTGCATTGCCACCCCGCCGGTTATTGTCACCGTCACTCGATTCGCCCCCGAATCAAACATCCAACACCAGAAGCGCGAAGCCGCACTTCTCCGATAGCCGGACGCCCGATATCCGGCCTGCTCTTGCAGCAATTTCTGGTAGGCCTTGAACGCGGTTTCGCGCTTTCAAGACCGTGAGCGGATTTATGAACGGTTCAGTGGGACACGCAAGGGATCGTCCGTAAAAAAACTGAAATAAATGCCCTTGACTCATCGGGAGCGCCCGAATGCCGTAACCTCGACCGTAAGTATCTGTTTTTGTTACGGTTTAATACCTAGGCGCTGCGGCGAGCGATGCGAATCGCGGGAATACATAGTGTTAATGCGATGCAGCATTGAAGCCACGCAGGCGCAGCAAAAAGGCCGGTGGCATTCGCCCCGGCCTTTAACCATTTTCGTTCTGCATACGTGCCGCCGATCCGCCCGTGACCGAGCGAATCGGGTGAGCCCGATTAACCGAGCGAAGCGACTCGCTTGGTCAGGCGCGACAGCTTGCGCGATGCGGTGTTCTTGTGAAGCACGCCGCGGGCAACGCCGCGGGCCAGTTCGGGCTGAGCCGCAGCAAGCGCAGCAGTGGCCGCCGACTTGTCGCCGCCTTCAAGCGCGGCTTCGACCTTCTTCACGAAGGTGCGAATGCGGCCCATGCGGTTGCCGTTGATTTCGGCGCGCTTTTCATTGCGGCGGATGCGCTTCTTGGCTTGCGGCGTATTGGCCATGGTGTTCCTTGAATCTCTTTGACAAGGCGGAGTCGACCCGCCGGAAAGCGCGGCCCTTAGCGGCGAGGTGCCTAAGGGTCAAGCTTTGTGGCGCATTTCTGGCGCTTCACGTTCAGGCAAGTGGCTCTGCGCGGCTCAATCTGCATCGCCGGTCAACATTTCCGCCGGGCGGACAAAGCCGAATGGCCCTTCGCCCGACCATGCGGCACCGTCGGGGAAGCGCAATTCCACCCCGGCAAGGTCGCGTGGATCCGCCAGCCGGAGATTCGCGCCGCCGACTACATTACCGTGCAGCGCGATGGCCTGCGGGGTCAGCACAAAATGTGTGGTGACACCGCACGCCGGGCAAAAGTGCACCGCAGTCCCCGGGCTCGGCTTGTCGCTGCGCACGAACGAGGCTGTCAGACCAACCACGCTGATGAGCTTTGGGTCGAAATAGCCCCACCACGCACCGGTCTTGCGGCACAGTGTGCAATTGCAGGCGTGCAGGTAGTCCGGCCGGGCGGCAAGTTCGATCCGCACGGCACCGCACAGGCACATCAAGGTCATCGTGGGCTGGCTCATTTCTGGCATTTCGCGCAGTACCAGGTGCTGCGCCCGCCCTGGACGATCCGCCGAATCGGTGCCTGATCGCGCACGCAGGGCTGCCCTTCGCGGTCGTAGACGTCGAAGCGCTTCGAGAAGTAACCCAGCTCGCCCGATGGCTGCGCATAGTCGCGCAGGCTCGATCCTCCGGCCTCGATTGCCTCGGCGAGCACCGCCTTTATCGCCGGGACCAGCCGCTCAAGCGCGGGCCGGGTCACTTTGCCCGCGGCCTTTTGCGGATCGATCCCCGCGCGGAACAGCGCCTCGCACACGTAGATGTTGCCAAGCCCGGCGACGATTCGCTGGTCGAGCAGCATGAGCTTGATCGCCGCGCCGCGACCTTCGAGGGCAGCCTTGAGACCCGAGGCGGAAAAGTCGTCCGATAGCGGTTCGGGACCGAGCGCGGCGAAAGTGGGCCACGAATCGAGCGCGTCGGTCTCGAGCAGGTCAACCGAACCGAAGCGGCGTGGATCGCACAGCGACAGGCGGTGACCCGATTCGGTCTCGATCACCAGGTGGTCGTGCTTGCCGAGTTCCTCGGGATCGATTCGCCAGCGCCCCGACATGCCGAGATGAAAGACCAGCGTGGTCCCTCGCCCGGTATGGATGAGCCCGTATTTGGCGCGGCGTCCCAGACCGGTCACTTCCGCGCCGGCCAGGGCCTGGACCAGGCCTTCGGGAAAAGGCCGCCTGAGATCGCCCCGGCGCAGCGTCAGCCGCTCGATCCGCGAACCATCGAGATAACGCGCAAGTCCGCGCACGGTCGTTTCAACTTCGGGGAGTTCAGGCATCAGCAAAGGCCTAGGCAGGGAGCGGGGCCGGGACAATAAGTTTCTGATTGCAACTAACCCAGCGGCTCTCTATCCAGCGCCGACCACAAAATTCCCCGGGAGATTTGCCATGTCCTATTCCTATCACGCTGCCACCGTGCCCGCGTTCATCGGCATGCTGAACAACATCAAGTCGTGGCTCGACGTAGCCGCGGCGACCGGCAACGAGGCTGCGCTGATCGAAGCCAAGCTGGCGGACGACATGTTTGCGCTGGCCCGGCAGATCCAGATCGCCTCTGATTCGGCCAAGGGTGCCGGCGCGCGGATGACGGGCACCGAAGCGCCCGCCATGCCCGACACCGAGACCACCTTTGCCGAGCTCAAGGAACGCTGCGACAAGACAATCGCTTACCTCCAGGGAATCGATCCGGCTGCTTACGATGCCGGCGCTGACCGCGAAGTGGTGATCACGTTTCCCAACGGCGGCGGGGTCAAGTTTGACGGCAAGACCTTCCTCAGCGGCTTCGCCCTGCCCAACTTCTATTTCCACGCCACCACCGCATACGCGATCCTGCGTGCCAACGGCGTTGCGCTTGGCAAGCAGAACTTCCTTGGCCACCTGATGCCCTACATGTTCGCGCCCCCGGCGAACTGATCTTCTCTGCACAACGCTTTCACTGGCACGCGCCCGCGCTAGTCGCTAAGGCGCGGGCCATGAACGAGACGGTATCTTTCGGTTACGACGAGGTCTCTCCTGAGGAGAAGACCGAGAAGGTCGGTGCGGTATTTTCAAGCGTCGCGAAAAAGTACGACGTGATGAACGACGCCATTTCGGCCGGGATGCACCGGTTGTGGAAGGATCAGTTCGTGCGGCGGGTCAAACCGCGCCCGGGTGAGACCATCCTCGACATGGCGGGCGGCACCGGCGACATCGCGTTTCGCATGGCGAAACAGGGCGCGGTTGTCACCGTTTCGGATATCAACCAGGACATGCTCGACGTCGGGATCGAGCGCGCGATGGACAAGGGCTATGACAGCCTGGTCTGGTCGCGCCAGAACGCCGAGAAGCTGACTTTCCCCGACAGGTTCTTCGACGCCTACACGATCGCATTCGGAATCCGCAATGTGACCCGCATCGATCATGCCCTGGCCGAGGCGCACCGGGTGCTCAAATACGGCGGGCGCTTCTTCTGCCTTGAATTCTCCACCACGCAGTGGCCCGGTTTCAAGGAAATCTACGACGTCTATTCGCACAAGCTGGTCCCGAAGATCGGTTCCGCGATCGCCGGTGATGCGGAGAGCTATCGCTACCTGATCGAATCGATCCGCCGGTTTCCCCCTATGCCCGAGTTCGAAGGGATGATCCGGCAGGCAGGGTTCGCGCGAACCAAGGTTGAGCCGATCCTGGGCGGTCTGGTGGCGATCCATTCAGGGTGGAAGGTCTGACCCGCCCCAGCATTCATATCATGCGACTGCTGCGCTGGGGCCGGACCCTGGCCCGGCACGGCGCGCTGCGCGGGATCGAGCAGGATATCAACACGCCCGCGCCGGTCCGGCGGCTTTGCCGGATTGCGCGGTTCGGTGCCATCCAGCCAAGGGAGCCCGACTATGCCGGGGCCTTTGCCGCGATCGGCCCGGCAGCGATCAAGCTTGGCCAGGCCCTCGCAACCCGGCCCGACCTGGTCGGTGAGGACGCTGCCCGAAACCTGCTGTCGCTGCAGGACAACCTGCCGCCGATGCCCTTCGCCGCGATCCGACGCGAGATTGAAACCAGTTTCGGCAGGCCGCTGGAGGAGCTTTACGCCAGTTTCGACGAGAACCCGGTGGGCTCGGCTTCGATTGCGCAGGTCTACCGGGCGATGACCTCTGAAGGCCGCGAGGTTGCGGTCAAGGTGATGCGCCCCGGCATCCGCGAGAAACTGGCGCGGGATATCGATACCTACGAATGGGCGGCTGCGCATCTTGAGGCGCTGGGCGGCGAGGCTGCACGGCTTCGCCCGCGGCTGGTGATTGCCAACTTCAAGCGTTGGACCGCGCGCGAGCTTGACCTGCGCCGCGAGGCTGCCTCTGCCTCGGAACTCGCCGAAGCGATGGCGGGTTACGAAGGCTATCGCGTTCCCGGGATCGACTGGGACCGGACCAGCGGCCGGGTGATGACGATCGATTGGATCGACGGCACCAAGATCAGCGACACCGATACACTGCGCGCGCAGGGCCACGATCTGCCACTGATCGCCCGGCGGCTGGTGCTTGCCTTCCTCAACCAGGCGATCAGCGCCGGGTTTTTCCACGCCGACATGCACCAGGGCAATCTGTTCGTCGAGCGTGACGGGACCATTGCCGCGATCGATTTCGGGATCATGGGGCGGATTGACCGGCGGGCG
>JBJTMA010000093.1:0-3220 GCA_046063295.1 Novosphingobium sp.
GCACAACATCCTGACTCCGCGCGGGGCCAAGGTGCGCGACACCCATGCCTGGGCTGGCTATCTCGACGAAGCGCTGCAGCTATACGGTCAGCGCAGCGACGTGGTGATTTCCAGCCACTGCTGGCCGCGCTTCGGACAGGGCGAAGTCGCCTCGATGCTTGCCAGCCAGCGCGACAACTACCGCTATCTCCACGATCAGACCGTCCGCCGGATGAACCAGGGCGAGACCATGACCGAGATTGCTGAAGAGGTAATTCAGCCGCCCGAGCTGTCCGGACAGTGGTTCAACCACGGGTACTACGGCACCTACAGCCACAATTCGAAGGCGGTCTACCAGTTCTACCTTGGCTGGTACGATGCGGTGCCCGCAAACCTCAACCCCTGGCCGCCGGCGGCGCGCGCGCGCAAATATGTTCAGGCGATGGGAGGCCCGGCAAAGGTGATCGCACTCGCTAAAAAGGCGATGGTTGCGGGCGATTACCGCTGGTCTTCGGAGCTGCTCAACCAGCTGGTTTTCGCCGATCCCGCCAATGCGCAAGCCCGCGCTCTGCTCGCCGACAGTTATGAGCAGCAAGGCTATCAGGCCGAAAGCGGGATCTGGCGCAACCAGTTCCTCTCCGCCGCGAAGGACCTGCGCAGCGGCTACAAGGCAGGCGGGGTGAATTCCCAGAGCCAAGACATGATCGCTGCGGTGCCGACCCAGCTGCTGATGGATTCGATGGCGACCCGCTTTGATCCTGCGAAGCTGGCCGCGCCGATCGCCATCAACATCGAGTTGACCGACCGCAAGGAAACGGTGGGCATCGAAGCCGGTAAATCGGTGCTGCTTGCCCGGGTCGGTTCGCCGGGCGCAGCGCCCGCCGTAACGCTCAAGGGACCGCGGCGACTGATCCTGGGCTTGTTGTTCCTGAAAGTGCCCCTAGCTCAGTTGCAGTCCATGGGCCTGACCGTTGAAGGAGATCCGGCAGCGGTTGCGGCATTGCAGGCTGCGCTCGACCCAATTCCGGGCGGGTTCAACATCGCCGAACCATAAGGAATTCACGCAATGCAAATGCGCACGCTGGGCAAATCCGGCCTCCAGGTCTCCGCACTCGGCCTCGGCTGCATGGGGATGAGCTTTGCTTACGGCCCTGCCCCCGACAAGGCTGAGATGATCGCGCTGCTGAGGAAGGCGGTCGAACTGGGGGTGACCTTTTTCGACACCGCCGAAGTCTATGGCCCCTTCGCCAACGAGGAACTGCTCGGCGAAGCGTTCGAACCGATCCGTGATCAGGTGGTGATCGCAACCAAATTCGGGTTCGACTTGACCCGCGACCGTTCGCTCGGGCCCGGCACCAACAGCCGACCCGAAAATATCCGCGCGGTCTGCGATGCTTCACTCCGGCGCCTCAAGACCGATCGCATCGATTTGTTCTACCAACACCGCGTCGATCCCACGGTGCCGATCGAGGACGTCGCCGGCACGGTTGGCGAATTGATCCGTGAGGGCAAGGTGAAGCATTTCGGCCTGTCGGAGGCTGGCCCCGCGACGATCCGCAAGGCGCACGCGGTTCAGCCGGTTACCGCACTGCAGAGCGAATACTCGCTGTGGCAGCGTCAACCCGAAGCCGAAGTGCTACCCTTGCTGGCCGAATTGGGAATTGGTTTCGTCCCATACAGCCCGCTGGGCCGCGGGTTCCTGACCGGTGCGATCACGGCCGAAACCGTGTTCGACAAGACCGACTTCCGCAACACCCTTCCCCGCTTCCAGCAAGAGGCGATGGCGGCGAATGCGGCGCTGGTCGAACTGATTGAGGGCATCGGCGGCGAGATAGGTGCGACGCCTGCGCAAGTTGCATTGGCGTGGCTGCTCGCCCAGCACGAATGGATCGTGCCGATTCCGGGAACGACCAAACTGTCGCGGCTAGAGGAGAACCTGGCTGCAGCCGAACTGAGACTAAGTCCCGAGCAGCTCCACGCCATTACGGCCGCGAGCGGTGCGGTCGAGATCGTCGGCACGCGATATACCGCCGCCGGAGAGGCCATGACCGGGCTTTAAAAATCCCCGCGATTCTTGCGGATCGTGAACCACTTCTGCACGTTCGCGCTGTGCTCGGCATAGGTCGCGGCGAACTGGTGGCCGCCTGTGCCGTCGGCGACCATATACAGCGCGTCGGTCTTCGCCGGGTTGAGCACGGCGGCGATCGACAGGCGGCCGGGGTTGGTGATCGGCCCCTTGGGCAGGCCGAACATCGAATAGGTGTTGTAATCGTTCACCGCCTCGATTTCGCTTTGCTTGATCCGGCGGCCCAGCGGCTTGCCCTTGGTGATCGGGTAGATGATCGTCGGATCCGCCTGGAGCTGCATGCCGGTGCGCAGGCGGTTCGAATAGAGCCCAGCGACCATCGGCCGCTCGCTCGGCTTGCCAGTTTCCTTCTCGACAATCGAGGCGAGCACGATCGCTTCCTCGGGAGTCTTGACACGCTGTCGGGTGATCGTTTGGCCCATTCCTCAGCCAGTGCGCGCTGCATTGCCGCCTGCATGCGCAGCACCACGGCCTGGCGGCTCTCGCCCTTCTGGATCTCATAGGTGTCGGGCAGGATAGAGCCTTCCGCCGGAACCTCGATAGCCCCGGTCAGGCTCTGGTTGGCCATCAGCCGCTCGTAGACCATGATCGAGGGCATGCCTTCGGGCACGGTGACGAACCGGCGCAGCACTTCGTCGCTGGCGATGATCCCGAACACTTGCCGCATCGAGGCGTGCGCCGGAAGCTTGAACTCGCCGGCCTTGATGGTCGAGCCGATACCGAACAGCCTGGCGCGCAACTTGAACGCGGCGGCGCTGCTGATCGCGCCTTCCTTTTCAAGCTTGTCGGCTACGCTCGACAGGCTGGAGCCATCGGGAACGATGAATGCGGTGTCGGCTTTCAAGGGCCCGCTCCACACCCAGCCAGCGCCGAACCAGCCGATCACGGCCAGCAGCAGCACCGCCGCGGCGAGCAGCGGCTTGCACCCCCACCGCGTGCCGAGCATCAGTCTTCTACCGCTTTCACCACAACCGAAGCGTTGGTCCCGCCGAAACCGAAGCTGTTGTTGAGCGCAGCGCGCACCTTACGCTTCTTGGCCACCTTGGGCACCAGGTCCACGCCTTCGGTACCCTCGTCCGGATTGTCGAGGTTGAGCGTCGGCGGCACGATCTGGTCACGGATCGCGAGGATGCAGAAGATCGTCTCGACCGCGCC
>JBJTMA010000094.1:0-18833 GCA_046063295.1 Novosphingobium sp.
CAGCGCCTCGGTGCTGGCGTCGAACGTGGCGCCGCCGGCGACGATGCTCTTGGCGATTTCCTTGCCCAGTTCCACGCCGAACTGGTCGAACGAGTTGATGCCCAGCATCACCCCGTTGGCGAAAGTGCGGTGCTCGTGGAATGCAATCAGCGCGCCGAGTGTTGCGGCGTTGAGTTCATCGCACAGGATCGTCGCCGAAGGCCGGTCACCGGGATAGGCGCGCGCGCCGTCCTTGCTTTCGCGCCCGGCCATCAGCGCCGCGCCCTGTGCGAAGCAATTGGCGAGCAGGTTCTGGTGATGGTCGAGCGCGAGTTCATCACCCGGCTCGATTGCGGCGATGAAGTCCACCGGGACAAGGTTGGTGCCCTGGTGGAGCAGCTGGAACACCGCATGCTGCGCATCAGTCCCCACCCCGCCCCAGGTGATTGGCGCGGTCGGGCGGCCCACCGGCGAGCCATCGAGCTTCACCGACTTGCCGTTCGATTCCATTTCGAGCTGCTGGAGATAGCTCGGCAGCAGCCGCAGCCGCTCGTCGTAAGCGAAACAGGCGCGCGTCTGGGTGCCGCGCAGCTGGGTGTAATAGAGATCGGCGAAGGCCGCGCGCAGCGGCAGGTTGTCGGGCCCGTCGGTGTCGAGGAAGTGCCGGTCCATTGCCGCGGCGCCGTCGAGGAACGCGGCGAACTCGCTCCACCCCACCGCGAGCGCGATCGGAAAGCCGATCGACGACCATAGCGAATAGCGCCCGCCGACCGATTCGGCGAAGGGCAGGACGCGGGTTTCATCGACGCCCCATTCCACCGCCTTTTCGGGATAGGCGGTGAGCGCGACCACCCGGCCATAGGGATCGGCGACGTCGTTCTGCCGCATCCAGTCGAGCGCGGACAGCGCGTTGGTCATCGTCTCGGTGGTGGTGAAGGTTTTCGAAGCGACCGCAACCAGTGTGGTGTGCGGATCGCAGACCTTGAACGCCGCTTCCAGCGCGCAGCCATCGATATTCGAGACCACGTGAACGTCGCACTTTGCGTTGTCCCGGGCCAGCGCGTCGATCGCCAAGGCCGGGCCCAGCGCCGAACCACCGATGCCAATGTGGATCAGGTGCTTCACTTCGCCCAGCGCGCCGGCATGGATCGCCTCGACCAGGCTCTTCATGCGCAGGTGCAGCGCCTCGGCTTCCTCGACGCTCGCATCCTTGCCGATCCCGCGCTGCGCGGTGTGTTCGACCGGGCGGTCCTCGGTGACGTTGATGTGCTCGCCCGCAATCATCGCGGCACGGCGCGAGGCGAACCCGGCAGCTTCGGCGAGCTTGACGAAGGCCTCGCCGAGCGCGGTATCGAGGTGAGTCTTGGACCAGTCGAAACGCACTGCACCGCCCGGCAGCTCCAGCTTCACCGACCAGTTCGCGACACGGTTCGCATCGCCAAACAGTGTCTTGAGATCGGGCCGGGGCAAGGCTGCCAGTTCGTTCCAGGCTGCCGCTACCGCATCGCTCATCGTATTTACTCCTGATCGTGCCCGCTGCGCGCTATGCTCTCCGGGACCGGCTGGGCCAAGGGGGGAAATCGTATGCATTTTGTCGTTAGTGTGTTATTCATATAAAACACCATAAGACTTGACGCGCCCGCCCAGCGGCAACATGGAACGAGCCGATGACCGAAACGACTGCCGAACCGACCGAAGTCCCCGCCGTTGGGACTGCTGAAACCGCCCCGGCGAAGCCCGCGAAGAAGGAAGATTCGTTCCCCGTCTTCGTGCTCAAGCTGGCGATTGCGGTGGTGCTGTTCCGCAGCTTTGTGTTCGCGCCGTTCTACATTCCCAGCGAATCGATGCTGCCGCGCCTGCTCAACGGCGACTACCTGCTGCTCGCCAAGTGGCCCTACGGCTTTTCGCGCCGCTCGCTGCCCTTCGGCGTGCCGCTGCTGCCCGAAAAGCGCATCCTCGCCTCCGATCCTGCCCGCGGCGACGTGGTGGTGTTCAAGGCCCCCGCGCACTTCGAGGAAGACTGGATCAAGCGCGTAATCGGCCTCCCCGGCGATACGGTGCAAATGAAGGACGGGCAGCTGATCCTCAACAATGTTCCGGTGCCCAAGGTACGGATTTCGGACTTCGAAGTTGCAGTCAGCCCCAACACCCGCTGCTATTCGAGCCAGTTCATGGCCAAACGCGCCGACGGGTCGGATGTCTGCCGCTACCCGCGCTTTACCGAGACCCTGCCCGGCGGGAAAAGCTACGATGTGCTCGACCTGTCGAACAATCCCAAGGACAACACCGATCCGGTGGTCGTGCCCGAAGGCACCGTTTTCCTGATGGGCGACAACCGCGACAATTCGGAAGACAGCCGCTACCCCGCCGATCCCGCTGGCGGCATCGGGCTGGTCCCGATTGACAACCTGCTCGGCAGGGCCACGGTGATGATGTGGTCGACCGACGGCAGTGCCGAATGGCTCAAGCCCTGGACCTGGTTCACTGCGGCGCGGTGGAACCGGCTTGGGGGGACTTTTTGACGGCCGTGCTCGATCGGGCGACCAAGGACTTCCTGAGCGCGCTTGCCGGACAGCCGATCGCGGATGACAGCCTGTGGCTGGAAGCGCTCACCCACGGCAGCACCGGCGCGGCACGGGATTACCAACGGCTTGAATTCCTTGGCGACCGCATGCTGGGGCTGGTGATTGCCGAGTGGCTATATGAGCTCGACAAGTCCGACGAAGGCAAGCTCTCGCAGCGCCTCAACGCCCTGGTCAGCCGCGCAACCTGTGCTGCAGTCGCGCGCAGCATCGAACTTGCCAAGTACATCCGCCTCGGGCGGCAGGCGCGCGATGACGGCGGGCACGACAGCGACAACATCCTGGGTGACGTGATGGAAGCGTTGATCGGGGCGAGCTTCGTCACGCGCGGCTATCACTCCACCGCAACGATGGTGCGGCGACTGTGGGCCGAAGCGGTTTCGGGCCAGGCCGGGCAGAGCAAGCATCCCAAATCCGCGCTGCAGGAATGGGCGGCAGGCAACCGCCGGAAAACGCCCGAATACCGGCTGGTCGAACGCTCAGGTCCTGATCATGCGGCGCGCTTCACCGTGGCGGTTGAAGTGCCGGGCGTGGGCGAAGCCGAAGCCACCGGTACCTCGATGCGCGAGGCAGAGACCGCTGCGGCAGAGGAATTCATGCGGAGGTTCGGGTGACGGAGCACTGTGGTCTCGTCGCCGTTCTCGGCGCACCGAACGCGGGAAAATCGACCCTCGTGAATGCACTGGTCGGGCAGAAAGTCGCAATCGTCAGCGCCAAGGCGCAGACCACCCGTGCGCGGCTGATGGGGATCGCGCTGGACGGTGAGACCCAGATCATCCTGGCCGACACCCCCGGCCTGTTCGCGCCCAAACGCCGGCTCGACCGCGCCATGGTCGCCGCCGCGTGGGAAGGCGCGCACGAAGCCGATGCGATCCTGTTGGTGGTCGATGGCCGCAAGAAAAAGCTCGATTACCTCGAGCCGATCCTGGCCGACCTGGCGCCGCGTCCCGAGCGCAAGATCCTGGTGCTCAACAAGGTCGATGAGGTCGCCAAAGAACCGCTGCTGGTAACTGCGCAGGCACTGGCCGGGCCAGATGAAACCGGAAGCGCCCAGTTCGATGAGGTGTTCTTCGTCTCGGCGCTGACCGGGGACGGCGTGCCCGAGCTGAGATCGCGCCTCGCCGCGCTGATGCCCGAAGGGGCGTGGCACTATCCCGAAGACCAGGTTTCCGACGCGAGCGAGCGTTTGCTGGCCTGCGAGATCACCCGCGAGCAGCTCTACCGCCAGCTTCACGATGAATTGCCCTATGACAGCGCGGTGCGGCCCGAAAGCTATACCCAACGCGGGGACGGCTCGGTCGAGATCCACCAGCAGATCGTCATCGCCAAGGACAGCCAGAAGGGCATCGTCCTCGGCAAGGGCGGCTCAAAGCTGAAGGCGATCGGCGAAGCCGCGCGCAAGGAACTGGCGGAGATCCTTGGCCAGAAGGTCCACCTGTTCCTCCACGTCAAGGTCGACGAACGCTGGGGCGAGGACAAGGAAGTTTACGAGGAAATCGGCCTGGACTGGGTGCGCTAACGCAGCTTTGCAATCCCGATCCCATCGACCTTGGCGCGCTCCTTGGTCGATTCCTCGCTGCGGTTCAGCGTCTTGGCGATTTCCTTGAGGCCCTTGCCCTTTCCTGCGAGCAGGCGGAGCTTGGCGACCTCATCGGCCTTCCACGGCTGTTTGTGCTTGGCGAATTTGTCCGACATTACTTCGCCTTTGCGGCCTTCTTGGATGGGGCTTTCTTCTTCGGAGCAGCTTTCTTCGCCGGAGCCTTCTTGCGGCCCTTGCCCTTGGCGGGACCCTTGGCGGCGCGTTCGGTGATCAGCACGATCGCCTCCTCCTCGGTCAGGTCCTCGGGCTTCTTGTCGCGCGGCAGGGTGGCGTTGGTGGTGCCGTCAGTCACGTACGGCCCATAGCGCCCGGCGAGCAGCTTCATTTCTCCGCCGCTTTCTGGGTGCGGACCGAAAATCTTTAGCGGCTCAACCGGCGTGCGCTGCCCCCGGCCGCCACCCGCCGCAGCCTCGGCCAGCTTGGCGACCGCGCTGTTCATCCCGGTTTCAAATACCTCGGCGGTGCTGCGCAGCTTGGCGTACTTGCCATTGTGAGCGAGGTACGGGCCATAACGTCCTATCGATGCTGTAATTTTCTCTCCGCTTTCGGGATGCAGACCCACCTCGCGCGGCAGGCTGAGCAGCTTCACCGCCCAGTCGAGATCGAGCTCGCCGATGTCCTTGGGGATCGAACTGCGCGCCGCTTCCTTGCCCTCGCCCATCTGAATGTAGGGGCCGAAACGTCCGGCCTTGCGCAAGATCGGCTCGCCGGTTTCGGGGTGCTTGCCGATCTCGCCATCCTGTGCCGCGTCGGCACCGCCCGGCTGGGCGAACTTGCGGGTGTACTTGCACTCTGGATAGTTCGAACAGGCGACGAACGCCCCGAAACGCCCGCCGCGCAGTGCCAGCCGCCCGCCTTCGCGGTGCTCGACCTTGCACAAGGGGCAGATCCGCGGATCGCTGCCGTCCTCGGTGGGGGGGAACAGGTAATCGGACAGGAACGCGTCGAGCGCCTCGGTCACTTCCGAGGGTTTCTGCAGCATCACCTCGTCGCTCTTCGGCTTGAAGTCCTTCCAGAACTTGGCGAGCAGGTCCTTCCAGTCTTCGCGCCCGTCGGAGACGGTGTCGAGCTCGTCCTCCATCCCGGCGGTAAAGTCATAGGCGACATAGCGCGGGAAGAAGCGTTCGAGGAAAGCGGTCAGCAGCCGTCCCGATTCCTCCGCGAAGAAACGGTTCTTTTCGGTGCGAACGTAGTTGCGATCCTTCAGGACCTGGATCGTGGCGGCATAGGTCGACGGGCGCCCGATGCCGAGTTCCTCGAGCCTTTTCACCAAGGTCGCCTCGGAAAAGCGCGGCGGGGGCTGGGTGAAGTGCTGGTTCGCCTCGACCCCGCGCTTAGCCGGGGTATCGCCCGAATTGAGCACCGGCAGCATCGCGCTGTCATCGTCCTCGGCATCGGCCTTCTGGTCGAGGCTTTCGTCGTAAACCGCCAGGAAGCCGGGGAACTTCACCACTTGCCCGCTGGCGCGCAACTCGTGCTGGCCGGTCCCTTCGCGCAAGGTCACACTGGTTTTCTCGATCACCGCGCTGGCCATCTGGCTGGCGATCGCGCGCTTCCAGATCAGTTCGTAAAGCCGCGCCTCATCGCCGCTGCCAAACCTGTCGCGCGCGAAATCGGTGGGCCGGATTGCTTCGTGCGCTTCCTGCGCGTTCTTCGCCTTGGTTTCATAAATCCGCGGCTTTTCAGGCATGTAATGCCCATTCTTGTAACGTTCTGTGATGGCGACGCGCGCTGCGGAGATGGCGCTTGAATCCATCTGCACGCCGTCGGTGCGCATGTAAGTGATCGCGCCGGCTTCGTAGAGCGTCTGCGCCACGCGCATCGTGTGGCTGGCCGAGAATCCGAGCTTGCGCGAGGCCTCCATTTGCAGGGTCGAGGTGGTGAACGGGGGATAGGGATTGCGCCTGGTCGGCCTGGTCTCAACCTCTTCGACCCGGAAGGTCGCCGCTTCGACCGCCGCCTTGGCGCGCTCAGCGCTGCCGGCATCGCCCAGGCTTAGCTTGTCGAGCTTCTGCCCCTCGAACTTGACCAGCCGTGCGGGGAATTCGGTGCCGAGGTGTTCGAGCTTGGCCAGCACCGACCAGTATTCCTGCGGGCGAAACAGCTCGATCTCGCGCTCGCGCTCGCAAATCAGGCGCAAGGCCACGGATTGTACGCGCCCCGCGCTCTTCGCGCCAGGCAACTTGCGCCACAGCACCGGCGAAAGGGTGAAGCCGAACAGATAATCGAGCGCGCGGCGCGCGAGATAGGCATCGATCAGGTCCTGGTCGAGCTCACGCGGGTGCTGCATCGCCTGCGTCACCACATCCTTGGTGATCGCGTTAAAGGTGACCCGCTCCACCTCCTTGGGCAGCGCCTTCTTCTTGGCGAGCAGTTCACGCACGTGCCACGAGATCGCCTCGCCCTCGCGGTCGGGGTCGGTGGCTAGGATCAGGCGGTCGGCCTGCTTGGCCGCATCGGTGATCGCCTTCACCTGCCGGCCCTTGTCGCCATAGACCTCCCAGTCCATCGCGAAGTCCTCGTCGGGCCGCACCGAGCCGTCCTTCGGCGGCAGGTCGCGGACGTGGCCGTAGGAGGCGAGGACCTGGTAGTCCTTGCCCAGATACTTCTCGATGGTTTTGGCCTTGGCGGGGGATTCGACGATGACAAGCTGCATGACGGTGATGACGGGTCCTTACGCGTATACGTACGCGCGAGGGTGGGGAGCAGTTGCCGTCTGCGTCAAGCGGCGAGTTGCCGCCGCCACGCAATGAAGAAGCCGAGGCCGAGCAGCAGGTCGATGCAGGCGAACAGCGCGACGGGCGGATTGACCGGATAGCCGGTGGCCCACAGTGCCAGGCAGGGTCCTGCGAAAACAACCTTTTCTGCCACCGCGATCGGCATCAGTGCGCGGTACTTGGCGGGATCGCTGCCGATCACCCAGAACACCGCCTGAAACACCAGTGCCAGCCCGACGAAACCGTAGAACACTTCACCGCCTATTGGAGGCAGCGGAGTAAGATAGAGCGGCACGAGTACGATCACGCCGTAGATTGCTGCCCAGCGGAACATCCGTGCCGGAAACTTGTCCATCGCCCTTCCCCTCTACGTCAGGCCCTGCTCACCCGCCCGCCGGCGTGGCGCACCAGGGTACCGCCCAGTTCCATTTCGAGCAATGCAAGCTGAACCGCGGCGCCGCTAGCCCCGCTTTGCCGGATCAGCTCATCAACCGGAACCGGTGCGGTGGTGAGCAGCGCGGCAATATCGGGCGGGCTGTCGTCGAGATCGTCGGGCAAGGCCTCGAACCCGGCGGCGCTTTCGCGGAAGGTGCTGCGCGGCTGGCCGTCGAACCCCGAAAGCAGCTCGATCACGTCAGCCGCGCTTTGCACCAGCACCGCGCCTTCGCGGATCAGCTGGTTGCAGCCCTGCGCCCGCGCCTCAAGCGGAGAGCCGGGCACGGCCATGACTTCGCGCCCGGCTTCTGCCGCGAGCCGAGCAGTGATCAGCGAACCGGACTTGGGCGCGGCTTCGACCACCAGCGTTCCGGCAGCCAGTCCGGCGATGATCCGGTTGCGAGCCGGGAAGTGCCGCGCGAGCGGATCGGTACCCGGCGGCTGTTCGGCGAGCAGCAGGCCCTGCGTTGCCACTGCTTCCTGCAGATCGGCGTGTTCGGGGGGATAGGCCACGTCGATCCCGCTGGCGATGACCCCGATCGTGGCGGGCAAGGATGCCTGGTGCGCCGCGCCGTCGATACCCCGGGCAAGCCCCGAGACGACGACAAAGCCCGCCTCGGCCAGCTCACCCGCGAACTGGCGCGCCAGTTTGACCGCGGCAGCCGAGGCGTTGCGTGCGCCGACGATTGCTACGCTGGGCCTGGAAGCCAGAGCCGGATCCCCGCGATAGGTCAGGATCGGCGGCGCGGTATCGAGATCGCCGAGCAAGGGCGGATAGGCCGGATCGTCATGGAACAGGTACCGCGCGCCAGCGCTGCGGGCCGCGGCAATCTCCGCCGATACGCGATCCGGCGAAGCGACCTGGTACGTGCCGCCCTTGCGCGAGACGAGATCGGGCAAGGCGGCAATCGCGGCGCCCGCATCGCCGAACCGGCGCAGCAGCTGGCGGAAACTGACCGGGCCGACATTGGGCGAACGGAGCAGGCGAATCCGGGCGAAGGCTTCGTCCTGCGAGAGCATCACTGCTCAGCCCTTCTGCCCAACGCGCGGTTCTGTGCCAGCGCGCAGGCGGGCGATGTTGGCGCGGTGACGCCACAGGATCACCGCTGCGATACCCAGTAGCGGCACAATCAGATCGCTGCGCCCCAACGCCCACGCCGCCGGAGCTGCGGCAACCGCGGCGCTGATCCCGCCGACGGATGAAATGCGCATGATCAGGAATGCCAGCAGCCAGACCGCGATGCAGGCCAGCGCGAGCTGCCACGACAATGCCGCCAGGATGCCGAGCGCGGTCGCCACGCCCTTCCCGCCCTTGAACCCCAGCCAGACGGGAAAGCAATGCCCGACGATCGCCCCGAAGGCAGCAACCGGCGCGGCCAGCGGCCACCACCGCGCGGCAAGGTACACCGCCAACGCGCCCTTCAGCGCATCGAGCAGCAGTGTCGCCGCGGCGAGCCCCTTGCGCCCGGTTCGCAGCACATTGGTTGCACCAATGCTGCCCGATCCGATGCTGCGCAGGTCACCCGCGCCGAATGCCCTGGTCAGGATGAGCCCGAACGGGATCGAACCGAGCAGGTACCCCAGAGCCAATGCGTCGAGCGATTCCATCGCAGTCCCTTCCCTTTGTCCGCCAGTGGTAGCTACAAGGCAGGTACGCCGACAAGGGCACACAAGGGGATTGCCACGA
Organism: Novosphingobium sp.; assembly: GCA_046063295.1. GTDB lineage: Bacteria > Pseudomonadota > Alphaproteobacteria > Sphingomonadales > Sphingomonadaceae > Novosphingobium. The sequence goes on from JBJTMA010000094.1 coordinate 9,001, forward strand.
AAATGGATGCTGACGCGCCGCTCCTCCTGTTCGACTCGGGCGTCGGTGGGCTGTCGGTACTCGGCGAAGTGCGCAAGGCTCTGCCCGATGCCCCGGTGATTTACGCCGCGGACAACGGCGGCTTGCCCTATGGCCCCAAGACCGAGGCCGAGGTCGCGGCGCGGGTCTGCGGACTGCTCGGCAGGATGAGCGAGCGATATCGCCCGCGCCTGATTTGTATCGCCTGCAACACGGCGAGCACGATCGCGTTGGGCATGGTGCGCGATGTGCTGGCGGTGCCGATCGTGGGCACGGTCCCCGCGATCAAGCCCGCTGCAGAGCGGACCCGCACCGGAACAATCGGCCTGCTTGGCACCGCGGCAACCATCCGCCAGCCCTACGTCGATCGGTTGAGCGCCGAATTCGCAGCCGACAAGCGCCTGCTCCGCCATGCAGCGCCTGAACTGGTCACTGCGGCCGAGACCAAAATTCGCGGCAAGCCGGTCGATCCCGCTGTCATCGCAAGTTCGGTCGCCGGCCTCCGCCAGCAACCAGGCGGCGAAGCCATCGATACCGTCGTGCTCGCCTGTACCCACTTCCCGCTTCTTATCCCCGAGCTGGGGGCCGCATTCGGGCCGGACGTCGCCTTCGTCGATGGTGCGGCGGGGATTGCCCGGCGGATCGCGCATCTCACCACCGGGCAACCGCTCCAACGCCAGCGGCCAGATTTCGCGCTGTTCACGAAGGCCGATCCGGGGATTACAGAGCTGGAGCCTGCGCTGGCCGGGTATGGGCTATCTGCATGGGAGGTACTCTGACCGTGACTCACCGGCTCAACCTGATCCTCCTGGGGCTGATGCTTTTGTTTGGCTTGCCGTTCTACTGGTTGTTGATCGACAATACCGGCGACACGCTTCCAGCCAAGCACCTCGACATCACCGAATTGCGCGGCCTTGCCGCATCGATCCCGGGGGAGCCTCCCTATGCGATCGAGGTCGAACGCGCTGCGTTTCGCCGGCTGCCGGGCGACTTGCTGGTTGCCGGATCGGGCCTTAAGCGCAAGTTGGCGGGGTATATGTCGTTCCGTCTTCCGGTGCGCGGCGGCAAGGCGATCATGATCGAAAGCGGGATGACCGCAAGCGTTGCCGAGGCGATCGATGCCGAAAGCTTCAGCCAGCCGGTTCAGAGCAAGATAAACGCTGAACTTGATCAAGCGGGAATGATCCTCGTCACGCACGAGCACCCCGATCATCTGGGCGGCCTTGCCGAGCTTGGAGGCACGGCGCTCAGCCAGCATGCCTGGCTCAACGCCGCCCAGCTTGCCGCGCCGCTCGCCTGGCACGGGGCCAAACCAGAGGCACGGATTTCGGCAACCGCGCCGCAAGCGGTTGCCCCTGGCGTCGTCGTCATTCCCGCGCCAAACAGCCACTCGGCGGGTTCGCAGCTGATCTTCGTGCGGCTCGCCGATGGCCGTGAGGCGCTGTTCGTCGGTGACGTCTCCAGCTTTGCCCGCAACTGGATGGAGCTCCGGGCCCGGTCGCGCTTGATCGAGCAATACATCAATCCCGAGAACCGGGCCGAGGTCTTCTCCTGGCTCAAGGCGATCCGCGCTCTCAAGGCCCAGGATCCCGGACTGTTGGTGGTGCCGGGGCACGATTGGGAGTGGCTGCAGGACCCGGCCAATCACACAGGCGTCAGGATTGGCTTTGCAGCCGCGGATTGACCGCGGCACGGTTCGTTCCGGCCCCTTGCTTCGATTGTTCCTGAACAATCGGTAATTTGATCCAGCGCAATAAAAAGTAGCTGGCCTTGGTATAGGGCATGGAGTAGAGCGCCGCCATTCCGGCAGGGGCAAGGGCCAGGGCCAAGTGAACTACGACCAGATTTTCGACGCAGCGATCGGCCGACTCCACTCGGAAGGCCGCTACCGCGTGTTCATCGATATCCTGCGTAACAAGGGGCAGTATCCCAACGCGCGCTGCTTTGCCGGCCACAACGGTCCCAAAGACATCACCGTGTGGTGTTCCAATGACTATCTGGCGATGGGCCAGCACCCCAAGGTGATCGCGGCAATGGAAGAGGCGCTGCACGATGTAGGCGCCGGTTCGGGCGGCACCCGCAACATCGGCGGCAACACCCACTACCACGTCGACCTTGAAGCCGAACTGGCCGACCTGCACGGCAAGGACGCCGCGCTGCTGTTCACGTCGGGCTATGTCTCGAACGACGCCACGCTGTCGACGCTGGCCAAGATCCTGCCCGGCTGCGTGATCTTTTCGGACGAACTCAACCACGCCTCGATGATCGCCGGCATCCGCAATTCGGGCGCCGAAAAGCGCGTGTGGCGGCACAACGATCTTGAGCATCTCGAAGAACTGCTCGCCGCAGAAGATCCGGACACCCCCAAGCTGATCGCATTCGAGAGCGTGTATTCGATGGAAGGCGATGTCGCCCCGATCCACGCGATCTGCGATCTGGCCGAGAAGTACAACGCCCTCACCTACATCGACGAGGTCCACGCTGTTGGCATGTACGGCCCGCGCGGCGGCGGGATCACCGACCGTGATGAAGCGGCTCATCGCATCGACGTGATCGAGGGCACACTGGGCAAGGCATTCGGGGTTATGGGCGGCTATATCGCAGCCGACCGCAAGATCATCGACGTGATCCGCAGCTATGCTCCCGGCTTCATCTTCACCACCAGCCTCTCGCCGGTGCTGGTCGCCGGGGTGCTCGCGTCGGTTCGCCATCTCAAGGCATCGAGCGTTGAACGCGACGGTCAGCAGGCCGCGGCCGCGCGGCTGAAGGCGATGCTGGCGGAGGCCGGACTGCCGGTGATGCCGTCGACCACCCACATTGTTCCAGTGATGGTCGGCGATCCGGTCAAGGCCAAGGCAATCAGCGATATCCTGCTTGCCGAATACGGCATCTATGTGCAGCCGATCAATTACCCGACCGTGCCGCGCGGCACCGAACGGCTGCGTTTCACCCCAGGTCCGGCGCATAGCGAAACCATGATGCGCGAACTGACCGATGCGCTAACCGAGATCTGGCAGCGGCTCGACCTCGCCCTCGCTGCTTAACACGCATTCATTCTGATTCCTTCTAGACCGACAGCAGGAATCCGCTACGACTCCCGCCCGAGCGCCGTCCGGCGCGGACAGCGGCAGTCATACGATTGCCCATCGTCTTTGTGGGGAGTGAAGCATGGCAACCGACTGGGCCGCAGACGTAAAGAAGTATGATGCGAAAGCCGATGACGCGGTCATCGCCGGGATCGTCAAGTACTGCGGGATCGCGCTGCGCAACCGCGATTCTTCGCTGGTTTCCTTCAGCGACAAGGCCGAGACCGACCGGGTCCGCAACAATTACCTCAAGAAGAAGCTGGGCCTGACACAGAGCGACGCCGCGCTCGACGCCGCGATCGCAAAGGTTGGCGAACGGATGAAGGCCGACCGGACCAAGAACCGCGTCACCGTCTATTATCTCCTCGCCGCCGAACTCGGCCAGCTGGGCAAGTTCGCGGGCAAGGCTGCCGCATCGGCCAAGAAGCCCGCGGCCGCCAAGCCGGCCAAGACCGCCGCGCCAGCCAAGGCGCCCGCGGCGAAGGCTCCGGCTGCCAAGGCTTCAGCAACGAAAGCGGCAGCCAAAGCACCCGCCGCCAAGGCGACCGCAGCGAAGGCTCCTGCCGCCAAGTCACCGGCGGCGAAAGCCCCTGCTGCCAAGACCGCGACCAAGACGCCCGCTGCAAAGGCTCCCGCCACCAAGGCCGCGGCTCCCAAGGCCGCGCCCAAGGCCGTTGCCGCGAAAGCTCCCGCCAAACCCGCCGCGAAGCCGGCAGCCACAAAGGCTTCTGCTCCGGCCAAGGCCCCAGCCAAGAAGGCCGCCGCTCCTGCCAAGAAGGCTCCGGCAAAGGCTGCCGCACCGGCCAAGGAAGCCGCTGCCCCTGCCAAGCTGGTCGAAAAGGTAGCCGCGAAGGCCGAGCCGGCGGTTGAAGCAGTCAAGGCCGCACCAGCGGCTACCGTTGCTGCCGCAGCAGGCGCCGCAGCCGCGATCGGCGCAGCGGCAAGCAGCGCCGCCAACGCGGCAAAAGGCGCCACCGGAGATGCGGCCGAAAAGGTGGCTTCGGCCATGCCCGCCGCCAGCAAGCCCGCTCCTTCCGCGCCGACCGCTACCGCTGACGATGGTTCGGAAATGAACTGGCTGTGGTGGGTGATCGGGCTTGCAGTCCTGGCATTTGCCGCCTGGTGGTTTTTCACCTCGCGCAATCCTGAAGCGACCGAAGGCAACGCAACGGAAGCTGCGGCCAGCGCCGCAGCATCGGATGTCGGCACCGATCTGGCCGCGGCACCCAAGGAAGGTGATGCTTCGGTCGCCATCCCCCAGGGCGCAGGCGTGACCAGCGAGATGCGCGACGGCAAGCCGGTGGTGAAGGTCTATTTCGACAGCGGCAAGACCGACGTCGCATCCGCCTTCGCCAATGCTGCCGGTGGTCTCAAATCGTGGCTCGACACCCATTCTGGCACCAAGCTCGAAGTGTCGGGTTACAGCGACCCCAGCGGCAACGCTGCCGCCAATGCCGAACTTGCCAAACAGCGCGCGCAGGCAATCCAGTCGGCCCTGGTTTCGGCGGGTATTCCCGCTACCAGTGCAGCGCTGGTCAAGCCCGAAGCTGTGATCGATGCAACCACCGCAAAGGACGCTGCCCGCCGGGTCGAGGTTGTCGTCAAGTAAGCGCCAATCGCCGGACCGTCTCGATTGTGAGACGGTCCGGCCTCCCGGCTCCGCGCTGATCCCTTGCGCCGGATCAAATCCCTGCCGCATAATGGTTGTTACGAACCGTCTACCGGACCAAGATCCGGAGGTGGGAGAGAGGAGAGCGCCATGGCGGGCTCAAGAGAGAACCACAGCGACCGTGTGCTTGCGGCTGTCCAGTCGGGCAATGCCGCCGCAACCTCGTCGGTGGCGGCATCGTGGTGCCGCTCTGCACTGCATCACGGGCTCGACCCTTCGGCCTCGTCGCGAGGTAACCGCATCGGCGGCAGCGAGCTTGAACTGCTGCGGGCCGCAAACGACGAATTGCTCGCCGCCGCGACCCCTGTGCTCGACAGCCTTTACGGAAGCGTCGGGCGCACCGGCTGCGCCGTGGTCCTGTCCGACACGCAAGGGGTGATCCTGGAAGCGCGTTCGCAGCAAGGCGATCATGCCCTGTTTGATGCGATCGGCCTTGCCGCGGGAGCCGAATGGAGCGAGGCGGCCGAAGGCACCAACGGTATCGGCACCTGCCTGGTCGAGGCGCGCCCGGTCACAATCCTGCGCCAGGAACACTTTGCCAGCCGCAATGTCGGCGTCAGCTGCATGGATGCGCCGGTATTCGATCCCGAAGGCCAGCTGGTGGCCGCACTCGACGTTTCGACGTGCCGCGCCGACCACGGCGAGGCGATGGCGACGATGATCGCCGCACTGGTCCAGGATGCCGCTCGCCAGATTGAACGCGATTTCTTCTGCCGCCGCTTCGCCGAAGCGCGGATTGTCTATTCAGCCGAAGGTCCGGGCCGCGGCTCTGCCCTGCTCGCGGTCGATCGTGACGACCTGGTGATCGGCGCAACCCGCGCGGCGCGGCGCCAGTTCGGCCTTGGCGCGGGCAGGCTCGTGCAAAGCCGCCCGCTGGCCCAGGTCCTCGGTACCGGCGAACAGAGTACTTTCGAAGACAGCGAGCGCGCGGTGCTGCGCCAGGCGCTGGCGCGGTCGAACGGCAATGTCACCGCCGCCGCACGCCTGCTCGGCATCGGCCGTGCAACGATGTATCGCCGGATGGAACGCGCCGGCATGGGCGGGATGCACTGACAGCTGTCTCGCCAGCGATACACCTTGCCCTACCCGGCTTCGCTGCCCCCCTACCCCCGTACCACTTGAACTGACACTCCTTCACCCAAGGCCGGGATACATAGCCGGCCTCGATGAGAGAGGAGCAAAGGCCATGAACGTGATGACTGCGGATGCCGCCAGCAAACTGGTGTCGCCCTTCGCCCAGACCTATGACAACTACATCGGCGGCAAATGGGTCGCCCCGGTAAACGGCAGGTATTTCGACAACATCAGTCCGATCACCGGGCAGGCCGTGTGCAAGATCGCGCGCAGCGACGAGGCCGACATCGAACTCGCGCTTGACGCCGCGCATGCCGCCAAGGATGCCTGGGGCAAGACCAGCCCGGCCGAGCGCGCGCTGATCCTCCATCGCATCGCCGACCGGATGGAAGCCAATCTCGAAAAGCTCGCCACTATCGAGACCTGGGACAACGGCAAGCCGATCCGCGAGACGATGGCTGCCGACATGCCGCTGGCGATCGACCATTTCCGCTACTTCGCCGGCTGCGTCCGCGCGCAGGAGGGTTCGATCGGCGAGATCGATCACGACACCATGGCTTATCACATCCACGAACCGCTGGGTGTGGTCGGCCAGATCATTCCGTGGAACTTCCCGATCCTGATGGCGACGTGGAAGCTCGCCCCGGCGCTCGCCGCGGGCAACTGCGTGGTGCTCAAGCCCGCCGAGCAGACCCCTGCGTCGATCATGGTCCTGATGGAGCTGGTCGGCGACCTGCTGCCTCCGGGCGTGCTCAACGTGGTCAACGGCTTCGGCCTCGAAGCGGGCAAGCCGCTCGCCAGCTCTAAGCGGATCGCCAAGATCGCCTTCACCGGCGAGACCAGCACCGGCCGGCTGATCGCCAGCTATGCCAGCGAAAACCTGATCCCCGTCACGCTCGAACTGGGCGGCAAGAGCCCCAATATCTTCTTTGCCGATGTCGCCGATCATGACGACGATTTCTTCGACAAGGCGATCGAGGGCTTCGTGATGTTCGCGCTCAACCAGGGCGAGGTCTGCACCTGCCCCAGCCGCGCGCTGATTCACGAATCGATCTATGACAGGTTCATGGAACGTGCGCTCAAGCGGGTGGCGGAGATCGTCCAGGGCAGCCCGCTCGATCCCGCGACGATGATCGGCGCGCAGGCCAGCGAGGAACAGCAGCAGAAGATCCTGAAGTACCTGCAGATCGGCAAGGACGAAGGCGCCGAAGTGCTGATCGGCGGCGGCGTGGCGCAGCTGCCGGGTGATCTGTCGGGCGGGTTCTACATCCAGCCGACGGTGTTCAAGGGCCACAACAAGATGCGCATCTTCCAGGAAGAAATCTTTGGCCCGGTCGTTTCCACCACCACCTTCAAGACCGAGGAAGAAGCGCTGGCGATCGCCAATGACACCTTGTTCGGCCTTGGCGCCGGAGTGTGGAGCCGGAACGTCAACACCTGCTACCGCTTTGGCCGCGATCGAGGCCGGGCGGGTCTGGACCAACTGCTACCACGCCTACCCCGCCCACGCGGCGTTCGGCGGTTACAAGCAATCGGGCATCGGGCGCGAAACGCACAAGATGATGCTTGAACACTACCAGCAGACCAAGAACCTGCTTGTCAGCTACAGCCCGAAAAAGCTGGGCTTCTTCTAACGAAGCCAGCGTCCTTCGGGTCGCACAGGTCCGGCGGGCGGAGAAGCCTGATCTCTCCCAGGCCCCGCCCGCCGAACCGCATTTTCCAGACAGCAAGGCAGAACGCGGTGGACGTGGCGTCCGCCGCGCTCGGGGCAGCCTTGCCCAATCGATGAGGGGATTACCGATGAAGAAGTATGCATTGGCGGCGTTTGCCGCACTCGCCCTGCCCGGCGCTGCGCACGCAGGAGACGGCGTCGATCTCAGCGCCAGCGTGACCGGTTCGACCAATTACGAATGGCGCGGGGTCAGCCAGTCCGACAATCACGCCGCGGTCTTTGCCGCGGTGAACGCCGGATACAAAGGCTTCTACCTCGGTGCCGGCACCGAAAACGTCGATTTTGCCGGAATCAACCAGGAATACGATGCGTGGGGCGGATATGTCCTGCCGGTGGGCAAGGCCAAGGTCGACGTGGGTTTCGTCCGCTATGGCTATGTCGATGCCCCGGCCAAGATCGACACCCTGGAGGTCAAGGGCGCCGTTACCGTGCCCGTCGGCAAGGCATCGCTGACCGGTGCGGTCTATCACACCTGGAACTACTTCGGCAGCAATCAGGACGCGACCTATTACGAAGGGTCGGTCAGCATGCCGGTCAGCCCGAAGCTGTCTGTATCAGGCGCTTTCGGGCACCAGACGGTCAATAACCTGTTCCACTACAACACCTGGAACCTCGGCGCGTCCTACACCGTACTGAAGGGTGCCAGCATCGACCTGCGCTATCACGATACCGACGATAGCGGCGCGCTGTTCGGACGGCTGGGCAAGGCGCGGCTGGTGGGCTCGTTCACCGTCTCGTTCTGAGCTCCGGTGAAGAGCAAAAGGGGAGCCGCCGCAGCCAAGCGGTGGCTCCCTTATGCGTTTCAGCGCAGCGAGACGACGTTGTCGCTCTGGCGCGGATCGCGGCGATCACCCATATACTGGCTCGCCATCGGCTCATCGCTGGTTTCGATCGCTGCGGCCTGGCCAAACCCGTTGAACGCAGTCTTCATCGCCGCGCCATAAGCACCGAGCATGCCGATCTCGACATAGTCGCCCGCCTTGACGTCGGCCGGCAGCATGAACGGGCCTTCCATATAGTCGGCATCGTCGCAGGTCGGGCCATAGAACGAATAGCCCTTGAGCTGTTCGCTGCGGCCTTCCGAGAGGCACCGAACCGGGAAGCGCCAACCGACATGCGCCGCATCGTAGAGCGCACCATAGGCACCATCGTTGATGTAGAGCTCGTCGTCGCGCGTCTTCTCGACCTTGACGATCAGCGAGTTGTACTCGGCGCAGAGCGCACGGCCGGGTTCGCACCACAGTTCCGACGAGTACGACACCGGCAGCGATTCCGCCGCACGGTGGATAGCGCCGAAGTAGTCTTCGAGCGGCGGCGGCTCCATGCCGGGATAGATCGAAGGGAAGCCGCCGCCGACATCGATGATGTCAACCGTGACCGAAGCATCGACGATCGCCGCACGGACCCGCTCGAGTGCCTGGACATAGGCAAACGGAGTCATCGCCTGCGAACCCACGTGGAAGCACACGCCGAGCCAGTCGGCGACCTGGCGGGTCGCCTGCAGCAGCGCACCGGCATCGGCAAGGTCGATACCGAACTTGGAAGCGAGGCTCAGCTCCGAATAGTCGGACGAAACGCGCAGCCGCACACAGAGGCGCAGGTCTTCGGCAGGCGAGCCATCGGCCTGCGCGGTAGCGGCGACGATCTTCGCCAGCTCGTCGTGGCTGTCGAGGCTGAAAGTGCGCACGCCGTGGACCTTGTAGGCCTCGGCAATCGCGCTGGCCGACTTCACAGGGTGCATGAAGCACAGCACGGCTTCGGGCAGCGTGGCGCGAACCAGCCGAACCTCGGCAATCGAGGCGACGTCGTAATGGGTCACGCCCGCGTCCCACAGCACCTTGAGCAAGTCGGGCGAGGGATTGGCCTTCACCGCATAGAGCGACCGGCCCGGAAACTTCTCGACAAAGAAGCGGGCGGCGCGCGCGGCGGCGTGCGGGCGATTGATGATAACGGGTTCGTCGGGCGAAAGGGCGCGAACTACAGCCGATGCGTCAGGATACTGGTGCAACTCAAGGGACCCCCAATAGGCCTTTCGGCCAGGTAACACATAGACGAAGCTGCCTTGCGGTTATTGGAAGTCCCCTTGGGGCAGCGGGGGGTCGCTATAAAGATTCGCACCTTAACTGCAAGTGAAAATGCGGTCAGTTTTAGCCCTGCATGAGATGGTCCGAGATGGCACGGAATGCAGGAAGCGAAGTCGCATCGAAAGCAGTGTTGGCGGCAATCGGATGCGAACCGAAACGGACGATCACAG
>JBJTMA010000095.1:0-2631 GCA_046063295.1 Novosphingobium sp.
AGCAGCAGGCTACCCGCGCCCGCCGCGCCGATGCCGATCAATCCGCGCCGGCTCAGGATCATGCTGCATCTCCCTTCTCGCGCGGCAGGCGGTACCAGCCGGTTATCATCGAACGCACCTCGTTGACCGGCCCGGCGAGCACTACCATCGCGATGTGCACGAAGAAGAAGGCGACCAGGCCGAAGGCGCAGAGGAAGTGCAGCGATCGTGCCGACTGCCGCCCGCCGAACAGGTCGAGCAGGAACGGCCATGCGGCATTCATCCCGGGCGACATCGTCAGGCCGGTCAGGATCACACCTGGCAGCAGCACGAACAGCACCCCGCCGTAGGCAAGCTTCTGGAGGATGTTGTATTGGAGAGCCGCTGCTCCGGTCGGAAAGCGCAGCGCGGCGTGCTCCTTGATATCGTGCCACAGGTGCGATGGGGTGAGTTCGGCGGGCCTGGGTGCCAGATCGCGCTTGATGTGGCCCGAAACCAGCGACCACAGCAGATAACCGGCGATGGCGAGGCCCAGGATCCAGGCAAAGGCAAAGTGCCACAGCCGCGCGTCGGCCAGGCTGTAGTGCGAAGGGATGGTTATCCATCCGGGGAACGGCACCCCGCCGTTCACATGGCTGAGATCGAGCCAGGCCGGGTCGGGGCGGCCGGGCGTGTTGGTGCCGTACTGCCCCCAGTAAAGCCGCGGATGGGCATTGAAGATCATCAGCCCGCTCATCAGCATAACCGTTACGGCGACCAGATTGGTCCAGTGCCATAGCCGCGTCACCAGCTTGTGCCGGCGCACCAGATCCCCGCCCCGCGGCTCGGATTCCGGCCGGGGCGTTGGAGCGGTTTCTGTCGCGGCTTCGCTCATTACCTGATCCCCTCGGCGCCGAGCCTATTCCTGCTCCGCATTCGGAGCAAGCACGGCAAAGGTTACAGCAGCACGGCGATAAACTGCGCGCTTGTTTCGAATCGGCCACAGGTGCAGGGACAGGTTGACAGCTTACCGGAGTTTTATTTCATGCGCTTGATCGATCATTTCATCGCTGGCGGCACCGGCGGGATTGCCCCCGCTCGCAAGAGCCCGGTCTACGATCCCAACAGCGGCAGCGTGCAGGCCGAGGTTGCGCTGGGCGACGCGGCGATGCTCGACCGCGCGGTGGCGGCAGCGCAAGCCGCGCAGCCCGCCTGGGCGGCAACCAACCCGCAGCGCCGCGCGCGGGTGATGTTCAATTTCAAGGCGCTGGTCGAAGCGAACATGGACGAGCTCGCGGGAATCCTGTCGAGCGAACACGGCAAGGTTATCGCCGACGCCAAGGGCGATATCCAGCGCGGTCTCGAAGTGGTCGAATTCTGCTGCGGCATCCCGCATGCATTGAAGGGCGAGTACACTCAGGGTGCCGGCCCGGGGATCGACGTCTATTCGATGCGCCAGCCGCTCGGCATCGGCGCGGGGATCACCCCGTTCAACTTCCCGGCGATGATCCCGCTGTGGATGGGCGCGGTGGCCATGGCGACCGGTAATGCCTTCATCCTCAAGCCATCAGAGCGCGATCCCTCGGTGCCGATGCGGCTCGCCGAACTGTGGCTTGAGGCGGGGCTTCCCGAAGGCATTTTCCAGGTGGTCCACGGCGACAAGGAAATGGTCGATGCAATCCTCGATCACCCGGCGATCGGCGCGGTCAGTTTTGTCGGTTCCTCGGACATAGCGCACTACGTCTACAACCGCGGGGTTGCCGCCGGAAAACGGGTCCAGGCAATGGGCGGGGCGAAGAACCACGGCATCGTGATGCCCGATGCCGATCTCGATCAGGTGGTGAACGATCTTGCCGGCGCGGCTTTCGGCTCGGCGGGCGAGCGCTGCATGGCGCTGCCGGTAGTGGTACCGGTGGGCGACGACACCGCCGAGCGGCTCAAGGCCAAGCTGATCCCGGCGATCGAAGCGTTGCGGGTCGGCGTATCGACCGATGCCGAGGCACATTACGGCCCGGTGGTCACCGCCGAGCACAAGGCCAAGGTCGAAGGCTGGATCGCCAAGTGCGCCGAGGAAGGCGCCGAGCTGGTGATCGACGGCCGCGGCTTCACCCTGCAGGGCCACGAGAACGGCTTCTTTGTCGGCCCCACGCTGATCGACCATGTCACGCCCGACATGGACAGCTATCACAACGAAATCTTCGGCCCCGTGTTGCAGATCGTCCGTGCCGACTCGTTCGAAGAGGCGATCGCGCTGCCGTCGAAGCATCAATATGGCAATGGTGTCGCCATCTTCACCCGCAACGGCCATGCCGCGCGCGAATTTGCCGCGCGAGTCAATGTCGGCATGGTCGGCATCAATGTGCCGATCCCGGTGCCGGTCGCCTATCACTCGTTCGGCGGATGGAAACGCTCGGCCTTTGGCGACCACAACCAGTATGGCGAGGAAGGCATCCGCTTCTGGACCAAGGTCAAGACAGTGACGCAGCGCTGGCCCGACGGCGGCGCTGACGGCAACAACGCCTTCATCATTCCGACCATGGGCTGAGGCGGCGCAGCCCGGCGGCATCGCCGGGTTGACGCCAGCGACGGGCGGCGGGACAATGCGGCAATGACCGCCTCCGCTGCCGTAACGGCCTCTGCGCCGCTGATCGACCCCTTTACCCGGGCGATCAG